>JBHIEF010000441.1:0-1512 GCA_046760465.1 Armatimonadota bacterium | reverse complement strand
GCCTCCCTCCGCTCCCTCCCCACGAAGGAGAATCCGCCCCCGCCGTCAAACCGTCAACCGGCCCTTCCCTTGTGGGAGCCGCGTCTCGCCGCGACTTGTCGTTAGGCAACCACCATGACCTCCCGCCAACGCTTCCTCGAGACTGCCCTCTTCGGCCAGCCCGACCGCATCCCCTACTACCCCGGCGGGCCCCGCCAGAGCACCTACGACCGCTGGTACACCGAGGGCCTGCCGCAGGGCAAGGGCGTGGGCGAGGTCCTAGGTCTCGACCACTGGGAGGGCGTGGGCGTCAACCTCGGCCCCCTGCCCGCCTTCGAGGAGACCCTCCTGGAGGACCGCGGCGACCACAAGATCTGGATAGACAGCCTCGGCGCCCGGCGCCTGGATTTCACCGTGGACGCCACGCCGGGCTTCGTAACGCGCACCTGGCTGGAGTTCCCCGTCCACGACCGCGACAGCTTCCGGCAGATGACGCAGCGCTTCGACCCGGGCGACCCCGCCCGCTACCCCGGCGACTGGCTCCAGCGCGTCGAGCGCTACCGCGACCGCGACTTCGTGGTCAACCTCACCATCCCCTGGCTCTTCTGGCGCGTGCGCGACTGGGTCGGCTTCGAGGGCCTGTGCACGCTCTGCCTGGACGACCCGCCCTTCGTGCACGAGATGATGGAGTTCGTCACCGAGTTCACCCTCCAGGCCATCCAGCGTGCCGTCACCGAGGTCGAGATAGACTTCGTCTTCCTCAACGAGGACATGGCCTACAAGACCGCCTCCATGATCTCGCCCCAGATGGTGCGCGAGTTCATGCTCCCCCGCTACCGCCGCCTGGTCGAGTTCCTGCACGGCCACGGCGTGCGCGTGATCGTCTTGGACTGCGACGGCCACATCAGTGAGCTGATCCCGCTGTGGCTGGAGGTGGGCGTCAACGCCACTTGGCCCGTGGAGATCGCCGCCGGCAACGACCCCGTGGCCTACCGCAGGCAGTTCCCCGAGGGCCTCTGCCTCATGGGCGGCATTGACAAGCGCGAGCTGCGCTTCGACCGAAAGCGGGTCAGACGAGAGGTCATGAGCAAGGTCCCCTGGCTCATAGAGCAGGGCGGCTACATCCCCTCGGTGGACCACGGCGTCCCCCCCGACGTCCCCTACGACAACTTCGCCTACATGTGGCACCTAATCCAGCACATCGCCACGTCGTGAACGCCGTTGTGTGGAGTGCGAAGTCTCCCGACTTCGCGCCGTTGTCTGGCATGTAGCATCCCCTGATCCTGCAAAGCCGCACGCGCCGCCCCTTCCGCGTAGGAGCCAGCTCCCGCTGGCGACTAGAAGTCTCGGTGTTTCGGCAGCTTGCTGCCGAAACCGCCGCCTGGTAGGCTTGCCTTGCCGTCGCAGGGCAGGAGCTCGCTCGTCCTGCCCGCCCTGAGCGCAGCCGAAGGGAGCGAAGTCGAAGGGCCTCCTGCCCCTCCTGCCAAGGACATGCTGCCCGCAACAGCGTAGGAGCCAGCTCCCGCTGGCGAC
>JBHIEF010000440.1:0-1522 GCA_046760465.1 Armatimonadota bacterium | reverse complement strand
GGGTGTTGCATCCGAGGGTGAGGTAGGGGGGGCCACGCCGGCGTAGCCGGCTGGCTCTATCATTGGCTGGACCCCTGGGGCCCGCTCGGCGGCAGTCGTTCGGGTGCGGGCGCGCGCATGGCCCGGAGCCAGAGCTCGTGCAGGAGGGCCATGGCCTCCCGCAACTCCGGAGGCATTGCCAGCGCGTCAGCTTCTTCGCCGTAGTACAACAGCGTGTGGGTATGTCCGTCGAGACGGACGCTCAGGAACAAGGAGCGCGGATTCTCTGAGTACTCGCCATACTCCTCATCCATCTTGGAGAAGCGCGCGCGGTCCAGCAACGAGAGCAGGCGGCGCACCTCGGCCCGATCTGCGGCAGCGTAGTGCTGCTTGCGGGGGTCCGTCACGTCGCTCAGGCGACGGCCTCGGACGACGCCGTTTCCCGTCAACAGGACTGCGGCCCCGTCGCCGTCGGGGTAGGCATAGACCGACAGTGTTCCCCACTCCCCCGTCTCCGCGGCCCGGTGCAGCGCCGGCCCCAGCCGGTCCCTACCCGCCACGAGCCAGGCAAGGAGCAGGAAGGCGAACGCGGCGACGGCCGAGGCGGCGATGATTCTGCGGGTCGAAGGGCTCACGCGGATGGCTCCCTCTGCCCCGGCCTCAACTCCTGATGCGGACTAGGTGGCCGGAGGGTCGCGCGTACGCGGGCCTGTCAGGCCAGCCCCAACTCCTCGGCGATGGTCTGGAGGGCCTCGATTACGTTGGCGAGGTGCTCCTCCAGCTCGATGCCCAGCTCCTCGGCGCCCTTGATGATGTCCTCGCGGCTGACGGCGGCGGCGAAGGCCTTCTGCTTCATCTTCTTCTTCACCGACTTGACCTTGACGTCGTGCAGGCTCTTGCTGGGGCGCACCAGCGCCACGGCGATGAGGAAGCCGGTCAGTTCGTCCACCGCGAACAGCGTCTTCTCCATGAGCGTCTCGCGGGGCACGCCGGAGTGGTCGGCGTGCGAGAGCACCGCGCGCACGACCTCCTCAGCCCAGCCGCGCTCGGCGAGTATCTCGGCCCCGCGGCGCGGATGGTCCTCGGGCGACGGGTACTTCTCGTAGTCGAAGTCGTGGACCAGGCCGACGGCGCCCCACAGGTCCTCGTCCTCGCCGAACTTGCGGGCGTACCAGCGCATGGCCGCCTCCACCGCCAGGCCGTGCTTGATCAGGTTGGGGTTCTTGGTGAACTCGGTCAGGACGTCCATGGCTTCGTCGCGCGTGGGCATGGGGAGCCTCCTTCAGTCCGTCGCCGGCCCCAGCGTCAGCAGGCCGAGCTGCCAGGGGATCTGGCCGTAGGGCTTGCCGGCACGGTCGGGGTCGAGCACGCCCTGGAAGAGGAGCTGGAGGTTGGCGGGGTCTATCTCCAGCCTCTCGTCGTAGCCGGCGCGGATCAGCTCACCGTGGCTGACGTTGTCGGTCCACTTCTCGCCCTCGAAGGTGATGTTGGCGGTGGTCGCAAAGGGCTTGTCGGCCGAGGCGGCCAGCGGCCGCCACTGCCC
>JBHIEF010000439.1:0-1536 GCA_046760465.1 Armatimonadota bacterium | reverse complement strand
CCCCGGCCTCCATCGCGGGGGTAAGAACGTCCCAAGTGGCGCCGTCGAGCCCGATCAGAAACAGTCGGCGTCTAGGCATGGCTAAAGGACCTCGTTCCTCTTGGCGACACTGGCCCCGCTTGGACCCACTGCGCCGCCTCGCCGTCGACCTTCGCCGGCATGTTCCGACGGGGTCGTCAGAGGCCTACCGCAGGGGCTTGGCGGAGCCCACTGGACTACGCCATTCTACCGGAATGCACGTGACGCAGCAAGTGCGCGTCCGGGCCGAGCTGAGACTCCCCGCGGCAGGTGGCGACGGGCCCTTGCTGAGGAGGTGGTATGCCCAGTGGCCGGCGGTGCCTTTGCAGGGCTTTTCCGTGCCGCTACGGATCAATCACAGTTGCGCGCGGCCTTACGCATTGTTTACGCTGCGACCATTGACACGGCACAGGCTGGGTGGTATCGTATGGACCGCTGGAGGGTTCAACGGCACGGGCCGGAAGCGGTAGTTTGCTGTGGCCCGCCGGAAGTGCTCAGCATAGGCCAAGGGAGGGCTGTAGGGGTCAGGTGGCAAGGTCAGAAAGGGCACCCAGTTAGGCCATAGCAGCTGCAGGCCAAGAGGCACCCAGACCGCAGTTCTCTGGCAGCAACACTCCCCCAGTCACTTCCGCACCACACTACGCGGCAGAAGCCGCATGGCAGCATCTCCGCGACCCCTTCCCCACCCCGAAAGCCCCATTGCTGCTCGTCGTTGCGGCGGCCACGACGCATTGACGTTGTGAGCCGCACACTCGCCGCGCGCTGGTAGTTGCGATAACATCCCGCCGAACGGGGAGGGGGCAGCGCGGAGAACGCTCAGGAGCCGTCGAGGGCCGCCATCCGGCTCGCTGGGCAGACAGGATCTCTGGCTTGGGCGAGTATAGCCTCCGCACGCGGGGCAGTGAGTCGCTTTGGCCCCGCGCGCCCCCTCCCCCAGCCGCACTCGCCAGAGCCAGGGACCGGCGGATGGCCCGACCGGGCCGCGAGGCAGCCTATGGCAAGGGTAGAAGACGTCGTGCGGACCCTGGAGCGGGACGAGTCGCCTGTGGCGGCGCTGGCCGCCACGCCGCGCCTCGGCGGAGAGGCCGAGGTTCCCCGGGTCACCATCGTCATCCCGGCCTTCAACGAGGAGGACGGCATCCGCGGCCAGGTGCGCGCCATCCAGGAGGCCATGGCCGACGGCGACTGGCCGTTCGAGGTGCTGGTGGTGGACGACGGCTCGGAGGACGGCACGGTTGATAGCCTACGGGACGTGTCTGGGGTAACGGTCATCCGCCATGGAGCCAACCGGGGCTACGGGGCGGCTCTCAAGACTGGCATTCGCCGGGCCCGCGGCGAGTACGTGGCCATCATTGATGGGGACGGCACGTACCCGGCCGCGGAGATCCCGCACCTGCTGTACGAGCTGGATGGCTGCGACATGGCGGTGGGAGCGCGGACGGGCGATGAGGTGAAGGTCCCGCTCTTCCGCAAGCCGGCCAAGTGGGTGCTGCGCAAGCTGGCCGAGTTTCTGGCGGA
>JBHIEF010000438.1:0-1545 GCA_046760465.1 Armatimonadota bacterium | reverse complement strand
CGCCGCTCCGCCTGCATCGCCCCCGGCGCCGGCGAGTCCATCGTCGAGGCGTGTGTGGAGATGCTGGGAGAGCTAGGGCCGGACGCGTAGAGCAGCATCGCCCCACCATCGAGGCCCCTCCGCGGGGCGGGAGCCAAGGCCCTGCCCTGCGTTTGCCTGTGGCGGCAGTGACTCTGGTCACACTGCCCCGCACTTAGACGGAATGCGGTGGCTTGGCCACTCGTCCTTCTAGCGGAAATGGGTAGTGAAGCGTGGGGCCGCCACGGCCCGCCGGAACAGAGGTGGCGCCGGTAGGTCCGCATACCCGCCGGCGCCGGTGGAGCTTCTCGCGACAAGCGCTGGGAAGCAGTGCCGCCCGGTCAGCTCCACGCTCATTCTACCCCAAGTGAGCCCCCAAGGCAAGTGCTGCGCCACATGCCCCTGCCGCCGGCTGGCGGTGGGCCCGAGGTGAGCAGCGGAGGCGACAGATGGTGCCAAACTGGGTCTGGCCACGACTGCGCACGCGCGCGGCGCGGGCTCTGGCTGACAAGCTGAAGCTCCTGGCGCTGGCGACGGCCGCCGTCGTGCTGACCAAGGTATTCCTGCTGGACGTGGTCGTGGTGGAGGGCGACTCCATGGAGCCTGCCCTGCGCACGGGCGACTACGTTCTGGTGGAGAAGCTCACCCCCCGACTTGGACTGGTGCGGGCGGGCCAGATCGTGGCGCTGATGGTGGGCGCGCAGAAGACGCCCATGGTGAAGAGGGTGGTGGCGGTGGGCGGCGACGAGGTGGAGATGCGTGCGGGGCGCCTGGTGGTGAATGGAAAGCCCGGCCCCGGCGAGGGGTACGCGCGACCGGGCACCCACACCTGGGGGCCGACCCTCGTCCCGGAGCGCGAGGCCTTCGTCCTCGGTGACAACCGGCCCAATTCGCACGACAGCGAGGACTTCGGCCCCGTGCCGACCACCAGCGTCAAGGCACGGGTCATCGCCGGCCCCTGGCGTTGGGCCAGCGCCGCGGCAACTCACGTTCGCCGCCTGGTGCGCGGCGGCCTGGAGAGCGTTGGGGCCAGCGCGGAGGGTCCGGCATCGTCCTCCGCGTCTCGGCTGCCGCAGGTGAGCGTGGCGGACCTCATCGCGGGGCTCAACGCCGAGTCGGCCGCGGTGCAGGCGCAGGCTATGGGCCGACTGGCGCAGATGGGCCCCCGGGCCGCGCCCGCGGTGCCGCACCTGACCCCCTATCTGGGCAGCGACAGGCGGGACATGCGCATTCTGGCCGCCTCGGCGCTGGGCCGCATCGGCGCAGCCGCCGTGCCCGCCCTGACCGAGTGCCTGGCCGACGAGCGCGCCGGCGTGCGCTGGGCCGCTGCGCTGGCGCTGCGCCAGGTCGGGGAGTCGGCCGCGCCGGCGGCGCCGGCCCTGATCAAGTGCCTGCGCGATGAGGACGAGGAAGTGCGCCGGGCAGCGGCCGTGGCGCTGGGGGAGGTTGGCGATGCAGCCCGGCTGCCGCTCCTAGAGGGCTTGCGCGACGAGGACGCCCGCGTGCGCGAAGCGGCGCACCGGGCGC
>JBHIEF010000437.1:0-1558 GCA_046760465.1 Armatimonadota bacterium | reverse complement strand
CTAGCCGTGTTCGACCAGGCTCACCAGCCACATGGTCCCCACGCCCAGGACGAAGGTGAGCAGCGCCCAGCGGCGCATCTCCTCGGCGCGGTGCACCTCCGGCAGCAGGTCGCTGGCGGCCACGTGCACGAAGGTGCCCGCGCTGAAGGCGATGAGTCCACCCGCCACGGCTGGCGCCATGCCGCGCAGCAGGGCGATGGTCACCACGGCTCCCAGGGGCACCATCAGGCCGAAGCCCGTCAGCAGGGCCAGGACTTGTCTTCGGGTGTAGTCGGCCGCCAGCAGGATCCCCGCCAGGGACAGCGAGGCCGGCCCCTTGTGCGCGATTATGGCCACCAGCACCAGCGGCGCCAGGCGCGGGACGACCAGCGCGCTGCCCAGCGCCACCCCGTCCACGAAGGCATGCAGGGCCAGTCCCACGAAGGCCACCAGGCCGGTGGTGTGGAAGTCGCAGTGCTCGCCCTCGCACGCGTGGATCATCACGAACTTCTCCAGCACGTACAGGACCAGAAAGCCCGCCAGGGCGACGGTCGCCGCCTCGGTGCCGACGTCCTCGATGGCCTGCGGCAGCATGTGCAGGAAGGCCGCGCCCAGCAGGATGCCGGCCCCGAAGCTGATGAGTAGACGTAGCTGCCGCCGCGGCCACGCCTGCCTCAGGGTTAGCAGGCCGCCCGCCATCGAGACCCCGACCACCACCACGCTGAACGCCGCCAGGCGCGCCGCCGATTCGCTCACGGTCTGCCCACCTGCCTGTCCCCGGCCCCCGTCTGCTCGGCGACCAGCTCGGGCCGCGGCCGCCGCATCGTCGTCCCGCGGATGTCCCCATACCTCTCGCGCAGCTCGTCGAAGGTCAGGTCCAGGAAGCCGACCAGATGCGCCGGGGGACCCGCCGCCAGGTAGGCCTCCGCGTATTCGGCCATGTGAGTGTCGTAGGCCTTCAGGGAGTCTCCGTGCGGCCACCTGCCCGCGGGCTGTCGCAGGTCGCCGTCGAACTCGGGGCTGATGTGATACAGCTCGTGCAGGACCGTGACCAGCTTCTCCTCCCGCGGCAGGTTGCAGAATCGCGGCAGGTAGAAGAACAGCGCGTACAGCGCCTCCCCGCCCTCCACCGCAACGCTTGGCATGCGCCATGTCCGGCCCTGCAGCGTTGCTTGCCGTTCGCCGCCGGGGAACCTCAGCGGGTAGATGCTGGCGTGGGTGCCACGTGGGCCGGGGCGCCGCGTCTGCGCGTAGCAGATGGCGATGCGTCTGGGGTCAATGTGTGAGAAGGCCGGAAGTCGGCGGCAGATGTCCTCCACCACCTCACGCATCTTGGCGGTATAGTCCACCATCGTGCCGCCCTCACACGCTCAACCGTGGCCGCCCTCGCGGGGCAGGCTCGCATTCTATCAAATGCCTACCTCACCGTCAATTCATCGCATGCTCGCAGCGTCCAGAATCACGTACTCGGGGCGAGCCAACTCCAGGTTGCGCCGACCTCAGCGTAGGAGGGTGGTGGTGTGAGTTGGCGCCAGCCTACCCGTCGTCAGGCATGCCAGGCAGCGGGGCCTGCTGCCCC
>JBHIEF010000436.1:0-1571 GCA_046760465.1 Armatimonadota bacterium | reverse complement strand
AGCGTCCCGTAGCAGAACAGCTTCACGCCGCTTGCTCCCCCTCGGCCTCGCGCTCGTGCCACTCACGTAGGCTGGTGCCCGGCTCGTAGCCGGCCTCGATGCGCTCCTCATAGACCAGCAGCGCATCCTTGAGCAGCTTGGCGAGGCTCATGCCGGTGCTCTCGGCGAGTGCGCGCATCCGGTCAGCGAAGGGCCCGCGGATGGCCACCGTCAGCATGGCGCCCTGCGCACGGGCGCGCGAACGTCGCGACGTGCGGCCCCGTGTGGCGCTTCCACGGGACGGGCGGGGTCGTGAGGCGCGCCGACCGGATTGGACGCGCTCTCGGCGCGTCTGTGCGGCGCGTTGCGCTCCTGCGCGGGAACGCTGCGTCTGCTGGGCTTGTGTCCTTCGTGGCATGGGACTCCTCCTGTTCTCTGGGCCTGGTCTGCCCACCATCGGCAAGGCAGGCCGGCTCACTCCTCGAGCATGTCGGCCAGGAACTGCGCCGCCTCGGCAGCCTCTGCCAGGCGGTAGGTGCCGGGCCGAATGCCCAAGGGATACGGCTCCTCGTCGTCGTAATCGGGGATAACGAGTTCCCGTGCGCTGCCAGTTCTGAGTTCCTGCGCCGCTTGTCGCAGCAACTCCACGGCAGTCCTGGTCATTTCGGTGCCTCCTCGGTCACGAAGCCTGCGCCCGGTCGTACTTCCGGGCCAGGCGTCGCAGCTCGCGCTTGACGGGCTTAAGGTCCGCCATGTCGGCAATCCACCCGGCCATCTGGACCTGCTCCTTGCCCACATCGCGTCGGCCCTTGGTCCAGCCGGCCAGGTAGAAGAATCGGTTCAGCTCGCGCAGGCCCTTGCCCCGGACCGAGTACGTGCGCTCGCTGGCCAGCCCGTCCCAGTCTATCTTGGCCGGCTCCGTGGCGCGCTCGCACAGCGCCAGGGCCATCTGGATGTGCCCCAGCATCTTGGTCCACTCGACCGTCCCCGCGGCGTGTCTGAACTCGACGGTGGCCTTGCGCGTGAAGAGGTTAGTCAGGTTCAGCGTGTGATACCGCGCCAGCCCGTAGATGGCGTTCTGCAGGGCCTCCTGCTTGCGGGTGTCCGGCGCCTGCCGCACCTTGTCGGCGGCGTCCTGGGCGGCAGCGCGATTGCACGGTCCAGCGAGGCTCGGGGCGGCTAACGGGGCCGACGTGCCCAATGCCTGCGCACGTTCCACCGACCTCACATGTGGCCGTGTGGTCCCAAGCACCAGCCGCCAGCAGCTCGGAAGCCACGCCATCCAGGACAAGGTCATGACGGATGGGGCCTCAGCAGAGGGCCGAGGCGTTCGGCCCGGCGTGCGCCGCTGGCATCCTTCGTGACCGTACGAGTGATCCCAGACCCCGAGCCTCACCTGCCAGCTGCGGGCTCACGGCAGGCTTCTTCGCCCTCTCGACGTCAGGTCCGTGGCCTATTGCCGACCGAGTTCCGGCTGCTCAAGTGGCAGACGCCTCTCAGCGCCGCTCTGGCCGTGTGCTCCACGTTCGAGCATGGTGTCCTCACTGGCCTCAGACAGGCCTCCCGCCGTGTCTTGAGGAACCACCGCTGTG
>JBHIEF010000435.1:0-1572 GCA_046760465.1 Armatimonadota bacterium | reverse complement strand
AGGGCGTCCATGCCGCCCGCGAGCATCGCGTCGGTACGGCCGTGCCGCAGCAGGTCGAAGGCGTAGCTGATGGCCCCGGCGCCCGAGGTGACGCCCGTGCACACGGTGTTGGTGGGCCCCATGATGCCGTATTCGATGGAGGCCAGGCTGATGGGTGTATTGGCGTAGGTGTGCGTGAAGAGGACCGTGCTGGCGAACCTAGCCCCCTTCTCCAGCACGCGCCTGTAGTAGTCCGCCATGGTCCCCAGGCACCCATAGGCCGTGCCGATGGACAGGCCGATGCGCTCGTGGTCCATGGCCCGCGCACCCAGGGCCCCATCCTCCAGCGCCAGGTGGCAGGCGGCCAGCAGCAGCTCCGAGGCCCGGTCCAGGTACGTCTTCTCGCTCTCCAGGTAGTCCTCGACGTAGAAGTCCAGGCACTCGGCGACGTTCTCGACGCCCGTGTCGCCCACCTGAACGCGCTCGGGAGGCCGAATGCCCATGCGCCCCTCGTCGAGGCCGCCGCAGAAGTCCTCGCGGCCGATGCCGATGGCGCTGATGGGGCCGACGCCGGTTATGACCACGGTCTGGGCCATGGAAGTGAGTGGTTGTCCCTAGCTCGAGCCGACCATGTCGTCCAGCATGAGTATCTCGGGCGTCTGGATACGGCGAAAGATGGCGTCATTGGTGACAAAGCCGGTGGCTCCCGCCAACGCCGTCGCCGCGAGCTGAAGGGCGTCCGCCAGCCGCAGCCCATGCTGGGCGCGGAGCAGAGCCGCCCGCTCGGCCACGGACTCCGTCACCGGCAGCATCGTCAGAATCGCACTGTGGGCCATTAGCGTCCTGTATCGGTGGGCGAGGTCCAGGCGGCCCGCCTGCATGGGCTTGACCAGTACCTCCGCCAGGCTGATGGTCGAAGTACACCCCATGCCGGGGGAGCGGGCCAAGGCATCGAAGATGCGGGCACACACGCGGTCGTACGGGGCCAGCCTCTGCGCCTGGTACACGAACACCATGGTGTCCAGCCCGACCAACGCGTGACGGCTGAAGAAGGCGTCAAGATCCCTCAGGCTCAATGTCCCGGTCCTCGCGGAGCTGGCGAATGTACTCCTTGACCTCCACACCGTCCCAGATCTCTGCCCCTACGCCCTGCAGCGCAGTTGCCCAGTCCTGCGGCTCGGGAACCGCATACAGAATGCCGTCTTCCGCACGCAGCAAGAGGACATCGCCAGACTGAATGCCCAACTTGTCGCGGATCGCCTTCGGGATCACCACCTGGTTCTTGGTGCTGAGCTTCGCGCGTGCCTGCGCTGGTTCGGGCGCTCGGCGCTCGCCCGGGCGTTCACCAGGGGGCCGAGCACGCACGGCTGCTCCTTCACGGGATGCACTTCCCCGATTGGCTTTCCTCTCATCAGTTATGTGGTCGCTAGTTGGCATATCGTATCCTTTATCACATAATCGCCTTACATAATACCATGTAGTAAGGCGAAAGGCAAGTCGAGTCGTCTCTACTCCTCAGCAGTGAGGATGAACCTACGCAGCTCCTTCATGGCCGTGCTGCGCAGGTCGTCATACGCGTCCAGGGAGTCGCTC
>JBHIEF010000434.1:0-1582 GCA_046760465.1 Armatimonadota bacterium | reverse complement strand
GCGGGCGGCTTCCGGGCCAGGCAAACCACCGATACGCCAAAGGGTAGGCTCACGCGTCGCACCAGGCGCGATTCGAGGTCCAGTAGACGCACCAGCAGGCGGTTGAGCCAGTCGGGGAGCATGATGTGGGCGGTCTGGGCGGCCGCCCGCTTTCGTCTGAAGAGCCGCTGCCCCAACCGGAACAGCGCGATGGGGAGCAGCAAGAGGGCCAGCACGTAGGTCAGCCAGGCCACCCGGAAGCCGGCCGCCTCCAGCTTGGCGCGCACCTCCCCAGCCCCGTACCGGCGCCGGTGCTGCAAGGCCTCGTCGTGCTCGCTCCACAGAAACCGATACGCTGGCACTGTGAGCAGCAGCCAGCCGCAAGGTCTACAGACGCGGCACAGCTCCGCCAGGGCCGCCTCGTCGTCCACATGTTCCAGGACGTCCAGGCATGTGACTACATCGAAGCTATTGTCTCCGAACGGCAGCGCCTCGACCGTGCCCCGCGTAAGGGCGGTGAAGCCCCGTTCCCGGCAGCGGCTCAGCGCCTCAGTAGAGGGGTCCACTCCCCACACCCGGCCGTGCTGGGCCAAGGTCCGCATGGTGGCTCCGGTCCCGCATCCCACGTCCAGGACCCGTCGCTCCTCGCCTCCCTCTACGGCCTCACGCAACAGCAGGCTCACCAAGCGGCGACGGGCCACGAACCACCAGTAGACGTCCTCCAGGCGGAACATCTTCTCTATTTCCTCGGGTGACATGCTCGACGCTCACGCAGGCTGAAGTGTAGCCCGTCCTACAGAAGCGACCCTCGAACAGGAATTCTTCGAACGCCCGTTTGCAGAAACGCAGAACTGTGCTATACTACAGCCACAGCGCCAGCAGCGGAGGAGGCGAGTCACACCACCATGAGGACGAAGCGTCTGACGCCGCGGAGACAGCAGATACTCGACTACATCGAACGGGTCCTTCGCGAGCAGGGCTACCCTCCCACAGTGCGGGAGATCGGGAAGGCCGTCGGCCTCAGCTCCAGCTCCAGCGTTCAGTTCCATCTCAACGCCCTGCGGGACGCCGGCTACCTGGAGCGCGATGGCTCCCTGACCCGCGCCCTGCGCCTGCGCGGCCCGCATGCCTCGGCCTGGCGCGACCGGCCGCCCACGTACGTCCCCCTGGTGGGCCGGGTGGCCGCGGGCGAGCCACTGCTGGCCGAGGAGCACATCGAGGACCGCCTGCCACTGCCCTCCAGCTTGGTCAGCGGGGAAGATGCCTTCATGCTGGAGGTGAAGGGCGACAGCATGGTCAACGCCGGCATCCTGCACGGCGACTACGTGGTCGTCGGCCAACAGCCCACCGCCGAGGACGGCGACATCGTCGTGGCCCTGGTCGAGAACGAGGCCACTGTCAAGCGCTTCTTCCGTCGAGGCGGGCGCTTCGAGCTGCGGCCCGAGAACGACCAGATGGAGCCCATTCTGGCCGACGAGGTCAGCATCCTCGGCAAGGTGCAGGCCGTCCTGCGCAAGGTCGCCTGACCGGGCTCTCAGACAGCTCAAGGCAGCGGTATTCTCCGCGCGATCAGCTCCTCCCCTACCTCCAGGAGCCCGACGCT
>JBHIEF010000433.1:0-1584 GCA_046760465.1 Armatimonadota bacterium | reverse complement strand
GTGAAGATGGAGTCGGTGGGAAGGCGGCTGGTGGTGGGGGTGGCGCGGGAGCCGCGGATTGTGACGTATGTGAGTGAGGACGATGGGGCAACCTGGGTCGAGGCGTAGGGGCTAGCAGTAGCCGAGGATCAACGCGCGGGGCATCGCCGCAGGTCGGTTCCGGCAGCCCTTCGGCGCTGCTCAGGACGGGCAAGCTGCCGAAACACGACGGCGGGCAGGAGGTGAACTCCTGCCCTACGTGGTCAACGGCATATCGCGGCGGGACGCCGCTCCTACAAAGGCGTTGCGAACCGAGGATTAGTGATGGCCAAGAGGGTCAGGCCGATAGCGAAGGTAGAGATGTTCCCGCCGGCGCAGGAGTGGCGGCAGAAGTACGACGGTTTCGGGCAGTACGACCTGCTGGCGGACATGTGGAAGCACGGCGAGGGGACTGTCTCCTACGTGGACAAGGCGGCCCTGGGCGTGGTGACCAGCGGAGGCATGGGCAACTACGTGCCCACGGGGATGGTGGTGCAGGCGCGGGACGTGAATGCCTTCATCTGCCGGCCCTTCCTGGACACCTCGCAGGCCATCGGCAAGGACCACTTCGAGCTGGGCAGCGGGACCTGGGAGGAGCTGCCCGGGCTGGGCATCCAGAACGAGGTCAAGCTGTTTCAGAGCGATGGCTCGCCCAACCTGACCACGGCCGTGGAGACGAAGTTCAACCTGCCGACCAACCCCATGTTCTGCGTGTCGCTGTACCGCGGGGAGCCGACCGAGGGGCACAACTGGCTCAACGGTGCGGCCACCGAGGTGCACTTCGGGGTGGCGACCAGCGACGAGTGGGCGCTGATCATCCCGTACGGGTCGGCCATGTACCTGCAAAGGCGGCTGGGAGGCAAGTGGTACAAGGTGCCGGAGACGGAGCGGAGCGTGCGGCTGCCGAGCCTGGAGGGGATGCGCAAGGGGGAGAGGTTCTTCCTGTGGGTGGCGGTGATTCGGGGGCGGATCGTGGTGTCCACGGACGGGTTCTGCGAGGAGGTGTGGG
The DNA here is from genome assembly GCA_046760465.1 of Armatimonadota bacterium. Classification (GTDB taxonomy): domain Bacteria; phylum Armatimonadota; class Zipacnadia; order JAUWAU01; family JBHIEF01; genus JBHIEF01. The sequence continues at coordinate 557 of JBHIEF010000433.1, read as the reverse complement.
CCTACGAGATCCCGGGGGAGAGCATCAAGGTGCGCAGCGGGCGCGTGGGGCTGTGGCACTACTCGGGGCAGTGGGCCTTCTCGCTGCTGCCGGTCAAGATGGCCACGAGCACGGTGGAGAGCCCGCCGATTCCGGCCGGGTACGACACGCAGGACTCGAACGGGCAGTTGATCCTGGACTGGCGCGGGAACGAGGTGGTGAACGACGCGGGAGCGGTGCTGGCCAGCCCGGTGGTCACGGATATCACCGACCAGAAGACGGGCCTGCCGCCAGACGTGCGGGTGTGGCGGGCGGAGCTGACGCCCAGGCAGCACACGGCGGTGGACATTGGCGGGCTGCCGGGCTGCAACTTTACCACCTACACCTCGGCGGAGCTGTACGCAGTGAGCATCGGGCAGTTCGCGGAGAACGAGTACGTTGGCCCGGTGACGGCCAGCGAGGTAACCGACGACGTGGACGCGCTGGAGGGCGAGCACCCGGACGACCTGGCCGCGGCGGAGTACGTGCTGTCGCTGGACAATCAGCTTGGCTCGTACACGGAGCTGCGCGACTATCGG
>JBHIEF010000432.1:0-1600 GCA_046760465.1 Armatimonadota bacterium | reverse complement strand
GTGGCGGGGAGGCGGAGGGTGAAGGTGTCGCCGGTGCCGGGGCGGGAGCTGATGGTGAGGTCGCCGCCCAGGTCCTCGATGACGCGGCGGGCGGCGAAGACGGCCAGGGCCTTGTGGTACATGGCCGGGTCCTCGGTGGCGAAGGGCTCCAGCAATCCCCGCCGCTGCTCCTCGCTCATGCCGCCCGACTCCACCCGCAGGTGCACCACGGCCCAGCCCTCCGCAGTGCGAGTGGCGATCTCCATGGCGCCGCCGTCCTGAGCGCGGGCGATGCACTCGCGCAGCAGGTTCAGCACCGCCTGCGCCAGGCGGGCCGGGGGCGCCATCACGCGCAGTGGGCTGCCGGCATGGGCGGTGCGCGTGCGCAGGCGCTTGCGGCGCACCTCGAACTGCGCCAGTTGCAGCGCGTCGTCCACCAGCGCGGCCAGGTCCACGACCTCGGCCCCCTCCTCGCGGCGGGTGGCGAACCTGCGCAGGCGCTCGTTGATCTGGGCCAGTCGCTCGCCCTCCTCCTGCACCACCGCCAGGCTGTGGTCGCGCTTGGCCTCGTCGCTGAGGCGCCGGGCCAGGGCGGCATGGCTGAGCAGGGCCGAGAGGGGATTGGTGATCTCGTGGGCGATGCCCCGGGCCATGCTGCCCACCAGCAGCTCGCCCTGGCGCTCGGCCAGGTCCTGCTGCATGGCCAGCAGCGCCTCGGCGTTGCGCTGGTTCTCGTAGAGCACGTTGCGGTAGATGGCCAACACGAACGAGGCCAGGGCCACCACGGGGAGGTTCTGGGCCAGGACCATGAGCGCGGCGGCCGTTGGCTCCAGCGCCTCGGCGATCCAGGTGACGCCCTTGAGGGCGATGCACAAGGCCAGCAGGCCGGTGCCCAGGGCGATGAGCTGGCGGCTGTGAATGCGCGAGGCCCAGACGGCTCCGGTGGCCGCCACCAACGAGAGCACGGCCAGGATGGTGAAGGTGACGCCGCCCCAGGAGGCGGCGAAGGGCAGGGCGGGCGAACGCGGCAGGACGATCCACAGGGTCTGCACCAGCCCGGCCAGCACCGTCAGGGCCGCCAGCCCGGCGATGAGCACGGTGGGCGCCCAGCGCCGGGACCGGTAGAGCGGAAAGCAGAAGCCGTAGGCCAGCAGCACGGCGGCCAGCAGCTCGACGGCCCGGCGCAGGGGCTCGACGGCCGGGGGCATGCTCACCACCCACACCAGCGTAAGCACCGCGCCGAGGGCGGCGGCGAGCTGCTGGAAGCAGACGGCGGTGAAGGCCACGCCGGCGTAGAGGAAGGCCGGGTCGCGGTAGCGCCGCCACTCGTTGTAGGCCATCACCAGGGCCAGCGCGGCCAGCAGGAACTGCGCCCCGGCAGACAGCAGTTGGCTCACGGGGTTCGACAGCGCCTCGACCACCGGCGCTCACCCATCTCTCCCACGGTAGTATTATCGGTCAGTTGTTGGTCGAGCTGTTGTCGGCGCGGGCCGACGGGTCCGGCGCGAGATTCTCCGCCTGGCGGATGGCAGCGCCATGGGCCGCTCAGGATGACAGTGTGCCGTTGCTAAGTCATTCCTCCGATTTCGTGTAAGCATGGCAGTGGTGGAGGAGAAGGGCG
>JBHIEF010000431.1:0-1609 GCA_046760465.1 Armatimonadota bacterium | reverse complement strand
ACAGGGCCGGCGGCGTCACTGCGCATGGTAGGTTTCAGGTTGCAGGTGTCAGGTTTCGGGTGAACGGCGACGATCCACGGCAGGACTCCACCCCGCGGGCCACCGCCGCAGGCTGAAGCCTGCGACTACTCGTGCTACGTAGCGAAGCTACTTCGCAGACTAGCACCCACAGCACCGCCTTCCACGCCCTTGGCCACCGCCCATCGGGACGAGACGTCCCTCCTACAGGCTTGAAAGATCAGCGGCCGGCTTGCTTCACCCCGAGCACGTCCATGGTCTCCTGGGTGAGGCCGACGGCGCGCAGGCGCTCGCGGCTGCCGCGGAGGCTCTCCACGGCGTTGACGCCCATGGCGCCAAGTATCTCCTTCAGCTCCTCGGTCCAGGCGCGTACCAGGTTGGCGACCATCTGCCCGCGGACCATGGGGTCCAGCCGGCGGGTGAGCTCGGGGCGCTGGGTGGTGATGCCCCACGAGCAGTTGCCGGTGTAGCAGCGCTGGCAGACGTGGCAGCCCATGGCGAGCAGGGCGGCCGTGCCAATGGCCACGGCATCGGCGCCCAGGGCGATGATCTTGGCCAGGTCGGCGCTGCTGCGGATGGTGCCGGCGGCGAGCAGGGAGCACTGGTTGCGGATGCCCTCCTCGCGCAGTCGGTCGTCCACGGCAGCGATGGCCAACTCCAGCGGGATGCCCACGTGGTCGCGGATGACGGTGGGGGCCGCGCCCGTGCCGCCGCGGAAGCCGTCAATGTAGAGGATGTCGGCACCGGCGCGGACGATGCCGCTGGCGATGGCGGCGACGTTGTGCACGGCGGCGATCTTGACGCCCACGGGCTTGCTATAGTCCACGGCCTCCTTGAGGGCGTAGATGAGCTGGCGCAGGTCCTCAATGGAGTAGATGTCATGGTGCGGCGCCGGGGAGAGGCAGTCGGTGCCGATGGGCACCATGCGAGCCTCGGACACCTGGAGCGGCACCTTCTCGCCGGGGAGATGGCCGCCGATGCCGGGCTTGGCCCCCTGCCCGATTTTGATCTCGATGGCTGCGGCGCGCTTGAGGTACTCGGTATGGACGCCGAAGCGCCCCGAGGCGCACTGGACGCAGGCCCAATCGGCGTACTCGTAGAGGTCCTTGTGCAGGCCACCCTCGCCGGTGGCCCACATGATCTCGCACTCCTTGGCGGCCATGGCCAGGGACTTCTGGGCGTTGAGACTGATGGAGCCGTAGGACATGGGGGCGAAGGTGATGGGCGTCTCGAGGGTGACCTGCGGGCCAATCTCGGTCTTGAGCTTGGGCTCCCCTGCTTCGTCCTGCTCCACCTCGACTATGTCGGGCTTGCGTCCCAGGTAGGTGCGGAGCTCCATGGGCTCGCGCAGGGGGTCAATGGAGGGATTGGTCACCTGACAGGCGTCGAGCACGAGATGATCGAAGACGTTCTCGTAGTCCAACTCGTTGCCCATGCCGGTCAGGAGCACGCCCCCGGTCAGGGCCTGTTTGAGAGTGCTGCGCCGGAGGGAGGGCGTCCAGGCGCCGTGGTAGCGATAGGCCATGGGGTTGTCAGTGACGGTGATGGCGCCCTCGGGGCAGACGGCCATGCAGTAGCCGCAGGCGACGCA
>JBHIEF010000430.1:0-1619 GCA_046760465.1 Armatimonadota bacterium | reverse complement strand
CCGGCCTGGCTCGCTATATCCCTAGCCTCAGAACTTACAAGTCAGGACACTAGGCTGGCGCTGGCGTTACTCCTGGGAGGCCATCCCTGCCCTGAGCGTAGTCGAAGGGATCGAGGCCTCGGTGGGAGAGCCACGCATCTGGCACGGCGGGACCGAGAAGCGCAACGTGCTGCGCTACGCCAAGGCCATCCCGCAGGCGGACCGTTCGGCACGCTCAGGGCAGGCAACCATCCCACACCCGAGCCCGTGCCCCTGCTGGAGGAGCTCATCACGGCCTCCTGCCCCACTCGCGGGCGCATCCTGGATCCGTTCGCTGGCTCCGGCTCCACCCTTCGGCGGGCTCAGGGCAAGCCCTCATCGCCGCCGAGCGGCTAGGGCGCACCTGCCTGGCCGCGGAGCTCGAGCCCCGCTACTGCGACATCATCGTGGCGAGGTGGGAGGCCGCAACCGGCCGGAGGGGAGAGCCGCTAGTCTGAGACAGAGGCGGGGGTTAGCTCAGCGGCAAAGGCCGGTGCCGGATGCGTCGTCGGTCAACCACACACACGGAGCGGGTGAGCTCGTCCTGGGGCACGGCGGCCAGTACACGCGCGAGAAGCTCGGTCATGTCGCGCGCCGTGTAATCGCCGCCCCGAAAGAGGATCACGCCGGGGGCCTGGGCCGCGGACAGCGCCAGCAGATGGGGGAAGTCGGTGTCGGCGGTGACAACCACGCGATCGTCATCGAGGGCACGCGCCAGCAGTTCGCTGTCGGACGCCCGCTCCAGGCCCAGCGAGGAGGCGTGCACGGCATCGTGGCCCTGTTCCTGCAGCCATCGGGCCACTGCCGGCGACACGGGCATGTCCACCAGGAATCTCATCCCGCGAACTCGACGACCTCTTCCTCGGCCAGGGCGGCTGCGTAGGCCAGGGCCTCTTGGACGTCCTCGGCCTCCAGGTAGGGGTACTCGTCGAGGATTGACTGCACATCCTGCCCTGCAGCCAGGAGGCCCAACAGACGCGACACGGGGAAGCGCAATCCACGGATGCAGGGCTTGCCCCCCATGACCTCGGGCGAGACGGTGATGCGCTGGAAGCGGGTGGTGGCCATAAGCACTACCTCCTCCGGCTTTGGGTGGCGATTATAGCACATCTGGCCGCAACAGGGAGGCGGCGTCAGCGGGGGCCCGATTCCACGGCGGCCTCCCGCAGGAATCGGCCTGCCGTCCGAGAACGTGGTCGTCGGGCGCGGGAGGCGTGCGCGGCGTTGGGCCGGCCACACTCGGCGCTCGCCAGCCACCCGCGCCCTTGCTGTTGCCCAAAGCAGGAACCACGCCAGCCCACGGCGAAGCTCCTCACCACAAAGAAGCGCCGGGGTGGTCTGTGGCTGCCGCCCATCCAGAGACCGAGCCAAGCGGCCCGCCCGACGACCCCGTCGGCGCGGGCCGCCGTGTCTTGGGGGCAGTAGCGGCGGCCGGGTCGATAACGGCGGTTATGGGGCGCTCTGGCGTAGCGGCATGGCGGCGACAGTGCGCCTGCAGACGGGACGGCTCGGCGCCCGGCTCGCCCTCGCTGTGGGCAACGCCAGGTACCTAGTGTCCTGACTTGTAAGTTCTGAGGCTAGGGATATAGCGAGCCAGGCCG
>JBHIEF010000429.1:0-1637 GCA_046760465.1 Armatimonadota bacterium | reverse complement strand
TGAGACACGGCGAGCTGGTCAAAGACCGATGAGACCACGTGTGCTGGTCAAGCGTGCTTGAGACCATGCCGCTGCTGCGGCAACCCCCTGTTCTGGGTCCTGTGACGGCGCGGGTCTCGTTCGCCCTTGACAGGCACGCTTGCTGCTGGCAGGCGCACTTCGGGGCAGGCATTCGCACCACGGCCTTTGCCCGCGGTTGCGTGTCTGTGGGCCACGTCGCGACCTTCCCCTCCCTGCCAGCACCCGCAATGCAGGACACCTTGCCCAGCTCGTCGAATCACCTACCGGGGAGGCGACGTCGCCAAGCGCGACGCACGCATGTCTCTCCCCTCTTGGGCCGGGCCCGACTGGCTGGAGCCTCGTGACGGCGGGCCCGGCCCGTTCACTTGGGCGCCGGGCAGCTCATGGGTGCCCCGAGTTGGGGAGCGCGCTCAGCTCGCCGCGGCCCACCGCGTCGGGAGCGGAAGTGAGATCGTGAAGGTAGCTCCCTGTCCGGCAGAATTCTCCCCCGTCACTTCGCCGCCGTGGGCATTGACGATCTCCTTGACGATGGCGAGGCCCAGGCCCGTTCCCCAGCGCTTGCCGCGCGTCACGAAGGGCTCGAAGAGCTCCCCCGCGATCTCGTCGGCGATCCCGCAACCGGTATCGCGAACACGGATCCGAGCTTCTCTTCCTATCACCTCCGTGATGAGCGTCAGGCGCCCGCCCTTGGGCATGGCCTCCTTTGCGTTCTCCAGCAGATTCAGGAGCGCCCGCCGCAGGCGATTGCGGTCAGCCCGCACCACGGCATCCCCTCCCAATCGCAGGCGCACCTCTACCCCGACCGCCTGCAGATTCTGCCGATAGAGGCCGACTACGTCCCGGACTAGGTCATTCAGGCTGCAGTCGTCGGATCGCAGGAACTCTCTGTCTCGTGCGTACTGCAGGATCTCCGCACCCATGGCCGCAAGGCGCTCCGCCGTCTGACCTATCATTCCTGCCATCTCCCTTCGCAGTTCCCTGTCTACGTGAGGTTGGGCCATCAGGATTGCCGTGTCCGAGATGGTGCTCATAGGGCTTCGTACATCGTCAACGAGCCGCGAGACTTGGCCGCCTATGGCAGCGAGCCGTTCCCGACGACCCAGGGCATCGACCAAAGCGCCGGTCAGGATCCCCACCACGAGAAGCAGCGCAAGCCCCGCCACGTTGTCCACGCGACGGTCGGGCTGGGCGACCAGCAGGTCGATGAGATGGGGCAGGTACATGAGTCCGGCGGATACGGAGAGCAAGGCACCGCCCATGAGCCCGTATCGCACTGCGCCATAGATGACGGGGACGTAATACAGTCGCCGATACAGGTCGTGATATGGTCCGTGATGCGGCGCAGTAGCGTAATGCAGGGCTGTTATGACCAGGACAGCCGCAAGCGCGAGCAGGGCGTGCCCCTCGGTAACCGCAGCGAAACGCTGCCGTAGCGATCGCATCGTCGTCCGCAAGCCGTGTTCCGCGTTCATTGGCCCATCCAGCCCCCTACCCGTCCCCGGATTCTCGGCCACTCATGGCGCTGAGTCACACGGAAGGCCCCGGTGGCTTCCCAGAGGGCCCCACCGATATGTGATCCCGACGCCAGCTAGTGTTCTGACTTGTAAGTTCTGAGG
>JBHIEF010000428.1:0-1639 GCA_046760465.1 Armatimonadota bacterium | reverse complement strand
GCTGCAGGGCGACCCGCTGGCGGGGACGGCGGCCGCTTTCCTGGACGCCGGAGTGTCGGCGGTGGTGGCCATGCAGTTCTCGGCCCAGGTGGAGGCGGCCAACCGCTTCGTGGGCGACCTGTACACCGCGCTGGCCGGCGAGGAGCAGCGGCCGCTGGACGTCGCCGTGCGCGATGCGCGGGCCAACCGCTTTTTCGCCAGCGACTTCGTGGACGCCTACCAGTGGGGGGTGCCGGTGCTGTATCTGCAGAGCCGCCAGGCGGACCTCTTCGCCGAGGTGACGCCCGGCCAGCCCCAGCCCGACGAGGCGGTGCCCGGCTTGCCCCAACCTTCCCCCTCCAACGTGCCGCCGCGGGCCAAACCCTTCCTGGGCCGGGGGGAGGAGATGGCGCGGGTCAACTTCCGGCTGGGGCGAGACCGGTTGGTGGTGCTGCACGGCGAGGGAGGGATCGGCAAGACGGCGCTGGCCCGCGAGCTGGCCGAGTGGCACGCCCGGCGGGGAACGTATCCCGGCGGCGTGGCCTGGGTGGACCTGCAGGCATCCCGCACGGCGGAGGCCATCGTCGAGGAGGTCGGCGTGGCCCTGGCTGGGGAGGAGTTCCGCCGCATGAGCGGCGACCGGGCGGCCTGGCTGGGGGAGTACCTGAGGCAGCGCCCCGCGCTGCTGGTGCTGGACAACTTCGAGACGGTGGGGCGGGATCCGGCGGTGCTGGGATTGGTGCAAGAGATACCGGCCCCCAGCGCGGTGCTCCTCACCAGCCGCGAGCGGGTGGGGGGATTGGCCCGCCAGGGGCTGCCGGAGCTGAGGGCCCAGGCCGGCCACGCTCTGTTCGTGGAGTGGGCGGTGCGCAGCGGCTGGGACGGGGCTGGGGATGGGGCGCAGGTGCGGGAGATGTGCGGCGTGCTGGACTACATGCCGCTGGCCATCGAGTTGGTGGCGCCCCAGGCCGCCGAGTTGCCCCTTTCGGTGCTGCTGCGGCGGGTGAGGGGCAGCCTGGCCGCCGTGGCCGCCGACCGGCCCGACCTGCCGAAGCGCCATCAAAGCGTGGAGGCCACCCTGCGCTTGAGCTACCAGGGGTTGAGCACGGAAGCGCAGCGGCTACTGGCACGGCTGGCCGTCTTCCCCGGCGGGGTATATCCCTATGAGTTCCAGGATCCCGATGGCCGGACGACCGACGCCATCCGGGCGGTCTGTGACCTGGCCGATTGGGAGCCGGCGGCGGTGGAACTGGTGGGGAAGGGGCTGTTGCGGCTGGAGGGGCAGCGCTTCGTAATGCACGGCCTGGTGCGTCAGTACGGGCTGGATCGGCTGGAGGAGGCAGGAGAGCGGGCGGAGGTAGAGCGCCGGGCGGCGGAGTTCTTCCTGGTGCTGGCCCGTGAGGCTCGCAGCCTGATGGGCACCGACCAGGCCCGGGCCGCGCTGGACGTGGTGGAAGCCGAGCGAGCGAACCTGCTGTGGGGGCAGCAATGGTGCGTCGATTGTGAGGAGTGGGACGATGCCATCGCCTACGGCTACGCTCTTGGCCAGCCCCTCAGCACATGGGGATACTGGGCAGACAGCTTATTGGTCATACAGCGGGCAGTAGTGGCGGCTGAGAGCAAGGGTGACAAGGGCCACGAGTCTGCGCTGGTGCACAAC
>JBHIEF010000427.1:0-1647 GCA_046760465.1 Armatimonadota bacterium | reverse complement strand
GCGACCGCGTCCGCGCCGCTCGGGCCACACCCCAGAAGCCAGAGCCCGTGCCCCAGACGAGTGACGAGGCCCTGCCCGAGGCCGTACGCGACCAGATCCTGCGCCGCGTGGGCAGGGGACGGAAGCTGTAGGCCGCCCACCACGCCCAAGCCGGACGCCGGCTCACGCGTAGTACCCCAGCAGTTCCCCCTCCGCCTGCACCAGCTCGTCGAACATGCTCCTGATCTCGGCCAGTGAGCACACCGAAGCCGTGAGCGGATCCAGCAGACACGCTTGGTAGGCTGGGTGCAGATCCCGCTCCAGCACCGCCCACACCGTCAGCTCCTGCACGGCGACGTTGGCGGCGTTGAGAGCGGCGAGCTGCGGCGGCAGTTCGCCCACATGGCACGGGTTGATCCCCGAGGCGTCGGTCAGGCAGGGCACCTCCACACAGCAACCGGCCGGTAGGTTGCCGATGATGCCCTCGTTCATGACGTTGCCGTTGAAGCGGAAGGGCTCGCCCGTCTCGATCGCCTGGATGATGTGGGAGGCGTACTCGCCCGAGGGTTTGAGGTTGATGTTCTCGAGCTGCTCCACACGGTCTTTCTCGTCCTGCCACTCCCAGCGCCCGGCCTTTGCCTCCTTGGCCGGCTCCCTGGTCGGCAGGTTGAACTCCTCCAGGAGCTCGGGCCGCTTGCGGAAGTAGGGCACGTACTCCGACATGTGGCGAGTGGACTCGGTGACGAAGTAGTCGAAGTGCCGCATGATCTCGAAGCGCACCGGGTCCTTGGCGTAAACCTCGGGATCCTCCATCGCCTCATTCAACAGCGGGTAGGCGTCCTGGCCCTTCCATTCCAGCTCCAGGAACCAGGACATGTGGTTGATGCCCGCTACCCAGTAGGTCACCTCCTCGCGCGGCGCACCGATGTATCCGGCGAGCTGCCCCGCGGTCCCCTGCACGCTGTGGCACAGGCCCACGTTGTCAATGCCGGTCGCCTCCGACATGATCCACGTCAGCATGGCCATGGGGTTGGTGTAGTTGATCAGCAGGGCGTCGGGGCACAGCTCCTCCATATCGCGGCAGATGTCCAGCATCACCGGCGCGGTCCGCAGCGTGCGGAACACACCCCCGACGCCCACCGTGTCGGCCACCGATTGCTCCACGCCGTACTGCTTGGGGATCATCACCTCGGAGTAGTAAGGCTCTCCGCTGTAGGCTTGCCCCCCCACGCTTATGGCCACGATCACGTAGTCTGCCCCTTTGAGCACCTCTCGTCGCTCCGTGCTCGCCTCCACCTTGGCCGGCGCCTCGTGCAGCTCAACCACCCGCTCGCCGAACTCGGTTACGGCCTCCAGGGCGGCTGCATTGATGTCAACCAGCGCCAGCGTCCCGTCCTGCAACTCCGGGTACGACATGAGGTCAACGATCATCCGCTTGCCGAAGCCACTGCCGGCGCCGATCATCACCGTCTTGGCCATGCTGGTCATCTCCTTGCGCCCAGGGCGCACCGACTGGCTCTTGCGACGCAACTCGCGGAGGGTTCCCTGGCCGACCCCGCTTTCCTTTCCTGTGACTGCAATCGAAGGGCATTCTGCCCATCGAGGGATGGAATGGACATGAGCAAGCAGCAGCCCCGCGCCGGGCCGAAAAGGAGGCCTGGCGACTAG
>JBHIEF010000426.1:0-1658 GCA_046760465.1 Armatimonadota bacterium | reverse complement strand
TCTTGCCGAGGGACTGGCGGCGCGTGCAGGGGTGATGGTGTTGGCCAGCAGCGCCGCGGCCGAGCGCTCGTTCGAAAGCCCCGAGTGGGAGCACGGTGCCTTCACCAAGGCGCTCCTGGAGGCCCTGGCCGGGGAGGCCGGGCCAGAGCTCGACGCGCTCACGCTGGCCGGCTGGGTGGGTAAGCGCGTGGCCGAACTCACGGGCGACCGGCAGCACCCTTACGTTCCGCTACTCACGCAGTTCCCGCTGGGTCGCCCGCTTCTGCACGCCACGCCCTGACCGTGGCGGCTCGACCCGCGCCCTGCTGGGCTGCTGCTGCCGCCGCGACGATCGCCCCTCCGTCACGGCGCTTGCTCGGCGAGCGCCTTCTCAGCAGCAGTCAGCAAGGCTTCGCGCCACGGAAGCGGAGCCGGCGAGATCTCCTGCGAGAGCTCAGCACGCGCGCCCTCAAAGGCCTGGGCCGCGTGCTCAGCGTGCACGGAACCCAGTTCCGAGAGCGCCGTTGCGGCAGCAGCGAGCAACTCAACGGCGCCGGCCAGGTCACCAGACTTGTGAGCGATCTCACCGAGGTTGCACACGGCTACCGCGATCTCGAGCGTCCCGCGCAGGCGCACGTACGACTTGAGCGCATCGCGGTAGAGCGTTTGGGCCTGGGCGAGGCGCTCATCCGCCTCCGCCAGCACACCGAGGTTGTTGAGCGTCTCGGCAACGCCACGCTCGTCGCCCGCCTCGCTGCGCAGAGGGAGAGCCTCGCGGTAGAACCGCTCAGCGGTGGCTGGGTCACCGGAGGTCTGGGCCAGCAGGCCCAGGTTGTGCAGCGTCATTCCCTGGCAGCGGGGATGACCAATCTCACGCGACAGGGGCAGCGCCTTCTCTAAAAGCCGGCGCGACCTAGCGGGCTCTTCGCTCCTTCGCGCCGCCAATGCAAGCAGGTTCAGGAACAGGATCTCGCCCTCAGAGTCCCCGGCCTTCGCTGCTACCCGTAGACCGCGCTCGCCGGCCTCGATGGCGCTCTGGTTCTCGCCTCGGTCATGCGCAGTCACTCCACGACAGTAGAGGAGTCGGCCAAGTAGGCGGACGTCGGGCGGGTCGAGGCGCTGCGCGGCCTCCAATCCCATGTCCACACATTCGAGTTGCTCTTGCCAGTGACCACAGCGCCACAGGAAGGTGGCCAGGGCGGCGGCATACTCGGCCGCCATGCGGTCGTTGCATGTGGACACGGCCCAGCCCATCCCTGCGCGCAGGTTGTCCAACTCGTCGGTCAGCTCCGCGAACGCCGTCGCCTCATCCGGACCACTGGCCTTGGCATCTCGCTCCTGCGCGAAGGACAGGAAGTAGTGAGCATGTCGCGCTCGCAGGGGTTCGCTCAGCTCAGGCTCTAGCCGCGCGGCAGCGAACCCGCGTATGCTCTCGAGCATGAGGTAGCGCGTGCGCCCGGCCGTTTCCTGGCTGGACAGGAACGAGTGGTCACAGAGGTCGAGCACGCCGTCGAAGATGCGTGGCCCATCACATATGGCCTCGGCGGCGCCCATCACGAAGCCGCCCCTGAAGATCGAAAGCTGAGCCAGCAGCGCCCGGCTGGCGGGCGATAGCAGGTCGTGCGACCACTCGAAGGCGCTAGCCAGGGCGCGCTGGCGCGGGGGGCGATCGGGCTGCC
>JBHIEF010000425.1:0-1671 GCA_046760465.1 Armatimonadota bacterium | reverse complement strand
GCAGCAGGTGCGCGACTGGCTCTATGCCGAGGACCACGCCCGCGCGTTGGACCTGCTCATTGACCAGGGAGAGGTGGGCGAGGTCTACAACATCGGCGCCGGCGAGGAGCACCCCAACCTCGAGGTAGTGCGCCTGATCCTGGACGAGCTGGGCAAGCCCGAGAGCCTGATCAGCTTCGTCAAGGACAGGCCCGGCCACGACCGCCGCTACTCGCTGGACTGCGCCAAGCTCCGCGCCCTGGGCTGGCGGCCCCAGGCCGACTTCGAGCCCCAGCTCCGCGCCACCATCCGCTGGTTCGCCGAGCACCAGGACTGGATGGAGCGCTCCCTGGCCCGCAGCAAGGCCTACTTCGAGGAGCAGTATAGGGAGAGGTAGCCCAAGCTACTCCGGAGGCCCCCCAAGTACGGGTCCGTGCGAGGGGAAGGCCGCAGACCCCTTGACTATTCTGCCAAAGCGGGTATACTGGAGGTGCAGTCTGAACTCAGCCTGTGCTGGGCTAGGACTGTAGTGAGGCTTCGAGCCCCCGGCTTGCCTGCCGGGGGCTCGGCTACTTCGGGTACTTCACGATACCCTTCGGGCCGCCGGCAAGCCCGCTAACTTCCTCGACGAGTATGTCGTCGAGTTCATCCCACAGGCAGTCCGGGATCTGGGGAAGAGGGGCCACTTCCCGGTACCGGTGCGCCGCATACGCGTTCCAGTCGGCCAGCTGTATGAGGTAGGACTGACGAGAGTCCCGCTCGTTAGGGTCTTCTACCAGTCGGTTGGTCGGGAAGGAACGCGCCGGCCCGCCGAGGTAGCTGGGCACGCTCTGGTGGCGGCGCATCCTCCGCACCAGCCTCCGCACCAAGTGGAGATGCCCCTCGTCCTGGAAGACGATCGCCCTCTCGCCTAGGGCCTGGCAGTAGCGGTGGAGCCGCGTCAGCCCGAACACCCACGCGGCCTCCCGAGGGTCCCTCATCGCGGACTGCGCCCACCCCTTGCCGATGGCTACCCCAAAGGCGCGCACCGTCTGCAGCAGCACTTCCCCGCGCAGCATCTCCTCGCGGAAAACGCGCCACCGCTCCTCCCTGAGCATCCCGAGCCCTCGGAACACGCCTGTGCCGCGCCGCACGTGTTGTGCCTTGATCTCTGGCCGTACCGGGAACCTGTAGTTGTCCCGCAGCCTGCGACGTAGTGCGACGAGTCGGTCTATCGTGGTCTCCCAATCGTCGTCTCGCACAAGCACGCACGCCAGGACGAACCAGTTCGTGGGGCTGTTCGTCAATCCAGAGTCGCCGGACTCGTCGAAGTAGGCAAGGTACACGATACCTGCGCCTCGTCCGAGGCAGCGCAACTGCGTTCGGCTGGCCAGCGGAGCGAATGCGGTCTGTCGGGCTGTGTTCTTCGCCGTGCCTCCTGCACTTGCCTCCTACTTCCTGCCGACCCCTTGATGCAGCCGCCGCCGTAAATGAACTGACCGACGGCGCACGCAGGTGCGCACGCGCGGCCGCTGTCCGGGCTGCGGGGAGCACATCGCCACGGGGCGCGGCCTCTCCCTGCCGCGCGCCTGCCCTCACTGCAAGCTGGACCTGAGTTGACGTCGGTCCGGGCACAACTGAAGGGGGCAGCGCTCAGTTCGAGCCGCCGCCCCCTCTCGCTGCTGTAACCCGCGGCCGGTACGTAGCCGGCAG
>JBHIEF010000424.1:0-1702 GCA_046760465.1 Armatimonadota bacterium | reverse complement strand
CTCTGGGGCTACGAGGAGCTTGGCTGGCGGAAGTTCGACCCCGACGACATGGGGGCCCTGTGGTGTGAGGACGTGGGGGTGCCGGGGCTGCTCTTCCCGCCCTACGGCCGGCCCGGCCAGGCGCCCTCGTGACGCCACTATCTCCACGTAGGTTACGTGGGCTTAGTCGGGAACGCGAACTACTACGAGATGTTGGACTTCGTCCTTGGCTTCGCCGGGATCGACATCAGCGGTGACGACGGGGCCTACACGGGCAAGTGGCCGTGGCAGAGCCACGAGAGCGCCGACAGGATGATGCTGGAGTTCCGGCCGCTGCGCCCGACCTCCGGCGCGCTGGCGACCGAGCCGAGGAAGCGGTGAGCGGGCCTCAGCCGCTCGCCGAGCACTGGTGCGGACCCGCGCAGACTCCCGAAGTCGGCGAGACCTCGGAAGCCTTGCCAGGTTTCGCCGGGCCTGGCATGTGCCCATGGCGGATCGGGGGTCATAGCAGGGGGTCCCGTTGCAGTAAGTGCGCGATGCCTCGGCGGATACGGTAGAGGAGGAACCCGGCTTTCGCCCGCCGGGCGCGTCCTCGCCGTATGAGTTCCGTGCACCACGCTTTGGACTCGGCAGCGGCGAGGGCAGCGATCGTCATGGCCAACGCCGCGAGCGCCATCGTGTGCTGGAGAGCACGCCACGACATCACCTGCACGCGCTCGAGGCCCAGCTCGGTCTTGAGGAACCGGATGGCGTCCTCGGCCTTCCAGCGCCGGCGGTAGAGGCGGCGGCATTCGTGGGCCCAGGCCGCGAGGTCGATCTCCCCGTCCCCCAGCCACGCGAGGAGCTTGACGGGCCGCGGGTCACGGTGCACAGGTGGGGCACCTTGCGGGCGTGCGGCCTGGCGGTCTCCGACAGGTCGCTGTAGACCGGCGTGTCGCGGCACACGAAGGCCGCGTGCTGGGTGAGCAACCTACGGTGCAGGACCTCCGGCTCCCAGGCCCTCGAGGCGAGATTCCGCGAGAAGCGCTTGACGACAATGTAGTCCACGTGCTCGCCGTGGGAGCGGACGCCGCGGGCCATCTCCGAGAGCACCGTGCTGCCGACGGCCACCATGCCGTGGACGGCCTCGCCCACGAACCGCTGGCGGGCGCGGTCCAGTTCGGCCGTGTAGGGCGAGAGCCACTTGCGCCAGTGCCGTATCGTGATAAGCTGACGCTGCCGAGAGGTTCCCATTGTACGCCTCCTATCTTGGGGTCGCCGGAGCCATTCCGGCTTTCGAGTTCAGCCCCATTATAGGAGGCGTATTTCATGGCCCCCTGTCGCCCCACGCTTTGCCGTGCGCAACTGGGGTGGTGGCGCCGACTTACGTCGCCCCAGCCGCAACCGTTCAACGCGTGTCGGTTTTGGACCTACTATCGCGGGTACATCCCAGGCGCAGTGGCTGTTGACTTCTCGCGGGGCGGTCGTATCATGCGACGATTCGTGAGCCGTGGTTTTGCGGCTGTGCGGAGAGCCGTGCGTGAGCGCGCGACAGGCTGGTGCGCCCGCCGCCCCGGAACGACATCTCGGTCTGCTCGATGCCGTCTGTGTGGTTGTCGGCATCGTGGTTGGCTCCTTCATCTTCTTCCTCGGACCGTACCTGGTCGCGGCCAACACCACCAGCCCCGCCACCATGGTGCTTGCGTGGCTGATCGGCGGGTTTTTGTGTCTGTGTGGGGCGCTC
>JBHIEF010000423.1:0-1704 GCA_046760465.1 Armatimonadota bacterium | reverse complement strand
CCTTCGAACGAACGCATCCTCCCAGACCAAGCTGAGGACGCCTGCGACCATGGTCTTCGGCACTGCGCGCCGCGTACCCTTCTCGGCACCAGCTCAGTAACTGGTGCCAGGGGTGCTCCCACCGCGGCATGGCCCGGCCGTGTGGGTATGACGCGCGAGAGTCAGGTCTTGATGTCCACAGCGTGACAAGCCGCCCCGCGGGCCCGCCCCATTCACCGTCGGTAGTCTTCTCCCGCCAGGCTGCGCTCGACCGATGCCTGCCAGGCCTCCAGCTTCGCCTTCATGGCGGCAGCCACATCCGTCTTCTCGGCGGCGAGGTCGCTCCGTTCCGCGGGATCGGCCACCAGGTCGTAGAGCGCGATCCCCGATGGCCTGCCATCGCGTCTGCCTCCGGCCCGGGCCTCCTCCACCACATGGAGCTTGTACCGATTGTCCGACAGCACGGCCCAGCCAACGGTCTCTCGGTTCGAGCGGATCTCGAACGCGATGGGCTGAGGCCGCTCGTCCATCTTCCCGTCAATGAGAGGCAGCAGGCTGATGCCGTCCAGGGGTCGCGTCTGGTTGGGCAGGCGGATGTCCAGCAAGTCGGCGATGGTTGGGTAGAAGTCGGAAGTGCAAGCGGGCACGGAGGTGCGCACGGGCCGCCGGACCCGCGCTGGCCACTCCAGGATGCCTGGCACCCGGACGCCTCCCTCCCACAGACTCCCTTTGTGGCCGCGAAGCCCGCCATTGTTGCCGGCGGCGGTGCCGCCGTTGTCGGAGCAGAACCACAGCATCGTGTTGTCGGCAACGCCCAGCTCGCGCAGCCCCTTGCGGAGCGTGCCCATGGCTCGGTCCACGCCGGAGAGCTCGCCCAGGTAGTTCTGCTGCTTCTCGGGCTCGTCCGGGTAGAGGGCCTTGTCCTTGTCGAGCGCCTGGTGCGGCCCATGCGGGTTGCCGAACCAGACTACGGCGAGGAAGGGCTGCTGCCTGGCAACGACGGTGCGGATCCATTGCAGTGCGCGGTCCACCGTGATGTCCGAGCCGTCGCCCTCCAGCGGCCCCACCGGCTGACCATTGTGATGGAAGTGCTGCGGGTTAAGGTCGAAGAAGTTCCAGTACGAGAACCACTCATCGAACCCCTGATTGCCCGGATGAGGGGGCTTGGCCCACTGGAGGTTCCCGCGATTGGTGCGATCTCGCTTGTCCGGGGAGGTGGGCACACCGCCGAGGTGCCATTTGCCGAAGTGGCCGGTGGCGTAGCCGACAGTCTTGAGCGCCTCGGCCAGAGTCACCTCCTCCAGGGGCAGGTCATAGCCCCAGGAGAAGCAGCCGTAGCGGTTCGGGTGGCGGCCGGTCATGCAACTGCCGCGCGTCGGCGAGCACACGGGAGCGGCGGCGTAGAATCGGTCGAAGCGAATGCCGTTGGCTGCCATCTCGTCCAGCACCGGCGTCTGGATAAGCTGGTTCCCGTTGTACCCGACGTCGCCCCAGCCTTGATCGTCCGTCATGGCCAGGATGATATTCGGACGCTCTCGGCCGCCCTGGGCGTAGGCGTGCGTAGACGTCATCAGCCCGGCCGTTGCCAACGTCGTCTGAGCGATGAAATCGCGGCGTGTCAGGAAACGACGCATCGGGTCCACCCTCTCTCTGGCAATGCGCTTGGGGGCCGCAGGAGAGGTTCCTGACTTTGACGGCGGTCACCTCCGCCGGTCAGGAGGGGAC
>JBHIEF010000422.1:0-1734 GCA_046760465.1 Armatimonadota bacterium | reverse complement strand
GGGCATGTTCGCCTGCGGCCGCCGCTCTCATGCGGCTCACTCACAGAGCTCCTTCAGCCGCTCCAGGTAGTGCATGTAGTTGGCGAAGGGGACATCGGGCGGGACGGCGTGGTCCACCGAGGGTATCCAACCGCCGCTCTCGACCAGGAAGGGCACCTTGCTCTCCAGCTCCCGGTCTATGGCCTGCTTGTCGCGCGCCAGCACGCGCTTGTCAATGCCGCCGCATAGGTGCAGGTCCTGCCCGTACTCCTTGCGCAGGGCCACCGGGTCCTCGCCGGCCGCTGCCTCCAGCGGATAGACGCCCGACAGGCCCCCCTCCAGCCACAGCCGGTTGAGCTGGTCGTGGTTGCCGTCGCAGTCCACCATGATGACGTCAATGCCGTGCTTGCGCAGCAGCCCGGTGATCTTCTGGTACTGCGGCACCATCCACTTGCGGAAGTGCTCCGGGCTCAGCAGCGGCCCGGACTTAAAGCACATGTCCTCCCACATGATGGCGCCGTCAATGTCGGGCACCTGCTCCAGAGCGGGTGCGATGGTGGCGCAGATGAAGTCGGCCATGTCGCACATGGCCCCCTCCACGAAGGCGGGGTCGTCGTAGACCATCATGGACAGGTTCTCCACGCCCGTCCAGTTGCGCAGCCAGCCATAGACGCTGCCGGCGTGGATGAAGACTGGGTAGTCGCGGTCGGCGATGGACCGCTTGTAGTCCTCCCAGTAGGGGTGGTAGCGGCAGGGGGAGTCGGGGTTGAGGCGCTGCTTGAACTCCTCCCACGTCTTCCGGTCGCGCACCGGGAAGGAGTGGTACTGCGGGATGGTCTGGTGGTCGTCCTTGAGCACCTTGGAGATCACGCCGTTGGCGTCGCGGCGGTACTCGTACTGCTCGTCCTCGTCCACCCGCTCCGCCTTGAAGGCCGGGGCCAGAGCCAGGCTGACGGGCAGGTTCTCGCGCCGGTCGAAGCCGAAGTAGGTGCCCACGTGCACGTCCGCCGGCATCCCCTCCTCCTGCCAGCGCTCGATGGCCTGCGGCCAGTGGCCGATAACCTCCCAGTAGGGCGGGCGGTCGGGGCTGCCGAAGTGCATGGTCTCACGAAAGCGCTCGCGCGGTGTCATGGCCGGTCACCTCCGGGCGGGGCAAGGTTCGCCGCGCGGCCCTCTGAGCCCTGTCTGGGTGGAGCGACGCCGAGAGGTCGCCAGCAGGAGCCCGCTCCTACGCACTACCGTGGCGAGAAGGTAGGAGCCGGCTCCAGCCGGCGATGGAGGTGGCCTGAGGTGGGCTGTTTCAGTAGTACTCGTCCTCGGGCAAGAGGGGCAGTGCGGAGGGCTCGTCCTCGGCGACTTCCTCGTCCTCCCGCACGAGGTGCCGCCCGAAGGCAATCAGGCACAGCAGCAGCCCCAGCAGCCACGCGACGGCGGCGACGGCCGAGGTGCTCTCGGTGAGATAGAAGGCATTGAGCAGCCCCAGGCTGGCCAGGGGGATGATGACGAGGTCGGCCAGGGCACGCTGCGGGCTGCGGCGGCCACGGCCGAAGCACCAGATCATCACCCCGGCGAAGACCGCCCCCACGCCGAGGCCGCCCAGAGCCCCGTACGCCGGATCCACGTGCAGTGGCACGCCCAAGCCGCCGGCCCTCAGCCAGCCATCGGCCTTCTCCATTACCCAGCGACCGGTCACGGCTCCCAGGAAGGGGCAGACGAGGAGCGCAAGTAGCGTGCGGGCGATCATGGCTGCGATGT
>JBHIEF010000421.1:0-1735 GCA_046760465.1 Armatimonadota bacterium | reverse complement strand
CCCGGCTGGGCCGAGCAGGACGCCGCCGATTGGTGGCGGGCGGTGCGGGATTCGACGCGGGAACTGCTGGCCTCCAGCGGCGTCGCGCCGGGCGACATCGCCGTCGTCAGCTTCAGCGGGATGATGAACGGCGCGCTGGCGGTGGACGCTGCGGGAGAGCCCCTGCGCTCAGCCATCATCTGGGCCGATCAGCGGGCCACCGCCGAGGCGGAACTCCTGGCCGACCGTTGCGGCTTCGAACAGGTCTACCGCCACACGGGCCATCGCCCCGGCACATCGTACACCGCAGCCAAGGCGCTGTGGATCCAGCGCCACCAGCCGGAACTCTACGCCCACACCCACCAGTTTCTGCAGGCTAAGGACTACGCTGCCTACAAGCTGAGCGGCGTCTTCGCCACCGACTACTCCGACGCCTCTGGCACCAACCTCTTCGACCTGGAGCGGCGCGACTGGGCGGTGGACATGATCGAGGCGGTGGGGCTGGACCCACGGAAGCTCCCGCCAGTGTACCCTTCCAGCACGGTCATCGGCCAGGTGACCCCGCAGGCGGCGGCCGAGACCGGCCTGCTGGCCGGGACGCCGGTGGTCATCGGCGGGGGCGACGGGGCCTGTGCCACCGTGGGGGCCGGCTCCGTGCGTCCGGGGGACGCCTACAATTACGTCGGCTCCTCGTCCTGGATCGCCGTCACCGCTGAGCAACCCCTCTACGACCCCCGGATGCGCACCTTCACCTTCGCCCACCTGGACCCGCAGCTCTATTTCCCCACCGGCACCATGCAGTGTGCCGGCGGCTCCTACGATTGGCTGGAGCGGCTGCTGCGGGGCGAGGGCGAGACACGACTGTACGACGAGATGAGCGCGGCTGCGGCGGGCGTCGAGCCAGGAGCAGGGGGGCTCCTCTTCCTGCCCTACCTCATTGGCGAGCGGAGCCCGCATTGGAATCCGCTGGCCCGCGGCGCGTTCGTGGGGCTGACCATGTCGCACGGCCGCGCCGAGATGGCCCGCGCCGTCCTGGAAGGCGTGGCTTTCAATCTGAAGATGATCCTCGACGCCTTTCTGGAGCAGGGAGCGGAGATCCAGGCCATGCGACTCATCGGCGGCGGCGCTCGCAGCGCGCTCTGGCGGCAGATCCTGGCCGATGTCTACGGGCTGCCCATCCTGCGGCCTGCGCTGTTGGCGGAGGCGACCTCGCTGGGCGCAGCCATCGCCGGCGGTGTCGGCGTGGGCCTCTTTCCCGATTTCCGCGTGGCCCACGAGCTCGTCCAGGTAGAGGAGGCCGAGCGGCCCGACCCTGCTCGCAGTCAGCGCTACGCTGCCCTTTACGGCCTCTTCCAACAAACCTACACTGTCTTGGAACCGATCTTTCAGCAATTGGCTGCTCTCGCTTAGTCAGGTGCCAGGCACTTACATGGCTCCACGATATGAGGTGTGGTATCCAGAGCAGGCAAGATAGGTCAAAGGATCGGCCTTTCGCAAGTGCCTGGCACCTCGACGACCATTCCCAGGATTCACCTGAACGCCTACGAAAATTCAAAGGAGAACATAATCATGGCGAACGTAAAAGACATCAAAATGATCCCCCCACACAACAGACTGATCGGGGACATGCCTAAAATCGGCATTCGCCCCACCATTGATGGACGGCGGAAGGGGGTCAGGGAGTCACTGGAAGACCAGACGATGGCCATGGCCAAATCGGCGGCCGAGTTCCTGACGGCCAACCTGCGCCATCCCA
>JBHIEF010000420.1:0-1759 GCA_046760465.1 Armatimonadota bacterium | reverse complement strand
ACCTGGGCCCCCCGCCCGGGGCCCGCGGGCCGGCCCCCCGCGCGGCCACGACGATGGCGTCGCGCCGCGAGTGTTCCCCCGGGTTGATGACGGCGCGGCCCAGACGCAGCCCCGCCCCGCCGGCGATGAAGATCGCCGTCAGCTCGATGATGCCGTGTGGCAGGATCAGAGCCCAGAAGCCCAGCGCACTGCCCTGCCCGCTGGCCACGCCCGCCACGGCCCCCAACAACAGGCCGTTGCGGATGAGCACGTAGGCCGTCCCCAGGCCGGCGGTGATGCCCAAGCCGAAGGCCAGGAACCCCACCTGGATGTTGTTGACCATGATGGCGCTCGAGAACACCGGCGACAACTGCGCGGGCAGGCCCCGCCCGCCCATGTCCTCCTCACCCCGCCGTTCCAGTGCGCGCAGGAACGCCTCCGGCACCAACGCCGGGGCCGCCTCGGGCCTGGCGGTCACCAAGCCGAAGGCACCAATGGCCGGCAGCAGAAGGAGAAGCGCGGCCACCGAGGAGTAGGGGAGGGTTCGTCGAAACAGGGCCGGAAACTCGTCGCCGAGGAAGCTCCACACGCGCTCAACGCCCCGGTAGCGCGTGCGGTAGATGCGGGCATGAGCGCGGGCGGCCAGGTCGTTGAGGTAGGCCGTCAGCTCGGGGTCCTCGTCCAGCGTGCGGGCCCGGGCCAGGTCGGCCGTCACGCGTCGGTACAGGCGGCCCAGCTCGCGCAGGTCGCTCTTGCCCAGCGAACTGGCCCCCTGCACGTCGCAGGCGCGGACCAGGTCATCCAGCCGGTCCCAGGCCGCCCTGTCGCTCTGCGTGAAGACGGGCATTCACTCACCTGCGCCCGCATCCAGGCCCAAGGACGCCCACATGGCCGAGGCAACGGAGGACGAACTGCTGGTCGAGACCCCCGAGCACGTCCAGCTCGTGTTCGAGCTGGGCGGCATCGGCTCTCGCTTCTTCGCCGCTCTGGCCGACCTGGCCATCCAGCTGGCCCTGATGGCCCTCCTGGCCGCGGCCGGCCTGGGCAGCACCGCCACCCTCCGCGACGCGCTGCTGGGCGCCCTGGGCGGCATGGTCCTCGGCGCGGTCATCCTGGGCTTCTTCCTGGTCTTCTTCGGCTACCACATCTTCTTCGAGATGCTGTGGAACGGACAAACCCCGGGCAAGCGCTTCGCCCACCTGCGCGTAATCCGCGACGACGGCACCCCGCTCACCTTCTTCGACTCGGCCGTACGCAACATCCTGCGAGTCGTGGACATGCTCCCCGCCATCTACAGCGTCGGCCTACTCACCATGTTCTTCCACAAGCAGTACAAACGCGTGGGCGATATCATCGCCGGCACCGTGGTGGTCAAGGATCGGCCCGGGGCCGGCGGATTCCGCCGGCTGCCGCCCGAGGCCGTCCGGCCCATCGCGCCAGCGGTGCGGTCTCTGGTGCAGTCCCACCTGGCCAAGGTCACGCCCCAGCAGGTGCGGGCGTGCCGCGAGTTCCTGGAGCGCCGCCAGGGCATGACGCCCTCGGCCAGGGCCCGCGTGGCCGCGGCTCTGGCTACGCCCCTCCTGGGCCGCCTCGGCGCCGGCAGTTGGGCCCTCAGCCCCGGCGCCCACGAGCCCTTCCTGGAGGCCCTGGTGGTGGCCTACCAGGACCGACAGGACACTGCACGGGAGCTGGCCGACCGCCGAGCGGCCAGGTAGGCGACCCCGAAGCACCGTCCCGCCAGGACGCAGCCGTTCCCTGCCCTCTGTCATCCTGAGCGACC
>JBHIEF010000419.1:0-1778 GCA_046760465.1 Armatimonadota bacterium | reverse complement strand
GCTGCGCTCAGAATGACAGCCGACCGAGAGCGTCGGTCTTGGGATAGGCTCTTAGTCTCGCAGTAAGCCAATCAGCAGGCCGGTAGCTCCGAAGAAGATGTCGCGCATGGAGCGGATGTCGCGGGGGCGGCCCCTCTTCGGCACGTAGACGACGTCCCCAGGCTGGGCCTCGAAGCGGGGGTCCAGCGCCGCCATGGTCGCGTCGCGTCGCAGGTCGAACTTGACCAGTTCCTCTTCCCCGCTCAGCGTGCGCCTAGCGATGACAGTGCCGGCGGGCCTGCCGTTGGGCGTGGGGCCGCCGGCCTCCGCGATCAGGTCCACCACCGTGCGCCCGTCTCCCACCGAGTACTTGCCGGGCTGACGGACCTCGCCCAGGACGTAGGCCTTAGCCAGCGGCGGCACTACGATGAGGTCCCCCGCCGCGACGGGCACGTTGAGCTCTGTGCTCCCCTGCTCCAACACCGCCTTCAGGTTGGCGATGATGGTCTCCCCCTCGCGCAACACGGTGGTACGCGTCGCATCCGCGTCCTCTTTGAAGCCGCCAGCCAGGTTGACCGCGGTCAGCAGTCGGGTGTCGGGCTTGATGGCCACCGTCCCCGGGGTGTTGACCTCGCCGACCACGACAACTTGGTTGTCGGCCTCGGGCACCAGCAGCACGTCTCCCGGTGCCAGATCCACGTCTTTGGTGCTGTCGCCGTGCAGCCAGATGGCCTCCAGGTCCACGGGAATGCGCTGGCCGTCGCGGATGATGGCCGCGTTGCCCAGGTCGGAAGTGGGCGTCAGCCCATCAGCTTGGGCCAGGGCATCGGTCACCTTGGTCCTCATGCCCGGCGCGAACCTGGCCGGGTTGCGCACCTGGCCCAACACGGCGATGGTCTCGGCCTCGGCCACCACGACCACATCGCCGGCCTGCAAGGCCACGTTCTCGGTCAAGTCTCCCTGGACGAGCAGCTTGCGCAAGTCCACGCGCCGGGGCTCCTCCCCCTCGCGCAGGATGGTGGCGTCGCCGAGCTGCGTGTCCGGCGCCGGGCCTTCCCCGTACGCCAGGGCGTCCAGCATCGTCGTCTCGCGGTCGGGATGGAGGAGGTAGCGCCCAGGGCGCTTGATGGCGCCCAGAACCGTCATCTGTGCGGTCGAATGCGGCACCCAGACCACGTCTCCGGTCCTCAGCGGCACGTCCGCGTCTCTGGGCAGCCCGTTCTCACCCGGCGACAGGTCGGCGATGACCGGCTCCCCGACAATCCGCTGAATGGCGATGGCGTTAGGTACGGCCACCTCCGCGAGGCCGCCGGCGGCGGCGATGGCGGCGCCCAGAGTGGCGCGCATCGGCAGGTCTACATGTCGGGGATCCTGCACCGCCCCCCATACGTAGACGCCTCGCCTGGACTTGGCCTCGTCCAGCACGAGCCCAATGCGAGGGCGCTTGAGGTACTGCTTGAGATGCGCCACGATCAGGTCGCGGGCCTCGTTCAGTGTGGCGCCGGCGACCTCGATGCTGCCTAGGTCGGCCAGAGCGATGTTCCCGAACAGGCTCACCGTGTAGTCGCCGGTGTACTCCTCCTCGCCTATGACCGATAGCCGCAGCACATCGCCTGGCTGCAGCCGATACTCCTCTTGGGTACGTGCGCCGGGGATGAGCAGGAGAAGAGCAAGCGCAGCAGACGCGAGATGGCGGCCCTCTCGCAGACCCATGGACACAGCCTCCGACCGTGGAGAAGTCTCGCAGCGAGGGGATAATAGGGCTTTGAGGCGGGCCTGTCAAGCGCCGGCCGTGGAGG
>JBHIEF010000418.1:0-1788 GCA_046760465.1 Armatimonadota bacterium | reverse complement strand
CCGGTGCACCAGCCAGATGACCGACCAATACGCCGTCAGCATCGCCAGCGCCATGCTCACCAACATGATCGGCACGAGCTGCCGCTGCGGCAGCCTCGTCTCCGTGCTCAGCTTGAAGCCCTCCAGCGCCTGCGGCCCCACCGGCCCCTTGAAGTTCCAGATGAAGTACGGCAGGCACAGCAGCACCAGCCACTGCCTCGGCCCCAGGCGGCTCCCCCCATCCAGGCTGTAGATGATGTAGTTGGGCCCGCTCTGCGCCGCCCACAGGAAGTTGACGCCCCCCTCCGCCATCATTCGGTAGACGCCCAGCAGGAAGGCGAAGGTGAGCCCGAACAGGATCAACGCCAGCCAGAAGCTCATCCCCGCCGCCGTGCACCACCCGGCCAGGAACAGCGTCCCCAGCAGGATGGTCAGCCACGCCGCCCGGTACGACATCGGCTCCCGCTGCTCCTCCGGATCCCCCCGCTGGTGCCAGGCCAGCCGCCACGTGTAGCGCAAGTGCCTCCTCGCCGCCCAAGCGCCCACCGCCACCAGCGCCAGCACCGACCCCACCTGCTGCGACACCACCAGCGGGAAGTCGTTGCTGCGCAGGGCCCGCGACTCTCCTCCGGTCGTCCAGCCCAGCGCATTGCCGAAGACGCACTCAGCCTTCATGAGCAGGAAGAAGAACCAGATGCTGAAGGGCACATCCCGCCCCGACAGAAAGGCAAAGCCAATCAGCCCGAAGTAGATGGAGATGAAGAAGGGATTGAGCGCCACCCACGGGCGGCTGGCGAAGTGGGCTCCGATCTGGATGTACCGTAGCTGAAGCGCCGGCACCGCCGGGATGTTGTTGGCCAGCCCGTTGAGGGTATGCACGATCAGCGGCAGCGCCGCTCCCAGCCACAGCACCTTGTCCCGAAACAGCCCCGGCACTATCCGCCCCGGCTCCGCCTCCTTGCTCATGTCCAGCGGCAGTTGCACCAGCGGGAAGACCAGCCGCTCGTTCTCCACCCACTGCCGCCGCAGCAGCGCGCAGATCGCCAGCATGGTCGCGTAGAGCACGAAGACGAACGGCCCCCAGGTGGCCAGCGGCTTCATCCAGTCCAGCCAGGGGAACGGCTGCCCCGGCGGCAGCCCCTCGTAAAACCGCCTGATGGCGCTCGCCCGACCCGGATACCACCAGGAGGGGATGTGCTGCGATAGCTCCTCCCACCGATTCTCGGGCGTCGCGTAGTAGAACGGCCCCGTCACCACCGGCACGATCCACTGCGCGAACTGGCACGAGGTCAGCACCGCGATGGACAGTAGGACCACGTAGACCGCGGCCATCTCCTGCCGCGACAGCCCCCTCGCCTTGCGCCTCGATACCAGCCTGACCAGGGGATTGACCACCGCCGCCAGCAGGAACAGCGCCACCAGCGCCCCCGCCGGCGGCGCGAAGCTCCCGATCTGGCTGCCCGAGATGATGATCTCCACGTATGGCGACAGAAACCCCAGCGCCCCCACCGCCACCAGCGCCACCACCCAGACCCGCCGCGGCAGCCTCCTTGCCGCGCGCGCCCTGGCCTCCGTCACCTCGGGCACTCGTGCTTCCGCCCTGCCCATCACCCCCCAGCATTCCATGACCCCCCTCCCTCCTCCTGCGCACGCCCTTGTAGGAGGGGCGTCTGCCCTGCTGTGGAGGGGAATGGCGTGGACGTGCTGTGGGTAGTCGCGGGCTCGCTGCTCTGCGAAGTAGCTGCACTTCGCTACCTAAGTCATTCCTCCGATTTCGTGTAAGCATGGCAGTGGTGGAGGAGAAGGGCG
>JBHIEF010000417.1:0-1826 GCA_046760465.1 Armatimonadota bacterium | reverse complement strand
CCCTCTCTGGCGGCCCGACGGGGCCTCGGTGGCGTTCCGGTCGAACCGGATGAGCGATTACCAGCTCTTCTCTGCCTCCACCGGCGGCCCGACGGTATTGGCGTTCGTCCTAGACGCTCTGGATTTGGGAACGACGCCTGACGGGGCATGCCGCATGGGCTGGCGAGGTCGCTGGGTGCTGCCTGCGGCCGGCCTGTCACTGCGCCGACGTTGCCTGGACAGTCGGCAGTGGAGCCCGTTGCACTGGCAGGCTGCCCCGGGAGGGCTGATTGGCGGGGGCGTCACCGGGAGCGTTGTGGTGCCTGCTGGCGAGGTTGCCGAGTACCGCCTTGAGGTGCACCTGCTGGACGGAGAGATCCGGCCTCTGGCGACGCTATGCCACGGAGAGACCAGACCAGTGCGCTGAGCGGACCATGGCCGGCTCGCCCGGCGCCTTCAGGCAGGGAGGAAAGGGGTGGTCGGAGTGAGCGCCAAGATCCTCGTGGTAGACGACGAAGAAGCTGTGCGGAAGATGGTTGCCCGGGTCCTGAAGCAGCATGGCTATAGGGTCCTCAAGGCTGGAAGCGGACGCGAAGCTCTGCTGCTTGACCAGAGCGAGGAGCCGGATCTCATCCTGCTAGACGTCATGCTGCCCGACATCGACGGATCCGAGGTTCTCCGCCGGCTCCGCGCGCGAACGACTACGCCCATAGTCATGCTCACGGTGCTAGATGGGGAGGCTGATCGGGTCGCCGGGCTTGACGGCGGCGCCGACGCCTACGTCGGCAAGCCTTTCACCCCACGGGCACTGCTGGCGCGAGTGAGGGCCCTGCTGAGGCGCAGCCAGGAGTATGGCGGGCCAGCGTCTGCCGGAGACTCGATGGACTTCGGCGAGGTCAATGTGGATTTCGCTCGGCGTGAAGTGGTGGTGAAGGGCCAGAGGAAGTCCCTCACTCCCAAGGAGGCCGACCTACTGCACCAACTGGCCAGCAATGCAGGTCACGTCGTGCCCCGCGACTTGCTCCTGCAACGTGTGTGGGGCTACGAGGGCACGGTGCGCACTCGCACGCTGGACGTGCACATCCAGCGCCTGCGTGCGAAGCTGCAAGAGGCGGGCGCTAGCCCCACGCTCATCATGACGGTCTCCGGCATCGGCTACAAGCTGCAGGTGACCTCTGACCCGGCGACGGGGGCAGCGCCCTCCGGCAGTGGTACGCCGCCCGGTGCGTAGGCCCTGCCCGCACGGGCGTGCGCCGCTGGCTGCAGCGCCGGGAATGGCGCCGTGGCTGCCCGTGATGCGGCCCCTTCTGCCGCGCAACGTGCCAGGCCGTGCGCGAGGTGAGGCGTATGAGGATCATGTGGAGCAACTCACGTGCTCGGCTGCCCGTAGATCACTCCGCGCCCGGGAGGGGCGTCTCGCGCGTGATCCTCGTCAGCACGGTGGCGACCCTCATCTGCCTAGCGCTGGTGGTGGACGGTGGATGGCATGCCTCTGGCGCGCCGCCTACGCGCACGGAGGTATTTGGCGCTGTCTCGGGCGTTTGGAGCCCCGATGGCAGCCCCTACATCGTGACCGACGACGTCACTGTGCCTGCGGGACAGATGCTGACGATCGAGCCCGGCGTAGTGGTCAAGCTAGCCGAGAGCAACAGCATCTTCGTAGAGGGCGCGTTACGCGCAGAGGGGACAGAGCAGGACCCCATCTACTTCACGTCGATCAACGACAACACAGTCGGCGGAGCGACTGGCACCGGCAGCCCACAGTCGTACGACTGGTATAACATCTGGTTCAGGCCGGGCAGCAACGACGATAACTGCGTTCTGTCCCGTTGCGTCGTGCGCTACGG
>JBHIEF010000416.1:0-1835 GCA_046760465.1 Armatimonadota bacterium | reverse complement strand
GCAAGTGCCCGCCAACATCGTGGCCGGCATGTTCGGCTTCGAGCGCGCGGACTTCTTCGAGCTGGAGGAGCCCGAGCAGCGCGAGGCTCCCGTGGTGCAGTTCTAGACGAATCGCCCACGCCCGTCAGCCGCCCCCGAACCTCATGTTCCAGCAGATTGACGCCAACAAGCGCAACTCACTGCTGCTCGTGGTGCTCGTGACCGCACTGCTACTGGTAGTGGGTTGGGCCATCGGCGCCTACAGCGGAGCGCCCTGGTACGTGGGCGTAAGCGTCGCCCTGGGCGTCGCAGCCGTGTCTGGCACCATCTCCTACTTCGGCGGCAGCCGCATCGTGCTGGGCCTCAGTGGTGCCCGCAAGATCCAGAAGGCGGACCATCCCCGGCTCTTCAACGTGGTCGAGGAGATGTCCATCGCGGCCGGGCTGCCCATGCCCGAGGTCTACATCATCGAAGACGCCTCCCCCAACGCCTTCGCCACCGGCCGCAAGCCCGAGGAGGCGGCGATCGCCGTTACCAGGGGCTTGCTGGACAAGCTCAACCGCGATGAGCTCCAGGGCGTCGTCGCGCACGAGATGGCACACATCCGCAACTACGACATCCTGCTAATGACCATGATGGCCGTGCTGGTGGGCACCATCGCATTGCTGTGCGATGCCTTCCTGCGCGGCACTCGCTACAGCCGGGGCCGGTTCAGGAGCCGCGGCCGTAGCTCCGGGGCCGGGATCATCGCCCTCCTGGCTCTCGTCCTGGCCATTCTGGCCCCAATCATAGGCAAGCTCATCCAGCTGGCCGCCTCGCGGCAGCGCGAGTACCTGGCCGACGCCTCCGGCGCGCTGCTGACGCGCTACCCCGCGGGGCTGGCCTCCGCCCTGCGTAAGATCGCCGCCGATCCCGACCCGCTGGAGGCCGCCAATCGCGCCACCCAACACATGTACATCGTCAACCCGCTGGAGGCCATGCAGCGACGGGCGCAGTCGCTGCTCAGCACCCACCCCGCCATCGAAGACCGCATCGCCCGACTGGAGCGCATGGCCTACATGGACAGCAGCGAGGAGCCACGCTTCCCACGCGCCGCCAGCGCGGCCGTTCCGACCCCGGCTGCGGAGCCTACCTCGGCGGTCACTGCCGGTGGCGCCCTCCCGGGCTCAGTGATCGCCGCGGGCACGCTGGCCGCCGGCGCCGGCGTAGCAGCCGCCTCGGCGGGGGGCGCTCCCGCAGCCGACGGCGCCTGTCCGCGCTGCTCCGAGTCGCTTTCTCGGGCCAAGCTCCGGGGACGGGAGATGCAGGTCTGCAAGTCCTGCGGCGGCGTGTGGATCGGCAGCGATGAGTTGAACCACCTGCTGAAGACCGTGCCGCAGCGACTCGTGGACGCGGACACGAAGTTCCCCAACCTCATAGGTGTGGGCTGGAACCGGGTCGCCCCCAAGCGCTGCCCACAGTGCGGCAAGAAGCTGGCCGCCGCCTCGGTCAGAGAGGCCGCGGGCGTCGCGGTGGACTGCTGCCTGGACTGCGACGGCGTGTGGTTCGACGACGGCGAGCTGGCCGCCGTCGCCGTCGCGGCCAAGAGCCGACAGACCGCGCCGCGTCAATAGACGCCGCTCCATAGCCGCGCTCTCGCCTGGACCGCGAGATCAAGGGAGGGTACCGCTGCGATGACGAACCAGCTAGACGGGTTGCGCTGGCGTCCCAGGTGGGTGAGCCACCTCGGCTGCGTCAAGGCCTGTCTGGAGTACCTCGGCTCCGACGTCTCCTGGGGCTGGCTGTACGGCGGCACTGGCCACGCCTTCATCATCAACATCCACGAGGTTATCTGTCCCAGCGGCCCCACGGCCTGG
>JBHIEF010000415.1:0-1894 GCA_046760465.1 Armatimonadota bacterium | reverse complement strand
GCGTCGGCCTTCGGGTCGGCGCTTGCTACGACGAAACGGGACCCCTCCGGGTGGGAGGGGTCCATGCGCCACCGGGAGGATGCCCGTGCGGTCACGTTCTCCGACCGGATGGGGCCGTGAGCAGGGGAGGCCAGTGCCCCGTCAGAAGGTGATGTTGAGGCTGCCCGATACTCCCTCCTCGTCGAAGAAGCGGGTCTCCAGGTTCCAGAAGCCCGAGTCGCCCAGGTCGTGGTCCATGCCCACTACGGCACCGACGTTGTGGCGCTTGTCCATGCGCCACGGCACCGGGGGCTTCAGGCCCTGCGTGCCGGTGATCTGGAGGTCCGAGTACACCACCCCCGCATACGGCCTGGCTGAGCCATGCGGCACGCCCACAGTCAGAGCCGCCGTCCATTCCTTGGTCTTCACCCCTGTGAGGAGGAAGAAGCGCCTGTCGTCGTCGGGACTCCCCTCGGCATACTGCCCGCTCAGGGCCAGCGCCGTCCCGTGCTCCTCGGGGCGGCAGATGCGCCACTTCAGCCCTGCGGCCCAGGCCAGGCCGTAGCCGTACTGCACCGGGGTGGGGCTGGGCGGCCCATCGTTCTCCCACTCGGCCAACCCCGCCTTGCCGCGAAGGCTCAGGCAGTCGGTCACGCCGTACTCCAGCACGCCGTAGAATGTCCGCGACTTCAGCGGCTGGTCGAAGCCCGTGGTGAACCGCATGTCGACATTGGTGCGGAAGATGGCCTCACCGCCTACCCGGAACTCGCCCTGGTCCGGGCCGCTGGGTCCGCCTACCTGCTCGGCCACAGCGATGCTGCACAGGCACAGTGCGGCTGCGACTACGAGGATGGCTGCAAGTCGCATGGTGACCCTCCCATTGGCTAGATGCTACCGTCGGAGCTGGCTGCTACTATACGCCGAGGGCGCTCTCCCTGGAAACTGTCCGTGGGGCGCAGGTGGGCCAAGGCGAGCGTGCCTACTCGGGCGGAGGCCCGAAGGCGGCCGCCCTCAACGCCCAGCCCCCTCCCTCCTTGAGGAACAGCATCTCCGCCTTGACCTCGTAGGTCTGGCCCAGCACGTGGGCCTTTGCCTGGCCTCGGGCGCTGGCGGCCTGGCCCAGGAGGGCTCCCTCGAAGTTCCAGTCCTCAAGCTCTATGACGCCGGCCCCCGCCAGCACCTCCAGGGCCTGGCCTTTGTCGAGCACGTGAGCCCCGCCCCGGAAGCCGTCCACGAACAGCGTCTGGTCACAGATGAAGTCTATGAGCGCTTCGGCGTCGTTCTGCTCTAGGGCATCGGCCATCTGCTTGAGGGCGGCGCGCAGGGCCGCCTCGTCTTCGTCGTCTTGCTGCCCGGTGACAATCCACCCGCAGACGACCAGCGCCGCCAGGGCGAGCGTACACGTCGCCATACGCATTTGCACCAGAACATGCTCCCTTCCGTAACGGGGTCTTGCCCGTGACACCTCTGTGTTCGGGGGAGGCCGACACCAGGCTGCACGTACCGGCGCCCGGCCGACCAGTTAGTCGTCCGGGGCCGTACTTCGCCGTGCAGGTCGGTTAGGCCTTCGAGTGGGCGCCGTAGCTTGGCGGCAGGTGACGGGCGTCACACCGGGAAGGCGTGCGGCAGGATGGCGAAGGCGGGAGAAGGGGCATGGAGGCGCGTCCGCTGCGGAAGGAGGCCGTTGGCAGTGGGGGCGGTCAGAGAAGTGCTGAAGTTCATCCGGACCATGTACTACATCCACAAGGAACGGGGCATGCGGGAGGAGCTGGAGGGGAAGACGGCCAGCGATCCCGTGTTGGGCGAGCTGGGGTGGCGAGGCCGGTGGGATGAGGAGCACGGCTGGCAGATCGAGATCCGCAACGGCGAGGTCGTCTACGACTGGAAGTTCTGAGGCAAGGCGGCGGGGCGGGAA
>JBHIEF010000414.1:0-1898 GCA_046760465.1 Armatimonadota bacterium | reverse complement strand
GGCGAGCCAGTGATCGTCGAGTGCAGCCTAAGCAACGTCGGTACGGAGACCGCCGAGGTCCTATGGATGGTGTGGGCCCGCACGAAGGCCCACGGTGAGAACGGCCCGCTCCCAAGCCGCAATGCGCGTCTGGCGCGGGCGGAGTGGGAAGCGGCTGGCGTCGACCCAGAGCACGTACGGGAGCTTGTCCCGGGAGCCTCGCTGCGCAAGGTAGTGGACCTGACACGATGGCAGGTGTTCCCTGCCGAGGGGACCTGTACCGTAGTGGGCACGTATGTGATCCCGCCGCCGAGCTACGCCCTTCGGGACCCGGGCGTGACGGCTCCGAAGCTCTTCCTTCGCGCCAAGCCCGTGGTAATCCGCATCGTCCCTACCAAGCCAGGCGGCCCGCCGTGGGAAGAAACGCACAAAGCCCTCGAGCAGACGAAGAACCTGGCGGTAGGGGTTGCGCCCGACCTCGAGGCCGGGCATTTCGCGGAGGGCACGAGACGCGCGCTTGCTCTGTTGGCGGAGCAGGTGCTGGACAGTGACAGCTACCTGGCCGAGTGGGGCTACTACTATGCAGCCGTGTTCAAGGCGCGTTGCGTGGCCTCACATTACGCCGACGTCGCCACCTTGCCGGACGCCGTCGCCGCCTTCAACGAATTCCTAGGCCGCTATCCCGAGAGCATCTGCGCGGAGCTGATGGAGGGGGCCCTCATGGCGTTGCAGGAGAACACTGAACCTGTCCCCCTCGGCCTACCCAGCGACAGGTACCGCCTCTAGCGGCGAGGTGAGAGGCGCGACCCCTTCGGCTTCCCCCCTCCCCCACGCGGGGCAGACGGACGCCGACGGCCTCGAGACCTGCCGCTGCCTGCCCAACTACGTGGACTGCGCTTGCGGCGAGTGGTGCTGGGGCAACGGCACGCCTGACTGCTCGCCGTACGAGTGCAACGACTGGGGCTGCACGGCCGGCTGGCCGGTGTGCGGCTGCGACGCTGGGGAGCAGATCCCCAACTGCACGCCGGGGAGCGCCTGGTGCTTCTGCGATGTGGCCTACTGTAGGAACGAGCCCTGTGGCGCAGACAACTGCCAGGACTACTGCTGGGAGACGCAGTGCCCTACGTGCGGGGGGCTGCAGATCGAGATCACGCAGGCTGATCCCGCCGGGCCACGCCTGTATGTCAATCTGGGCCAGACCAGCACCACGATCACTGCCCGTGTAACTCGCAATGGACAGCCCGTGGAGGGGGCTACGGTGCATTGGCGCGTGGATGACCCGGACGAGCCGTGGGCGCCCTCTTACCTCGACCCCGTCGGTGGGCGCTGTAACTGCGGGCCCAACTGCCCGGACGAAGGGAGCAACGGCAAGACCAATTGCGCTTGCGCGAACAGGCCGCCCGCAGGGAACTGCCCCTCACACAACGACGATGGGGAGGCCGGCAGCGGCAACGACAACGTTGGCGGGCCGGGCGTGTTGGATCCCCCACAGGGCCAGACTGGTGCCGATGGAACCACACAGACCACTCTGAGCGTCTCAAGTGATGGCGGTGACAACTACCGGGTCTGGGCCTTCCTCTGCCCCAAGCCGCCAGAGCATCCTCACGGCATGGCGGCTGGCTCCACGCGCTTCACCGTGTGGCGGCGAATCGAGATCGAGCGCGACTCCATGGAGTCCCAGGGAGGGGTTGACGACTTCTACCAGGCCGCCTACAATCTCTTGGCCGGGGCCTTTGACGATGGCTACATCGAACTTCATCTCCTGCCTGACTGGGGCCGGCCAGGGGATGACCCGGACTGCGACGACGACTGCGACTACGTCCAGCTGCTCCCGCCGACGATGCAGGCCTTCACGAACTACGCCGACCAATACTTCGGACACCCGGGCCACCGAGCACAGTACCTAGGGGTCAACGAGA
>JBHIEF010000413.1:0-1905 GCA_046760465.1 Armatimonadota bacterium | reverse complement strand
CCTTCTTGGCCAGCTCCAGCTTCTCGGCCGTCTGCCGCGTGCGGCGCTCGATGCGCCCCAGGCGCTCCTGCTTCTGCGCCTCGGACCGCACCGCGCGCTGGGCCAGGACGTACTTCTCGGTCAGGTCCTGGCCGGCGATGTGGCGGTTGAGCACCGCGCCCAGTTTGGCCAGGGCGTTCATGGTGCTCAACATCTCCTCCACCGGCACGCGGAAGACGATCTGGGCGGTGAGGCGGCTGCTGTTGCGCGTCAAGTCGGAGTTGAGCAGGAAGCCGCCGCGCCGGTCTATCTCGCGCTCGGCCTGCATCACCGCCACCGGCACGTCCTCCACCTCCACGTCCTGCTCCGCCTGGTAGGCGATGCGCAGCTTCTCGGCCAGCCCGTAGTTCCGCGTGGGCGGGCCGAGGGATTGCTGGTGCAGGAAGCCGGGGGGCGGGTCCTCCAGCCACTTCACTTCCCCGTCCACAAAGCCGTAGTAGGCGCCGTCATCGTGCCGCTGCTCCAGCTTGCCGTCCCTGGCATCGTAGACCAGGACCGTGTTCGTTGGATCGTCGATGGTCTTCAGGTCCCTTCCCGCGAGGGCGGGGTTGTAGCCATAGCCGAGGTCCGCTTGCTTGTCCTCGGGGCAGATGAGGATCTCGTTGTTGCGCGTATACGGGAAGATGGCCTCGGTCCAGTTCTCGTGCGGGGGGAAGGCGTCGAAGTCGTCCTCGTACATGAGCATCGCCAGGCATATCTGCTTGAGGTTGCTCGGACAGGCGGCTTGACGGGCCTGGGCGATGGTCCTCGAGCTCACACCACAGCGTGCGTGCCGCGCCTTCTCCCTCACCTTGCTGAACACGGGGAACAGGACGGCAGCGCAGACACAGATGACCAAGCAGCTCACGGCCAACTCGATGGCCGTGAACCGCCACCTGCGCGGGGCTGCATTCGCCGGGTGTCCATACACGCGCCGCTTGGCCACCTCCTGCATGACGCCGCGCGCGAAGCCCCAGCGGCGCTTCTGGCGCGCCAGGTTGCCGACCAGCACCTCGCGGTCCGCGCGCACCTGCTCCAGCCACTGGCGGCACGCGTCGCACTCGTCCAGGTGCGCCCTGGCCTCGCCCTTCTCCGCTTCGTCGAGCTCCTCGTCCGCGTGGGCGGACACCCTCTCGATCCACTCATCGCACGGCCCGTGCTCTAGCATGCCACCTTCCTCCCCTCGGCCCGCGCCTGGCGCTCCGCCAGCAGCGCCCGCAGGGCCTGCTTGGCCCGGCAGCACTGCACGCGCACGTTGTTGACGGTGGTGTCCAGCATCTCGGCCATCTCGCTGTAGCTCAGGCGCTGTAGGTAGCGCGCCGACAGGAGCTCGCGCGGCTTCAGCGGCAGGCGGTTGAGCGCCTCGACCACCTCGCCGTTGAGGTTGGCCTCGGGCCCGGGGAGCCACACCCTTTCCTCGTCCACGTCCTGCTCCCACGAGACCATGTTCTCTCCCCGGGCCCGGAGGCGGCTGAGGCACTTGTGGCGCAGGATGCCGTAGAGCCACTGGCGAAAGCGCTGGGGCTGGTGCAGCGACTCCAGTTGGACGTAGGCGTCCACGAAGGCCTCCTGAGCCAGGTCGTGCGCGGCGTCCAGGTTGCCCACCAGATGGTGCGCCGAGGCGATCACCCGGTCGCGGTAGCGGTCCACCAGCTCCCGGAAGGCCCTCTGGTCGCCGGTGAGAACGGCCGCTACAATCTGCTCGTCCGGCCTGGCCACCGCTGCGCTCCTGTGGCGTCGTCTATCTAGTAGTCGCTTGCCCGGGGGCAGACATTACACGGATTCGCGCGTCCGGTGCGTCCTTTGCCGGTGGAGGGGAGGGTGACCTGCCTGGGGGCAGACGGAGGCGCGGATCATGTCATTCCGAGGGCCGGAGGGCCGAAAGAT
>JBHIEF010000412.1:0-1955 GCA_046760465.1 Armatimonadota bacterium | reverse complement strand
GTGGCAGCCGGTGCGCGCCACCACCAGTCGGCAGCCCTTGGGCCCGGCTCAGGGCTGGCGGGTGGGCTTATGGTGGTTGCCGTGCTTTTCGCTGTTGGTGCAGGGTTGGTGGCCGAGGCGGAGGGGCAGGCGAGGCTGACGGGGGCGGGGGTGTTGAGGAAGGCGCTGGCGCTGCGGAAGGACGTGCAGGACTACGTGGTGGACGTGACCATGCACGTGGAGCTGGAGAACAGCAAGATACCGGACAAGACGGCCACGGTGTACTTCAAGCGGCCGGACAAGCTGCACGTGGAGAGCCACCAGGGCATCTTCTTCGCGCCCAAAGAGGCGTTCATGATGAGCCGGCTGACGGAGGGGCTGGAGAAGGAGGCCCGCATCCTGCTGGTGGGCAGCAAGCGGACGCCGGGCGGGCTGGTGCACAGTCTGAAGATCATCCCCAACGATCCGGAGGCGCCGGGGAGGCTGCTGGTGTGGGTGAATGGGCGCAACTGGACGGTGCGGCGGATGGAGGTATGGGACGGACAGAGGCTGGTGCTGACCATCAACTGGCTGCACCGGCTGGTGGACGGCAAGTTCTGGGTGCCGGCCAAGGTAACCTGCGAGCTGGGGAAGGGCCTGCGGCAGCACGGGACGCCGCTGCGGGGGAGGGCGAGCTTTAGCTTCGCCAACTACAAGATCAACAGGGGTCTGAGCGACGAGATCTTTGAGGAGGATTAGGTTTCAGGTGGCAGGTTGCAGGTTTCAGGGAAGGGCAACGTCCCAGTCCCCGCCACCGCTAGTCGCCAGCTGGAGCTGGCTCCTACGCATCTGTGCGGGCGGCTGTTTGCTGCGGCGAAGCGTGAGCGCGTGAGGTGACATGCGCAGGAAGGTGCCGAGGATTGAGAGGACGTTGATTGCCCGCTGTCGGCGGTGCTCGGCGGAGGCGCATGAGGCGGTGGGGCATCGCTACGCGGCGTCGGTGTATCACGCGCTGTCGCTGCGAACGAGGGAAGAGGAGCGGGCGCGGGAGCTGTTCCGCCAGGTGTTCGAGCTGCTGGGCGAGTCGCTGTACGTGCTGGGCCGGTGGGACGACCTGACCGAGCACGTGCGGCAGGTGACGGAGAAGGTGTGCGCGGGCGCGGTGCCCGGCGCCAGGGGGGAGCCGATCATCATCGCGCCGGCCAACGGCGCGGGCGGCGAGGCCGAGGGTCCGCGGCCCGATCTGGGCGAGGAGGCGGCGGCGATCCTGCGGCGCGCGGCGGACCAGCGGCGGCCCGAGTTGGCCGCGCGGCAGCGGCGGCGGGCGACGCACCTGGTGATCGCGGTGGGGGCGCTGGCGGTGGTGCTGGGCGTGCTGGGCATGGCGGCGTACGCGCGGGGGTATCGGTTCGATCCGCGTACCCGGGCGCGGCGGGTGCGGCTGGAGCTTGTCCACGAGGAGATCGCCAGCGCCGGGCTGCTGGCGAGCGTGCGGGAGGTGGCCGAGGAGTTGGCGCCCGTGCCGGGGGTGGAGGCGGCCTCGGTGACGGCGGACGCACTGGCAGCCCGGCAGCTCGAGGAGCTGTCGCTGACCCTGGAGGAAATCGTCAACGCCGACGCCAAGACGGTGTGGTCGGAGCTGCCGTACCTACAGGAGCGCGTGGAGGCCTTCGACCTGGTGGCGTTGGCCAACGACCTGGCCGAGGAGCGAACGGGCCAGGATCGGGAGGCGCTGGCGCGGACGGCGCTGGTGTTGGAGCAGATAGTGAACTTGTGAGGCAGGTTTCAGGTTGCGGGTGTCAGGTTTCAGGTTGCGGGTGTCAGGTTTCAGGTTGCGGGTATCACGTTTACGCTCGTGCCGGAGGGCTCGGGCGAAGGCGGAGATGGCGATCGGTGATGTGTGATGTGCGATCTGTGATGGGAAGGCTCGCGGCCCGCCGCCGGCCACCGCCGCAGGCTGACTTCGGCAAGCTCAGCCCAGGGAAGCCTGCGACTAC
>JBHIEF010000411.1:0-2016 GCA_046760465.1 Armatimonadota bacterium | reverse complement strand
AGGTGTTTCGGCAGCTTGCCTGTCCTGAGCTCGTCGAAGGGCTGCCGAAACGCGAATCGCCGCGGGGACCCTTCGGCATGCGGATGCAGTAGCATCCGCCGCTCAGGGCAGGCGCGGCTCCTACAAAGGCCTCCACGGCCTCCTACGCAGTCAGCTTGTCACTCGGCGGCCGTGCGCAGGGGGAGCTTGAGGTAGAAGGTGGTCCCCTGGCCGGGCTCGCTTTCGACCTCGATGGTGCCGTCGTGGGCGTCCACGACGTTCTTGACGATGCGTGTGCCCAAGCCGGTGCCGCCGGGCTTGGTGCTGACGGCGGCGTCGGTGAACAGACTCTCCCTGATCTCGGGCGGCATGCCGCCGCCGGTGTCGGCCACCTCGACCAGCACGTAGCTCCCCTGGGGGAACTCCCCTTCGGTCACGGCCGAGCTGCGCACGGATATCTCGCCGCCCTCGGGGGTCTCGGGGATGGCGTTGTTGACCAAGTTGTAGAGGGCGTTGTAGAGCTGCTTTTCGTCCAGTAGGGTCTGGGGGACGTCGCCCAGCTCGTCGGTGCGCAGGCGGACTCCGCTCTTCTCGGCCACCAAGCGCAGGGGCTTGGCCACCTTCTCGGCGATGTCGTTTACGCTGTGCATCTTGAAGGCGGGCTCGGCCACGATGCCCTTGACGCAGTCGGCTATCTCCCTGACCCGCTCCTGCACCTGAGCGGACCCGTCCAGGAACATCTCGATGGCCTCGGGGTAGAACTCGCGCATGAAGTCGGTGGCCTGGCGGACGCGGTCCAGCGTCTCGCGGTGCTGGTCGCCGGCCTGATCGAGGGCTCCGTCGAGGCCCTCGAACATGTCGGCCAGGGCCACCTCCAGGGTCTGGGCGGCGGTCTGGACGGGGGTGACCATGTTCTTGATGTCGTGGCTGATGTCGCCCATGAGGTTGACGACCACGGCCAGCCGGGCCTGCTCGTGGAGGCGGGCGGTCTCGATGGCGGTGGCGGCCTGCTGGCCCATGATGGTCAGGACCTCGAGGTCCTCTTCGTCGAAGTCGCCCTCCGCCTTGTTGAGTATCTGCATGACGCCGATGGGTGCGCCCTGCGCGCTCTTGAGCGGGACCGTGACCATGTTGCGGGTCTCGTAGTGGATCTGCTCGGCGACCTCGCGGGCGTGCTGAGTGTCCTTGCTGACGTCCTCGCTGATCTTGGGCTCGCCGCTGGTGAAGACCTCGCCGCAGATGCCGCGGGAGGGGGCCAGGCCCATGCCGGTGAGCTCGTCGGCCTTCTCCCCCACCACGTAGCGGAAGACGAGCTCGTCGCGCTCGGGGTCGTAGAGCAGGACCGAGCCGGCCGCGGCCCCCACAGTCTCCATGGAGACCTCGAGGGCCTGCTGAACCAGGTCGGCGAGCTTGATCTGCGAGGAGAGGGCAGTGGTGATCTTGTGGATGGCCGCCAACTCGCGCTGATGGCGGCGGATCTCGGCCTCCATGGCCGCGGGGTCTCGGCTCGAGCTCATCCCTTCGGCCACGTCCTCCCCGGGGAAGTGTCCCCTGCCCGCAACCTGCCCTGTTCCCGACGAGTGGGGGGTTTCCTGCCTGGGGGATGGGGGATGCAGGATGGGCGAGGCGGGAACGGCCCACCCCTGCCCACCTCCGCAGGCTGACTTCGGCATGGTCAGCCCGGGGAAGCCTGCGACTGCCCACAGCATGCCAGCCCATGCCGACCACCACCAGTCGGCAGTCTCTGGGTGGGCAAAAGGAATCGGGCTGTGGTGGGGGAAAGGACGCGTGGGTGGCGAGTTCCACCGCACGAGATTCTTCGCTTCCGCCTGCCAGCAGGCATGGCAGGCGGGTTGCTCAGAATGACAGGACGAGCGGACGGGCGTAACGCCCGTCCCTACCTACTGGGGGCGCCAATGAGCTCGGCACGAGGGCCGCTGCGGATCGGGTTGCTGGGATGTGGAGGGATAGCGCAGATAGCGCATCTGCCGGCGCTGCGCAAGACCACTAGCGTCGAGCTGGTGGCGGTGTGCGACA
>JBHIEF010000410.1:0-2028 GCA_046760465.1 Armatimonadota bacterium | reverse complement strand
TGCTGCCGTCCGCCGCGCACCGCCGTTGGCAGCCCCCCGTCATCCCGCCGCTGTCATCCCGGCCCCCCGCCCTCCCGCCCTCCTGTCAGCCCGAGCGTAGCGAGGGATCTGCCTACTGCCTTTCCAGACACCCCACCATCTCCTCCACCGTCAGCGCCGCAAAGCCGTAGTGCTCGCCCGATAGGCGCACTATGTCCGGTGCCTCCAGACAGTTCCGTGCCAGCAGGTCCAGATCGCCGAACACCTCGCGCGCGCTGGCGTCGGCCACGACCTTGCCGTCGCTGAGCACCACCACGCGATGCGCGTACCGCGCGGCCGCCCACATGCAGTGCGTGATGACGATGATGGTGTGCCCCTGCTCGTTTAGCCTGCGCAGCAGCTCCATCATCCGCCGCTGCTCCGCCCCGTCCAGGCCCGTGGTGGGCTCGTCCAGGATGATGACCCGCGGCCGGCAGGCCAGCACGGACGCCGTGGCCAGGCGCTGCCGCTCGCCCTTGGTGAGCGTGAAGGGATCGGCCTCGCGCTTCTCCCACAGACCCACCGCCTCCAGCGCCTCCCGCACCCGCGCCTCCGTCTCCTCCTCTGGGATGCCCAGGTTCCGCAGGCCGAAGGCCACCTCCCGGTCCACCCGCTGCTCGAAGATCTGGTGATCGGGGTCCTGGAAGACGTAGCCCACGACGCGCGCCAGGTCGGCGATGGGTGCCTGGCGGGTGTCCTGGCCCCCCGCGACCACGCGGCCCTCCGTGGGCTTGAGCAGGCCGTTCAGATGCTTGGCCAGCGTGGTCTTGCCGCAGCCGTTCTGCCCCAGGATGGCGATGAACTCCCCCTCCCGCACGCCCAGCGAAACGCCGTCCAGCGCCGCGTAGTCGCCGTACCGGTGCGCTACGCCTTCGGCCGTGACCACCAAGTCCCCGTACCGCTGGCGCCTGCGCTCGTCAACGCCCCGCAGCTCGGCAACGCTGGGCGCGTCCAACTCCCAGCCGCCCGCCAGCAGCGACTTGGCCGCCTCGGCTACGGTCAAGGGGCGCTCGTCACACCCCAGGGCCGCGAAGAGCTGCGGCATCTCCAGCGGATGCAGAGATAGCTCCCCAGTGCGGTCGGGATCGCGCAGCAGCTCCGCTGGCGGGCCATCGAAGGCCAGCTCCCCCTCGCGCAGTACCAGCAGGCGATCGGCGCTTAGCGCCTGGCTCGTCTCGTGCTCCGCGATCAGCAGCGTGATGCCTTGCTCGTGCAGCTCCCTGGCCACCTGGAACAGCTCCGCCTTCCCCACTGGGTCCAGGTCGGTGGTGGGCTCGTCCAACACCAGGAGGGGCGGCCGACTGGCCAGCACGGAGGCGATGGCCAGTCGCTGCTTCTCGCCCCCGGACAGCGTAGCCGGGTCACGCCGGCCGTTGCCCGCCAGCCGCTCCAACCGCACCGCCGCCAGCGCCTCCCCAACCCGCCGTCGCATCTCCTCCCGCGGGCGGCCGAAGCTCTCCAGCGCGAAGGCAACCTCGGAGCGGGCGTCGCTGCTCACCAGCTGCGTCTCGAAATCCTGGAAGACCAGGCCAATCGTCTGCGCCAGCTCGGCCACGTGCCGGCCCGCGATGTCGGCGCCGTTCAGACGCACGGCACCGCGCAGTTCCCCCCGCAGGTACGAGGGGATGAGCCCGTTGAGGCAGCGGCATAGCGTGGACTTGCCCGCGCCCGTGCGCCCCATGAGCAGGGCGACGCTCCCCGCCTCCTGGCCGAAGGTCACTCCCCGCAGCGCCGCCTCCCCCGCGCCGGGGTAGGTGAACCAGACCCCCTCCACCTCAATGGCCCGCCCGCTGGCAGGCGCCCGCTCCGGAACGGACAGCGCCTCCCCCTCCCTCACGCGGCCCAGCCTGGGCGGCCGCCCGAGCAGAACCGCCCCCACGACGATGGCCACTACGCCCATACCAACCACCTCACGCCCGGGGCCGCCCGCCCCGAACGTCACAAGCGTCAGCGCCACCATGCCGGGGCCGCCCAGGGCGAGCAGTATGGCCCCCACCGGCGACAGCGGGC
>JBHIEF010000409.1:0-2034 GCA_046760465.1 Armatimonadota bacterium | reverse complement strand
CTGCTACCTCGCCGCCCTGAGCCAGACCTGGAGCCGCCCCTGGATGGCGGGCTACTTCTGGTGGAACTGGGAGACCGACCCGCTGGCGGGCACCACCCCGGAGAACGGCCTGTTCGGCTACACGCCGCAGAACAAGCCCGCCCAGGGGGTGCTCCGCGGCTTCTACTACGTGCCGGAGCCCGCCGGCGCGCTGCTCCTGGCCATTGCCCTTGCCGGCTTGGCGGCTCGCCGCAGGCGCCGCCTTCCTGCCGAGTAGGCCGGGCGTCTCGCCCCGCGTCGGCTTTCGACACCAGCAGATGGGCGTGGCCCTTTTGGGACACGGCTACGCGGCCACTTTTGCGTCCTCTGAAGGCGATGACGGTGTCCAGCGGCGACCGCCGAAGCGGCGCTGGCCTTCTCGCTGCATGTGGAAGTGCCAGAAGGGGTCCCAGTTGCCGTTGAGGTACACGCCACGCAGGTTGAGGACCGCCGCGGCTCCCCCGACGGTCCACCGCATGCCCGAGCCTTCCATGCGGTCCTTGACGAGGTGGCGGCAGGCGCCTTCGACCGCGCCGGAGCCGATGGGGTAGCCGGCGGCGATGTACTCGTGGTACCGCATCCACTTCCGGTTGGCTTCGTAGTAGTGGATGACCGTCGCGAGGGTTTCCCGCTGCCGCTTCGTCAGGGTGTGGCGATGCTTGGTGAGCCTCTGGCGAAGGCCGCCGATGACGTAGCCGACCTTGCCGTCCAGGAGCATGCGCAAGCGGTCTCGCACGAACGCCTCGGCCTCGGGGCTGCCCTCGGGGTGGAAGACATAGGCGGCTTTCCACAGGTACTCGAGGACGTGGAAGAGGTCGAGGATGAACGTGAAGCCCAGGCCCGCGAGCACCGCCAGGGCCGCGGTCCACAGGCCCTTCGAGCCGTCCATCAGGCACACGCGAGGCTTGCGGTGGTCGGGGTCGCGGCGCTCGACGTCGGCTCGCACCCACGCCATCGCGTTCTGTTTGCCTTGCAGGGTGGCCCGGAGGCGTTTGTTTTGCGGCGTGGGCCGCTGGGGCGGCCTCTGGTGGTCGCGAATCTCGCGGACCACGTCGGCGGCGGTGCGCGGGTGCGGCTCGATGGTGTAGACGGCCGTGACGACGGCTTCCTTCTTGCGGCTGCGCTTCTCGCCGCGCCCGAGGCGCACGCGGTGCTCGGCCGGCTCGCCCTTGACCATCGGCACGCCTTTGCCGTCGATGGCCGCGACGAGGACCTCGGCCTCCGTCTCCGGGGCCGGGGTGCCCTGGGCCTCGTAGTAGGCGTCGGCATCCGCGGCGATCCTCGGAGCCAGGTCCTCGACCGTGTGCTTCGGGAGGCGGAAGCCGAAGAGCGTCTCGACCTCGGCCACCACCTCGTCGTACGTCATGCGGCCCACCCGCTGCTCGACCAGCTCCTGGACGAAGTACGA
Source organism: Armatimonadota bacterium (assembly GCA_046760465.1). GTDB lineage: Bacteria > Armatimonadota > Zipacnadia > JAUWAU01 > JBHIEF01 > JBHIEF01. The sequence goes on along the minus strand of JBHIEF010000409.1, from coordinate 608 downwards.
GTAGGTGCTCTCGGGCAGGTTCGTCTCCTCGTCGAGCGGGAAGACCCCCGGCGAGCCGTCCTCGTGGTAGTAGGTCCGCCACAGCCCCAGCTCCCCGAAGACCGTGACGTAGCGGCGAAACTTGAGCCGTTCGCGGCCCAGCACCTCGCCGCCCTCGGTCTCGATGCCCTGGCCCACGTCGCCGCCCTTCTTCCTGTCGAAGTAGGCCGCCAGCACGTGAAGCCCCATGGCCAGCACCTGGCGGAACACCCGCACCTCGACGGCATAGGCCTCGTGCGACTGGCCCTCGCCGAGCACATAAGCCACGAGCGCGTTGAAGCCATCGCGAGCTTGTGCTATGCTCTTTTCCACGTCAAACATTCACGGCCCTCTCAATTCGGGGACCATACATTCGGGGATCAACGAAATGTATGCCTCAAAGAGGGCCGTGATGTCAAGTCCCTCTTGCCGTAAGGCAAGAGCTCACCATACATTACGCGGTGTCCGAGAAGGGCCACGCCCTTTTACTTTTCTCCGGGAGCCGCTAACACCTGCTTCCTTTCTGGCAGGTGGTGGCCACAGTTGGAGCCAAGGCCAGTGGCGGTCTCGTACTCCGGGCCACCGTAAGC
>JBHIEF010000408.1:0-2034 GCA_046760465.1 Armatimonadota bacterium | reverse complement strand
AACCGATCCAGCGCTCGCGCGCGTAGGTCCAGTTGTCGAGGTAGCGCATTTCCATGGCGTCCCACATACCTGGCGCGTGGCGGCAGCGCAAGTAAGGCTCTGTCATTCTGAGGCGCGGAGCGTCGAAGAATCTCGCCTTGGGTGGGAGAGAAGGGGCTGAGACGAGATTCTTCGCTATGCGGATTGCCGGGCAATCCGCAGCTCAGAATGACTTCGTCGTTCGGAGCGTCCTGGCGGGTGCTAGCCGAACAGGCGCTTGACCAGCTCGGCCGTGCGCTGGCCCAGTCGGCGGCACTCCTCGCTGGAGCGGCTGTCGGGGGCGTTGATGGCCACGGGGCCGTAATGGTCGCCCTGCGGGTCGCCCTGCACGATCATGCCGTGGATGAGCAGGGCCTTCAGGATGTCCAGCACCGTAGTCTCGTTGCCGCCGCCCACGTTGGCGGAGGTGGCGAAGGCGGCGCCCACCTTGCCGTTGAGCTGCCCGTGGAACCTGACGCTGTCGTCAATGAGCTGCTTGACCTCGGCGGCCATGGTGCCGTAGTAGACGGGCGAGCCGATGATGAGGCCGTCGGTCTCCAACAGCTCCTCGGCCGTGGTGTCGTCCACGGACTTGACTACCACCTCCACGCCCTCGACCTCCTGGGCGCCGCCCTGCACGAGCTCGGCCATCTGCTTGGTGTTGCCGGTGCGGCTGTAGTAGACGATCATGAGCCTGGGCATATCGCTGCCTCCCTGCGAGATGAGTTTGCCTGGCCGGCTAGCGCGGCAGGCGTTCGTAAGGCGGGGCCCGGCGCGCCCTGATCAGGTCGCGCAGCCTGTTCCAGGGCACCGCCCGGAGCCTGACGTCCGGCACGACGCGCTCGTAGGGGAAGAGCTGGTGGAAGCTGATCCACTCGAAGGTGCCGGTGGTGGTGACCAAGTCGTAGCGGTGGGCGGGCAGCGTGTCCGGGTGCACCTTCATGATGCGCGCGGGGACTTCGCTGCGGCCCTTGAGCCCCATGATATACATGATCCAGGGATGGAAGGTGATGAGGAAGTGCCCCCGGTCTGGGTCCATCACCTCCGCGGTGGTGAAGTGGGTGTCGTCCAGGCGCACCCAGGGGCGTCCGTACATGACCGTGAAGCTGGGCGCCTCGATGCCCAGGTCGAAGTGGGCCCCGGGCTTGGCCAGCGCCTCCAGGTGCACGCCGTACTGGTGGCCGATGGTCTCGTGCAGCAGCAGGTGCATGCGGCTGTGCGAGAAGTCGTAGGCGGCGGGCATGTCGTTGACGTCCCACACCAGCCCCACGCCCAGCAGGCGGCCCTGGCTGCCGTAGTCGGCCGACATGTCGAACAGGTCCAGGCCGGAGCTGGCCGCTTCGTTCTGCACGTACAGGTGGCGCGCGGTGACCTGCTTGTCGGGGTAGTCCTCGTAGATGGCGATGAAGTCCCACTCGTCGGCGGTGCGCTCGTACAGCAGTCTGGTCACGCTCTGGACGAAGGCGTAGAGCAAGTTGGTGGGGCCGACGCGGACGTCCGGTATGTAGCCGTCGGGCTGGAGCACGTACACCTGCGCCGAGGGGCGCAGCGCGCCCAGGCTGCCGGTGGCAACGCGGAAGTAGCGGCCCACGCGCTGGCGCATATACTCGACCTTGGCGAGCTTGGCCGCGAAGGCGGGTGTCGTCGTGTCGGTGTCGGGGTCGGTCAGCAGCACGAAGGCCATGGTCCAGGTGCGGCGCGGCCGGATCACCTCGGGGGGCGCGCGGTCCAGGCGGAGCTCCTCGCGGACCGTTCCGGGCACGCGACGCATCTGGCCGGCCGCGGGAGCGCCCCCGGCGGCCGCCGCGAAGAGGATGAGCCCGAGCGTCGCCGTCACCTTGCGCACGCTGCTCGCCTCCTAACACTACGGCCCCACTTGTCATTCTGAGGTGCGGCGCGACGGAGAATCTCCGAACCTGGCGGCGCTCGTGGTCTCGAAACCGAGATTCTTCGCTCCCACCTGCCTGCCGGTAGGCATGGCAGGCAGGTGGGTCGCTCAGAATGACACGTACCGGC
>JBHIEF010000407.1:0-2039 GCA_046760465.1 Armatimonadota bacterium | reverse complement strand
CTTCCCGAGCGCTTGGCGCATCCGTGCGTCCCCCGCTGTTGGCGGTACGTCAGGATCGCTCGGCACGCGGCGCACGGGGAGCCCAGGCGGCCGCCGGACCCCTCGAAGGCCCGGAGGGGCACGGTAGATGCCCGGGTTGAGACCCAAGAGCAGGAGGGACATGGCCGCTCACGGGATCTCCCGGAGAGTCGGGGGCCTGGTCCCTCGACCGCCCTGATACTTGAGACGCACGGTTGCGTGGGCTGCCAGAATGGTGCGGAACGCAGCGAATCCGGTCGCCGCCTCCACACGCCTTAGAGTACTGGCTGGCAGCTTCACCTTCACCTCGACCTCGCGCGCGTCCGGCTCCAGCGTTACCTCCCGAACGAAGCGGCGCGCCGGTGAAGTAGGCGTGCGGCCGTTGCTCTGCGCCTCCGGCCCGGTGTTCTGAGCCCTTCGCCCGCTCCGCTCCCGCCCCACCTGACGCTTGACCGTAGCGATGCCGCTCACCCCGGGGTAGTGGAGGCTCCACGATGCAAATGCCGGTCACTTTCCTCTGCCTTCCCCATCAACCCACTCGCGTGTCGCGCTTGCGGTACTGCGGCACGGGAAGACGTTCTCCGTCCCGGAGTGCCGACTGGTGGGCGACGATGCCGGGCACGGTCATCGCCAGCGCCTCGTATATGTCAACCAGCGGGTCCCGGTCCTCGAGAATAGCCGTGACGAATTCGTTCATTAGGAGCCCGTGCGATCCTCCGTGGCCGCCGGCGGGCACGCCGGGCGGCAGCGGCGGCCTAGTGATGTCGGGCAGATCGCGGGCAAGGCCGCGGTATTCGGTACCGTCCATCCATCCCCGCTCGCCGAAGACGCGACCCGTCTCGCCCCCCTTGCTGGCTGTGGCCTTGCACATGCACATCCTCGAAGTGCCGCCCTCGGTGGTCTCGAACAGGGCGATCTCGTCGGTGAAGCGGTTATCGTACTTGTTCGCCCCGGGCTGGTAGGGGGGTAGATCCCCCTGGAAGCCGAGAGCGGAGACCGAGGTGAACCGCTCTCCCGTTACACCCACGTAGTAGGCGGTGGAATGGGTCGGATACCAGAGCGGCGGGCTTCCGATCCGCCATCCCTTGTAGGAGTCAATCTGCCGGCGCATGTAGTGGAAATACTCCCCCTCGGAGTAGATGAGCCGCCCGAATCCGCCTGCTCTGTAGACCTCCCGCATGGCGTGGCAGTCGGCCCGATAGCAGCTTGTCTCGGCCATCATATACTTCAGGCCGGTCCGCTCGACGGTCTCTAGAAGCTGTTCTCCCTCTTCGATGGATCCCCAGGTAGCGGGCACGGCGGTCATCACGTGCTTGCCGGAGTTCAGCACTTCCATGCAGTGTCGAGCGTGGCTGGGGGCGTCGGTGGCGACGAAGACCGCCTCGATCTTGGGGTCCTTCACGAGCACCTCCAGTGACTCATACGACTTGTCACACCGGCAGGCTTCCATCAGCCCCCGGCGGCGCTCGGGGATCAGATCGCTCACAGCTACGATCTCCACGTTCGGGTGGTCCTGGAAACCGAAGGCGGCCCCGAAGCGACACACGCCATAGCCCACGATGCCCACGCGAAGCTTGCGGTCGGAGATGGGTTGCCACTTCCTCTCGCCCTCTGGCTCTTGAGCAGCGAGTGTGCCGGTCGCCGCCTGATGGGCAGCCATCGCCGCTAGCGAGCCGAGGCCGAGCTTCTCCAGGAAACGGCGCCGCTGGATAGGGTAGTCGGACATGGTTTGCCCTCCTTAGGTTGCGGATGTGGCCAGAGGTTGCCTTTGTGCGGGCCAGGCCATCGCACTGCGCGTGCACCTGCTGTGCTGAGCGTTCCCCTGATACGGCGCATTTCCCTGCCTTTGGGGGTCTGGCGGCCGAGGGTTCATCGGTCGAGAACGCGCGAGTGCGATTGCCTCCGCGCGCCGGAATCAGCACAACGTCCCCGCATCCGTGTGTGCCACCTAAGAGCCTATCCCAAGACCCTAAGGTGTCACCCTGAGCTGCGGACTGCGGAGCAGTCCGCCAAGCGAAGGG
>JBHIEF010000406.1:0-2046 GCA_046760465.1 Armatimonadota bacterium | reverse complement strand
GGCCAGCCCTCGCTGATCACCGTCTTTGCCGGTGTGGGCTTCGCCCGCGGCCCTCACGACCAATACTTCTATCGCTTCCCCGAGAAGATGATCGCCGGGGCTATCGCTGCTCCCCGCTTCCGTCTGGATAATCGGGATCTGATCAAGGCCCATGTTCACTCCTTGGTATTGGAGACCATGGGGCTTAAGGGAGTAGAACGGCTGCCGGGGAAGCCTCGTGATCTGGTAAACCTGGATCGGGAGGCCTTCCCGCTCTATGCCGACTGGGAGGCCACCTACCGGGCAGGGATCGAGCGGTACTTCGGCGACATCGTGGCTGCGGTGGAGGAGGCCTTCGCCGAGGAGATAGCGCGGTTCGATTGGTTCGACCGAATCTTCGTCGAGCAGACGGTGCAACGATTTGTGGACGACCTGGATCGGGCCATGAATCGCTGGCGGGTGGAATACCGCCGGCTGGACGAGGAGCGAGAGGAATTGAATCGGCTGTTGGGACGAGAGGGAGTGGACCCGGGGCTCAACCGGCGGCGGGTGGTGGTGGAAGGCAAATTGCAGGCCATGCGGGAGGGGGAGGGAAATTGGTACCTCTACCGCTATCTGGGCGGTGAGGGGTTCCTGCCTGGCTACGCCTTTCCACCGCAGGCGACGGTCCTCTCCTTCGACGACCGGGAGGACGAGCTGGCGCGGGACCCGGCCATTGCGCTGATGGAGTACGCGCCGGGGAACTTCGTCTACTACCGGGGGCAGCGGTACGAGGTAACCCACGCCCGGCCCCGCACTCGCCAGATGCAGCCGGATGTCGAGCCAGTGGAGGTCTGCCCGGCCTGTGAACGAGCCTACCTGGGCCCTCAGGAGACGCGGCGGGCGGTTTGCCTTTGCGGCCAAGATCTCAGCGGGGCCCATCCACGACAGGCGCTACCTCTTTCGGACATGTATGCCCGGCGACGGGCGCGGATCACCGCCGACGAAGAGGAGCGGCTGCGGCTGGGGTACGAGGTGACGAAGCACTACATGGCTGGTGGCCAGCCCACCACCTACCAGGTCTCCGCCAAGGGCAGCCCGGCCTTTCGCCTGACCCTGGAGCACGACGGGCGGGTCCTGCTGCTGAACCGGGGAGCGCGGCAGCGAGAGGCCGAGCCTCGAGGCTTCACCCTGTGCAGCAAGTGCCACCGCTGACTGATGACAGAGGAGGTGAAACAGAAGCACATCGGTACGCCCACAAAGCGGGGGGACTGTCCGCGCAGAGCTCAGGCTGAGGACTTGCTCAGAGGGCTGTGGCTGATGCAAACCATTCAGAGCGACCTGGCTTTACTGGACGTACCCTTGCCAGATGGCGTGGAGGTCATATCCTTCTACACCACACTTCTCCACACCTGGCTGAGAGCGCTCATGGTCACCTTCAACCTGGACGAGAACGAACTGGATGGCTTCCTGGCCCCCGGACTGGCGGAGAGCATCCCCTGCAGGGTAGTCCTCTACGAGACGACTGTGGGGGGAAGCGGCGTGCTGGCCTCGCTGGCGGAGCCGGGCCGACTGGCCATGGCGGTGAGCCGGGCGCGGGAATTGCTCCATGAAGGCGACCCAGAAGGCGGTTGCGAACGCGCCTGTTACGACTGCTTGCTCAGCTTCTACAACCAGCGGGACCACGAGTTACTGGACCGTCAGTTGGTGCTGCCCTTTTTGCAGGCGCTTGAGGCGGCAGTGACTGAGCGTGTCTCTGACGAGGACGAACGAAATCGGTTCGAGCGGCTGTTGTCGCAATGCCAGTCCTCGTTCGAGCGAGAGGTCCTGCGAGCCATACGTGACGTAGAACTGCGCCTACCCGACGAGGCACAGAAGACCGTCTATGATGGCGACGAGCCCATCGCCATCTCGGACTTCTTCTACGCTCCGCGCTTGCTGGTGTTCGTGGACGGATCGCCGCACTACAGAGAGTACGTGCAGGCCGCTGATGAGCGGCAGCGGCGTCGGCTGAGGGCCTTGGGATATCGCATCCTGGCCATCACGCCGGAGAGCCTCGATGACAGTCTGAACAAGCTGGCTAACTGG
>JBHIEF010000405.1:0-2047 GCA_046760465.1 Armatimonadota bacterium | reverse complement strand
CATCCTTCCGCTTGTATGTAGCTTAAGCGTCCCTCAAGGATTTGTAATCCGCCATGGATAGGGCACGGATGGTGACCGGCAAATCCCCAAATCGACATAGGTAGGCCCTCGCGGGCTTTCCCTGTCACACCACCGTGCGTACGGGTCCGTACACGGCGGTTCGGTTGGTTGAGCGGGGAGCAGGCGGCTCCAATGTCGGAAGGCCGAGTGAGCTGAAGGAGGCGGTTGGGAACGCGAAGCTCAAGGCCGGGCTCTTGCTGATGCGCCACGGGCCGTGGGAGCTGCCGGCGGTCTGTGCCGCCAGGTCCCTGCCCACACCACGCCGGCGCAATGCAGCGTATCGCGTCCTGCCTCGCTTCCACTGTTTCCAGGCGACGCAGCGAAACCGTCGCCGGATCCACGAGTCCAAACCGCGCAGCACCGAGGGCGTCTCGCAGTACCCGAAATACGCCCGCCATCCCAGCAAGTAGCGGCGAAGCTCTGCCGCCATCCGCGAGATGTTCTGGCCCTTGCTCCGACGGGTGATCTGCCGCACTCGCTGCTTGAATCGCTGCAGCGATTCTCGAGCGATCCGCCGCTTCGGCTCCTTATGGGCGGTGAAGCCGAAGCCCAGGAACTTCCGCTGCCACGGCCGGGCCACGGCGCTCTTGTCCCGGTTCACTCGCAGCTTCAGCTTGCGCTCGATGAACCGAGTCAGGCTGTCCATCACCCGCTGCCCCGCCCGCTCGCTGCGGACGTAGATGTTACAGTCGTCCGCGTAGCGAACGAACCGGTGGCCGCGCCGCTCAAGCTCCCGGTCCAGATCGTCCAGGAACAGGTTCGAGAGCAGCGGCGACAGCGGGCCGCCCTGCGGCGTACCCTCGGCCGTCGGGCTGAGGAGTCCACCCTCCAGCACTCCCGCGTTCAGGAACGCCCGCAGCAGCTTCAGTAGCCGCTTGTCGGCCACGCGCCGCGCCACCCGGCCCATCAGCATGTCGTGGTTCACCCGGTCAAAGAACTGCTCCAGGTCCATGTCCACCACCCACCGATGGCCCTCGGCAATGTAGCCCTGCGCTCGGGCCACCGCCTGATGCGCCGACCGCTGCGGCCGAAAGCCGAAGCTGTGCTCACTGAACGTGGGATCCCACAGCGGCTGCAGCACCTGCAGGATTGCCTGCTGGATAAAACGATCTACCACCGTCGGAATGCCCAGCTTCCGCACGCCGCCCCCGGCTTTGGCAACCTCCACCCGCCGCACCGGCTGCGGCTGGTACGCCCCGGCCAGAAGCTGCGCCTTGATCTCGGGCCAGTGCTGCTTCAGGTACCCCGGCAACTCATCGACGGTCATCCCATCGACGCCAGGGCTCCCACCATTGGCTCGGACTCGTCGCAATGCCTGCCTCAGATTCTCAGCTCGGCACACCTCCTCCATCAGCGCTTCCGTTCCCGCCGGGCTTTCGGCTCCGTGCTCCGCCATGCACGGTTCGGACCCTTCGACCAGGGCCGTCGGGGCTTCACCCCTACTCTCCCCGTCGAAGGCCAGACACAACTGCTCCTGGCTTTTCTGCCGCCTGCCGCCCATGAGAATCACGTCCTACTCGCCCATCCAACCGTTCGGGCCTTCGATGGGGACTTCACCCATCTACTATGCCCTCGGCTGACTTCTGCGTCGCGGTCAGGCAGCCTCACGACTGCCTCAGTCCCACTCAGAATCCAAAGAATGCTCACGTGGGACACGGCGCAGACCTCCCGGGGTAGGCTCGACCGCCTTCGCCGCACACCTGCCGGATCTACACCCAGAGCCCTTGATGGATATGGACTTCGTGGCCATTGGCCCACTCGTCCGGCCCTGACTGCCTCCTATCCGGTTCCTGTTCGTCAGGTCGCGGCTTTGCTCCGGGCTTCCTTCAAACACCACCTCGCGATGGCGCCCTTGCCCTTCGCTAACCCTTCGCCTCCATCAGGCTGGGTAAAGGACTCTCACCTCCAAGCCGCCGAGCATGCCCGGCACACCAACCTCCACCCGCCGCACCGGCTGCGGCTGGTACGCCCCGGCCAGAAGCTGCGC
>JBHIEF010000404.1:0-2057 GCA_046760465.1 Armatimonadota bacterium | reverse complement strand
CGCCCACGAGGAATCCTCCTCCACCACGCCGAATACTCCCCCACACCCCACGCATGACCCAACGCAATGCAAGGCCACGCAAGGAGTGGTCACTCTTGGACAAGGGACTCAACAAACGCACTCTCGGACGCACCGGCCTGGAGGTCACCGAGGTCGGGCTGGGGGGCATCCCCATCATCCGCGTGCCCTTCGAGCGCGCCGTCAAGATCACCCACCGCGCCCTGGACCTGGGCATCAACTACATAGACACCGCCCGTGCCTACCGCGACAGCGAGGCCAAGATCGGCGAGGTCATGAAGACCCGCCGCGAGGAGTGCTACCTGACCACCAAGACCACCGGCCGCACGCGCAAGGAGGCCCAGGAGCAGTTCGCCACCAGCCTCAAGGAGCTGAAGACGGACTACGTTGACGGCCTGCTCCTGCACGACATCTCCACGCGCCCGCGCTGGGAGAAGGTGATGGCCAGGGGCGGCGCCATGGAGGCCCTCAAGGCCGCGCGCGACAAGGGCCAGGCCCGCTTCCTGGGCTGTAGCGGGCACAACGTGGACATCCTCAGGGAGATCATCGAGTGCGGCGAGTTCGACCTGGTCCTGCTGGTCTACAACCTGGGCGTGCACAACACCGCCGAGGTCATGAGGCTGGCCAGCGAGCGCGGCGTCGGCGTCACCGTGATGAAGCCGCTCTCGGGCGGGGCGCTGATGCGCCTGACGAAAGGAAGGCAGAAGATCACGCCCGAGATCGCCTGGCGCTTCGTGCTGATGAACCCCGACGTGGACTGCGGCGTGGCCGGCGCCACGTGGCTCAAGGACGTGCACCAGGCGGTCAAGATGTCCAAGACTTGGAAGCCGCTCACCAAGAAGCAGGTGGAGCGCTACACGAAGATCGCCGCGGACCTGGGCAGGGACGTCTGCCAGAACTGCCAGTACTGCGATATCTGCCCCGAGGACATCCCCGTCCCCGAGATCATGCGCATGGTGGACGAGGCCAGGGTCTACAGCTACGAGTGGCCCCGCCTGCGCACGCAGTACCACCGGCTCGACGTGCAGGCCGACGCCTGCACCGAGTGCGGCCGCTGCCTGGCCGCCTGCCCCTTCGACCTGCCCATCATCCAACGCCTCCAACGCGCGCACAACAGGCTGTCGGGGGAGATTTGAGGGGCTGGCCTCTTGTAGGAGGGGCGTCTCGCCCCGACCATGAGTGCCCGACCGTCGGGCAGGAGCTTGCCTCGTGCCCTCCGTTCCCCCATCAAGCCCTCCCCCCGCCCTACCGAAGACCTTCCTGGCACACCTTCTTCGTGTTCGGACCAGGGACGCGTCAGCGAGGAGGCCGACGGCCATGACAGAGAACGGAGCATGGTGGAGCGCGGAGCAGATGACGGAGGAGGAGCTCGGGCTCGTGGATCAGTTCATCTACGGCAGCGTCCGCAAGCTCCTCGACAGCGCCGTATCTCGCCTCGGGCCAGGCGGCAAACCCCCCACGCTGCGGGCGGGCGAGGTCTCCCTGCTCATCGCCTTCCAGCTCAACGAGACGCGCAAGCTACTGGCCAGGCTGGTGGAGAAGTAGGACCCGCCCCTCGCCGACCGGCGGCTGGAGGTGACCCTCTGACCTCCCGCGAAGTGCGCGGGGACCACCGCAAACACCGGAACTGAGGTGCGCTATGCGAACGACAGTGGTCGTGCTGGCCGTCCTGGTCGCATTCCTGGCGGGGCTGGCCCTCGGAAGCTCCATCACCGCCGCCAAGGCGCAGGTCGGCGGGCCCGTCCTGACTCCCGTCGCGCGCAGCATGATTGACGCCCTGGAAGAGGTCAAGTACATGCCCGTGGCCGCCGCCCCCGGCGAGACCGTCTACATGATGGACGTGCGCAACGGCAAGATCCAGGAAACGCGCTAGTATCGGCCGGCCACTGGACCGCCAGCCGCGAGGCGCCAGGCTGCCCGCCACTGTGGTTGAGAACCCGAACGCGGCGCAGAGGCCCGCGGCCTAGGAGCACGGATGCCGCGGGCCCCAGAGCCCGCGGCATCATCCACCTTCGCACCTGCCTCGCGGCGGGAGGCTA
>JBHIEF010000403.1:0-2088 GCA_046760465.1 Armatimonadota bacterium | reverse complement strand
TGTGACCCCGCCCTGTTCGAGGAAGCCGAGGAGAAGGCACTGTATGACGCCTTCCAGGCGGCGAAAGGCGGGGTGGACGCGGCCATTCAGGCGGGCGACTACCGGAAGGCGCTGGACGTCCTGACCGGCCTCAAGCCGCAGATTGACACCTACTTCGACGAGGTGCTGGTCATGTGCGAGGACGAGAAGCTGCGCCTGAACCGGCTGCGGATGCTGAAGGAGATTGACCGGGCCTTCCGGCGGATTGCCGATTTCCAGCAGATAGTGCAGTAGGGGCCGCGGGCACGCGGGGACGTGCCCCACCGGGCCGGGGAGCGCCGCGAGGACGCGGCTCCTACAAGGGATGACAGGACGCGGTGACGATACGCGAACGCACCGAGGAACTGGAGCGCCGGACGCTGTCGCGCCATGCCGCCCTCAGCGCCGCGTCGCGCGGCCGGGCGCGCAGCGAGCAAGAGGACCCGGTGCGCACGGTGTACCAGCGCGATCGGGACAGGATCATCCACACCTGCAAGGCCTTCCGCCGGCTCAGCCGCAAGACGCAGGTGTTCATCGCCCCCGAACAGGACCACTACCGCACGCGCCTGACCCACACCCTCGAAGTGGCGCAGATCGGCCGCACCATCGCCAAGGGCCTGCGGCTCAATGAGGACTTGACCGAGGCCATCGCCCTGGCGCACGACGTGGGCCACACGCCCTTCGGGCACGCGGGGGAGTGGGCGCTGGACGAGGCGTACCGCGACTACGACGCCCGGGCGACCTTCGCCCACCACGAGCACAGCCTGCGCGTGGTGGACGTGCTGGAGAACGAGGGCCTTGGCCTGAACCTGACGGCCGAGACGCGCGAGGGCATCCTGGCCCACACCAAGGGCGAGCGCGATACCGCCGAGGCCCTGGAGGAGGACCAGCCCAGCACCGTGGAGGCCATGGTCATCCGCCTGGCCGACAGGATCGCCTACGTCAACCACGACATAGACGACTCGATCCGGGCGGGGCTGCTGACGCAGGAGGACCTGCCCAGGGACTGCCGGCGAGAGCTGGGCGAGACGCACAGCCAGCGCATCGGCACGATGGTGCAGGACATCATCGAGCGCAGCGCCGACCAGCCGCGGCTATTCATGCGGCCGCAGATCGTGCGCGCCCTGGACGACCTCAAGGACTTCCTCTTCGAGCGGGTCTACACCGACGAGGTGGCCGCCAAGCCGGAGAACGAGCGCGTGCGGGCGCTGATCCGACACCTCTTCGGCCACTACATGGAGCACCCCGACGAGCTTGCCGAGGGCTTCGCCCCGGCCGCAGACACCCGGGAGAGCATCGCCCGCAGCGTGTGTGACTACATAGCCGGCATGACCGACCGCTTCGCCCGCGGCAAGTACCTGGAGCTGTTCGTGCCGCGAGGGTTCCGCTAGACGGCCCCACCTCCCGCCACCACCGCAGGCTGACTCGTGCTACGTAGCGAAGCTACTTCGCAGAGTGGCAAGCGAAGGGTCGCCACTTCGCAGAGCAGTGACTGCCTCCCACGCGTTTGTAGCTTCGTGTCACCCTGAGCTGCGCATCGCAGGCGATGCGCAGAGCGAAGGGTCTCGTAGAGGCCACGGTGGCAGTCCCGAGATTCTTCGCTCCGGCCTGCCATGGGGCACGGCGGGCCGCCGCTCAGAATGACCGCGGCGATGGACGAGCAGGAGCGCTCTGCCGACCCGGCGAAGGGGCAGGCCGACTCCGGGCTTCAGAACCAGTGCCGAAGGCTGGTGATGGCGTCATGCGTACGACCGTTATCCTCCTGGTCTTCTCCCTCGCCTTCCCCGCCGCGGGCCAAGTGCACCAGGTCCCGGCGGCCAAGCTCGCCGAGGTAGACCCCTCCTACGACTACGACGTGGCGGTGGTGGGCGGCGGGCCCTCCGGTGTGGCCGCCTCCATCGCGGCGGCGCGCGAGGGCGCCAAGACGCTGCTCATCGAGCAGTACGCCTTCCTGGGCGGCATGGGCACGGCTGCCAGCGTCAACGTGTTCATGGACTACAAGCACGCGGGTGGGATCTTCCGCGAGATGTTCCGGCGCGTGAGCGAGGCCGGCGGCATGCGCGGCAGCAC
>JBHIEF010000402.1:0-2098 GCA_046760465.1 Armatimonadota bacterium | reverse complement strand
CATCGGGTGACGCACCAGGCGATAAGGACCGCTCGTGATGAGCCGTTGGCCGGGCAAGATGTTCGGATCGGGCGCGTACCAGCGGCCCAGGGCGCGCCAGGCAGCCATGCCCAGCACAGCCCCCAGCAGGAACAGGGCCAGCCCCGCCGCTGCCCAGACGGGCGAACGGCCGCCAGCCGGGCCGTGCGTCCGCTCGTAAACTGCCAGCAGGGGTACGACCAACGTGCTCAGGCTGAAAACCAGGCGAGTCCGGCCGGGTCGTCGTCGGTGTCGCGCGGGCTGATAGAAGTGCGTCCCAGCGGCCCAGGTGCCGGCCCACAGCAACACAAAGACCGTGTCCCAGAGGTCAGACAGGAACCAACCCCAGCGCCCGGCGATGAGGGCCGGGAGTCCCAGCGCCCACAGGGCAGTGAACGGGATGGCAATCAACCACTTGTGCAGGGTGCTCACGTTTGTTGTCCCTTCCACAGATGCAAGATCCGATGCTGCCCACGCAGCAGGTTGGACTTCTCTTGTCCGATCATGATCCTCATGGCCTCGCGCTGCTCACATAGCACTTATAGCCAAAGCAACCCAGGCGCACGTCCCCAGTGTGATGAATCCGGCCGCGACAGCAAGCACGGCTACCGTCCGTCGCCGGGTAACAGCGGCCCCGATAGCAAGGCCTGTCGTCACCAACACTAACAACACGATGAGCATAGAAACGGGCATCAGACATTCCTCCTCCCTCGACTTCTCACTTTCTGCGAGCCGTCACCAGCCGGAAGACGTCGTAGCGGTCCTCGATCTGTATGTTGCTGAAGCCGGCTTCGCGCAGCAGCCCTTCCCACCCCTCACGGGTCAGGAAGACGTCGGCGACCTCGCCCAGGCTGCTGAGGCAACCCAGCCGGCCGCCGGGCGTGAGGACGCGGTGGATCTCAGCCATCGCACGCTGTTTCTCCTCCGGCGTCAGGTAGAGGAGCATGAAGGCCGTGGTGACGACGGTGAACTCTCCGTCGGCAAAGGGCAACTCCAGGACGCTCCCTTCGCGCAGCTCGACAGTCAAACCACGCCGGGCCGCCTTGGCCGCCAGCTTCTCCAGCATGGCTGGACTCAGGTCCAGGCCGACAGCCCGACCGACTCGCTTGGTCAGGGGCAGCATCAGTAGCCCCGTGCCGCAGCCCGCGTCCAGCGCGGCGTCATCGGCGCCGACCTCCAGCCGCGCGACCAGGTCTCGCGCCGAGCGGCGGTAGCCGGGCAGGTTGAGCAACGTCAGGTCGTAGACCGGTGCCAGGCAGGCGTAAAAGCGGCGCACCCAGGGGGTGTGCTCCCGGCCCCGCACCAGGCGGGCGGATTGCGTGCCCCGGATGACGGTGTATTTCAGCCAGCGGCTCACGTCGCCGGTGGCCCGCTCCCGCTGCCAGAGCCAGAGGGCCAGGCCGACTCTCACCAGGAAGCCCAGCCGCTTCGACATCTTCGCCTTCATCGCTTCCCGTCCTCGTGGCGCCTACTCCTGCGGCCACTCCGTATCCGTCGGCGGCCCGAAGCGGCTGTAGGTAGCGTCTATCCGCTCCCTGATCTTGACCAGGGACTTTCCCTCTTGCCAGTAGCGCATCACGTCACGCGTGATATCCACGCAGATGCCTCAGCCCAAGCCCATCTCATCGAATACGGCCGTACCGTCGGGGCGCACCTCGCGCACGAAGCAGTCCTTGACGCTGCCGTGGTCGGCGCCGCAGCCGCAGTAGCAGGGGATGACCTCCAGCAGCTCGGGGTTGGCCAGAGCGAACTGGTACGCCTCGCGGACCACGGGCGGTGCCGCAGCGATCTCCCTGGGCAACCGGGAAGCTGGCGCCAGTTTCAGTTGCCGCTGACCAGCCTCTTGTCGACCGCCACACCCTGCCAGGGCCAGGGACAGCAGCATCAGCAGTGGCGGCAGGAGCCAGAGCGGCCGGCGGCCGCGCCGCACCCACTCAGACAGCGATGGATTTCTCATGGATTCATCCCTCCATTTCGTACGCGGCCCACCGGGGCACGTACCTCGGCACGGCCGCGATGTAGCGCCGCGCCTCGTCGCCGAAGAGGACGATCAACCGCTGGTCCTCCAAGCGGGTCTGGA
>JBHIEF010000401.1:0-2107 GCA_046760465.1 Armatimonadota bacterium | reverse complement strand
CGTCCTCGCTCTTGGTGATGTTCCGGCCCGGGTGGTCGGCGGCCAGGATCACCAGCCTGCCCTCATCCCTTATGCGCGGACGACGCTCGCCCGGCACCCGCGCTTTCTTCGTGGGCTCTAGTGGGGCCGTGAGCCGTTGTCGCCGCTTCCGCTTCTTCGCGTGCTCGTAGACGGACTCCGGCTCTCTCACGCGCACGTCGGTAATGGCGGCGAAGCAGTCATCGGTGAAGAACTCGGTCACATCGAACTTGTAGCTGCCGACGTCGTATGGCACGAAGGTCTCCTCCCTTTGTCCTCGTCGCTGCCGGGCGCTTGTTGCCAGTTGGGGGGCGCGGCGCATTATACCACAGCCCCTCAGCCCACACAACCAACGCCCGTGCCTTGCCCAACGCTGGCGACTGGCGGTGGCCGCCGGCGGCATCCGTTTATGGAGTGCAACATCTCCAGATGTTGCAGCGGTGGCCGGCGGACCCAATGCGTAGGAGCCAGCTCCTGCTGGCGACCAGCGATGGAGGGCGGTGCAGCCGTGCTCTGGGTACTCGCAGGCTTTCGGCCGGGAGTGGAGTGCTGACGCCTGCGGCGCTGGCCGGCTCCGGCTGCCGTTTATGGAGTGCAACATCTCCAGATGTTGCAGCGGTGGCCCGGGCTGGCCGCCGTGCTGTGGGTAGGCAGGTGCTGGCAGGCCCACGCCTTCCCCACGCGGAAAAGCCCGGCGAGCAGAGCCTGGGAGGGCCACAATGCCCACCGAACTCCGCGCCGCTCATTACCGGTCATCCTGAGCGCGCGGATCGCACGCGATCCACAGAGCGAAGGATCCCGCACACGTCCTGTGGTAACCTCCCGCGCCCCCAGGAGGCTAACCCATGAGCACCGAGGTACGCGCCACACGCGCCGACGAGATGGATGCAGTCCTCGACATGATCCCCGTGGTCATGGGCGCCCCGCGCGAGTACTTCGACGCACACTACCGCTTCGACCCGCTCGCCCTCCCCGAGCACTCCCGCATCGTCCGTGCCGACGGCCAGATCGTCGCCCACATCCGCCTCTACGACCGCTGGATCCGCGCCGGCTCAACCGCCGTCCACGCCGGCTGCGTCGGCGACGTCTGCACCTTGCCCGAGCATCGCAAGCGGGGCCACTGCCGCGCCCTGCTCCAGGACGCGCTGGACTACTGGGACCGGCGCGACTACGACCTCTCCATGATCCTCTCCGGCGTCGGCGTCTACCAGCGGGTCGGCTGGGTCACCTTCCCCGAGACACGCTACTCGGCCGACATCCCGCCCTGGCGCAGCACACCTTGCGATCCCGCCTATCGCACCAGGCGCTGTGCCCGCGACGACGACCTCCCGCAGGTGCAGGACATCTACGCGGCCTACAACGCCGACCGGCCGCACACCACCGTGCGCTCCCCCGAATACTGGGCCAGGCACTTCTACTGGACCCCGCGCGAGATCGAGGAGGCCTTCTACGTCGCCGAGCGCGACGGCCGCATCGCCGGCTACTGCCGCTGCGCCCATGGCGGCGAGGCGCTCACGCTCATGGAGCTGTGCCACCTCCCCGACCAGCCCGGCGCCGCCGTCAGCCTCGTGGACGCGCTCGCACGCCACGCCCACAAGCGCCGCTACCAGCGCCTGGCCGCCTACCTCCCGGCCGACAGCGCCGTCCTGCCCCTCCTCCGCCAGTGGCCCGCCTTCCGCATGGAAGAGACCCGAGTCATGCTCTTCCAGCTCGTCAACCTCCCCCGCCTCATGCATCGTATGGCCGCCGAGCTGGCCCGCCGCGCGGCCAACCTCCAGCCCACCGAGCTAGCCCTTAAGGTCTCGGCTCATCACTGCGGCCTGCGCATATCGTCAGGCAAGGTCGAGGTGGTTCAGCCAACCGGCCCCACAATCGAGGTAGGAGAGGCCGACTTCTTCCGCCTACTGCTGGGGCAGGCCCCGCCCGACGAGCTCGAATCCTGCGCCGCCTTGGACGATCCCCTGCGCAGGCTCCTGGCCGCCTTGTTCCCCCAGGCCCACCCCGTCTACTGGCGCACCGACACCGTCTAGGTGCACCAGCGTCGCCCCACCCTGGAGTGCGAAACTCGTGCTGCGCAGCGAAATGCCCC
>JBHIEF010000400.1:0-2121 GCA_046760465.1 Armatimonadota bacterium | reverse complement strand
CGCTGCACAAGGAAGTGGGTGGCGCCGACCACCTGTCGGTGGCCTGGGCGGGCCCCGGGATCGAGCGGCAGGTCATCTCGGGAGGGCATCTGGCCCCGCCGGAGATGGACCGGGCGCTGGTCGTGCGGATCGGGGAGACGGCGCGGAAGGAGGCCCAGGAGCGCAGGGACATGGAGCGCTCCGCGGCCTACTGGAAGTCGGGGCGGACACTGCCGTTGAAGTGGTCGAAGCGCTACCCGCTCCCCCCGCAGTCGCTGCCGAACGACACGGGGATCAACATCCTGCTCGACCACGCGCATCAGGTCGCCTTCGCCATGCTCTGGGGCCTGTCGGGGAAGCTACGGGGGGACGGGTTTCGGGTGTGCGGCAGCCAGGCGACGCTGGACACCGTGCTGACCCCCGGCAGCCGGTGCCGGGTGCGCCTGACCATCGGCAACACCTTCCCCTTCGGATGGTGGCGGACGCCCGAGTTCAACGTGGTGATCACGTATCAGGGGGACCCCAACGCCCAGAGCTATCTGCCGGAGGAGCGGAAGGCGCTGCGGGAATTCGTGGAGCGGGGCGGGGGGCTGATCATCATCCCGTCGCCGCCGCGATCCGAGGAGGTCGCGGAGGCCTGGAGCCTCAACGCGCTGGCGTCGGACTTTGGGGCCTTCGTCACGGCGGGGCGGGCGGCGACAGCCAGCGGGCAGGCGGCGGTTCTGAGGCTGTCGGAGGAGTGGGAGGTCACGGCCCGCGGCGAGAAGGGCGAGCCAGTGCGGGCGCAGCGCAGGTACGGCAAGGGGCGCGTGGTGCTGCTGGAGGGGCGGGCGGCGATCGCGGACGGAGAGGACGCGGCCGAGCTGCGCAGGGAGCTCGTAGCGTGGGCAGCCTCTGGGAAGGAGCCGGTCGGTGGTCCGGCCAGGATCCCGACGGAGATGGCCGGAGGCGGGGGCATCTACCCGGAGCTCGAGCAGCATCTGGGCGGGATCGTGCTCTACTACTCGCGCAACCAGACTGAGCAGCTTCTGAAGGTGTTTACCGAGGACCTGGTGGAGATCAAGGACAAGGTCTACGAATGGCTGCCGTCGCCGCCGGCCGAGCAGCCCATGTATGTCATCGCCTCCTCCGGCGGGGGAGGCGGCTGGGCCTGCAACTACCTGCCCAAGGAGAACGGGATCATCTCGCTCAGCCCGGTGGGCATCGTCGGGGTCTTCGCCCACGAGCTGGCCCACACGATGTGCGGCCCGGTCAACGAGAAGGGGGTGCCGGCCGCGCGCTCGCCACACGGAGTGCAGGGCGAGGCCCACGCCGGCTGGTTTCAGGGCAAGGCGTATGCGTACTACGACGAGACTCGACGCGACCAGCCCTGTAGGGGTGCGCGCGAGCGGCAGAGGGGCGAGAAGGCGTGGAGCAGCTACAGCCAGTGGTGGTGGCTCTGGCAGAAGATGGACGATCGCTACGGCGCGACCTGGTTCCCCAGGTGGTACTGGGTGCGCGCCACGCGATGGCAAGAGGAGCCAGGCCATGTGGAGACCTGGGATGAGATGGTCGAGGATATGTGCATCGCCGTGGGCGAGGACCTCTTCCCGTTCATGAACGAGATCGGCGCTCCGGTCACCAGGGAGAGGCTGGAGCGGATAGAGTTCCGGGGCAAGCTGCTGGAACTGGCGGTGGCGGACATTGATACAGGGCCGGCCGGGCCGGTGGTGCTGGATGCGCCGGGCGACTACACGCAGCCCCTGCGGTAAGTCCCGCGGCGGGTGGGCCTCTGCGGAGGGCGGCCGGCGGCGCGGCTTGGTTGTGGAGCGCGCCCTACTGCGCGGCCCCCTCCTCGGGTGGCGAGTATGGCCCGCCGTAGCGATCGCGCAGAGCGTCGCACTCTCGGCGTAGCCGCGCCAGGAGCCCGGAGTGCCGGGAATCGCCGGCGAGGTTTCGCTCCTCACGTGGGTCCTTCTTCAGGTCGTAGAGCTCCTCCCAGACCGGCTCCTGCTGGAAGTACCGCGCGTACTTGTACCGGGCCCCGCGGACGCCCTCCCACTTGGGGATGAAGCGGGTGTCCATGAGGTGCTCGCAGAAGAAGTCGGTCCGCCAGTCGTCGGGCGTGCGGCCGTGAAGCAGGGGTACAAGGCTGCGGCCGGC
>JBHIEF010000399.1:0-2133 GCA_046760465.1 Armatimonadota bacterium | reverse complement strand
CGGAGGTAACGCTGATAACGCTGAGGAGCCGTCAATAATGCACGCCGGCGCCACCCTAGCTCTGGGTCGCGCCGGTGCGCAGATCACAACACCTTGCGCCGTCGCTCGGCTCAACCACCCAGCCATGCGTCGCCGCTACGGCCGCACGGCCCCGCTGGCAACCTCCAAGGCCGCCTGATCCAGCACGCGCACGTGCTTCTGCTCGATCTCAATGGCGCCGGCCGAACGCAGGTCGTTGAGGACGTTGGTAACCGTCTCCCGCGTCGCACCGACCATGTTGGCGATGTCCTGATGCGTCAGCCGCAGGTCAATCGTGATTCCCCGCGCGCTCACACGTCCGTGCTCCTCGGCCAGCTTGAGCACCAGGCTGGCCACGCGTTCGGGAACGCTGCGGAAGACCAAGTCCTCGATCTGCGACTCGGCGCGCCGCAGGCGTTCGCTCAGCGCGCGCACTAGCATGAGCGCCACCTGCGGCTTCCTGCCGATCAGCGCCTCCAGATCGGGCCAGGGGATCACATAGAGGCTGGCGTCCTCGACCACCTCCGCGAAGAGGTCCTGAGTGTCGGCGCCGGCAATGGCGAACTCGCCGAACACGTCCCCGGCCTGGAGGATCGCCATGGTGATCTCCTTGCCGTCGTCCGCCACCTTGGACAGCTTCACCTTGCCCGACCGCAGCAGGTAGATGCTGCCCGCCTCCTCGTCCGGGGAGAACAGTATCTCGTCCCGCGCGACCTGCAAGGGCTGAGCCAGGGCGATGATCTCCTCCATCTGGTCCGAGGATAGGTCATCGAAGACGTTTATCTGGCTCAGACGCCAGGTGTCGTTGTCCTTTGTGGTAACCACTCCCATAGCCTATCACCTTGCTCTCCTGAGGCAGTATACCCAACTCCCCCCTACTTGTTTAACGCTCCTCACAACCGCCCAGTTCCTGGCCACAGAGCCAGCACGCGGGGGCTGGGCCTACCGCCCGAATCGGAGCCTATGCGTCCGTAATGGGGCTCTGGGTGGGCCTGTGGGGCGTTCTCCGCCGCGCCGCCCGACCTCAGCAGAGGCTTCGCAAGTACTCGTAATCCCGCGCCAGCCCGGTGACCTTGTTGGGCGCTGACGGCGGGATGAACTCCACTGCCACGAACCCGTCAAAGCTGGCATCCGACAGGATCTGCACCAGCTTCCCGTAGTCCACGGTTCCATCCGCCAGCGGCACGAGCTCCAGCTTGCCGTCCTGACTGGCCCTGGCGGGACGGCAGTTCTGCGCGTGGACGTTCACCACGTGGGGCAGCACGGACCGCAGCCGCCGCCGCGGGTCCTCCGCGTCTTTGCCGAAGCTGGCTTGATAGTTCACCTTGAGGTTGTCTGCCCCCACGTCCTTCAGCAGCCGCAGAGTTGACCGGGCGGTGTCGGCCAGCGTCCCGCTGTGCATCTCCACGGCCAGGACCACGTCCATGTTGGCGGCCATGGCGCACGCCCGCTCCAGCTCCTCCGTCACCTTGCGCCACTTCTCCTTGCCCGCCTTCTTGCTGGAAACGTCGCCCGCCCACACGCGGCAGAGGGGCGCTCCCAGCGCCTGCGTGGTCTGGAGGGCCGCCTCCACCGTCACCTCTTCCTCTTCGTCCGGTGCGGGCGCGCCCAGCCGCAGGTACGAGCCGAACATGGCCACGGTCAGCCCGCGCGACTCCACCATCTTGCGCGCCGCTCGTACGCGCCGGTCGTCATAGGTGGCGCTGATGTGGGGCTCTCGGCCCCAGATCTCCACACCATCAAAGCCGATCTGCCGGGCGATGTTGAGCGCATCCTCCAGCAGCTTCTCCCTGAAGGCGATGGTGCACAGTCCCAGCTTCATTGACGGCGACGGCCTCTCTGGGTCCCGGCCAGGCCGGCACGCAAGCTGGCGGAATTATAAGTACCCCCCTTTCGGCTGTCAAGTGAGCCATTACCACGACG
The DNA here is from genome assembly GCA_046760465.1 of Armatimonadota bacterium. Classification (GTDB taxonomy): domain Bacteria; phylum Armatimonadota; class Zipacnadia; order JAUWAU01; family JBHIEF01; genus JBHIEF01. Next base: position 192 of record JBHIEF010000399.1, on the reverse strand, counting down.
GGCGAGGCCGTGTTGGGGGCCCCGCCCGTAGCGCTTCATGGCTAACCTGCCTGTCGCCTACGGCTCCGCATACACCACCCTCCCGTCCTCGTACTCGATCTCGTAACTGAGGAACTTCATGTGCATCAGCAGCCGTCCCTGATCGTCGTAGCGGCTGATCTCCTTGGGCATCACCAGCCCCTCGGCGATGAC
>JBHIEF010000398.1:0-2142 GCA_046760465.1 Armatimonadota bacterium | reverse complement strand
CCAGGCACGGATTGGCGCGCCCCGCAGAACGTCCACTGGCCGATTCCGGCCTTACATTCTGCTAAGCACATACGGCAAGCCGTACGTCCTTAGCCGTATGTAAGGACGCCCCAAATCGCCCGAAGTCACACGCCATTCAGTGGCCGAGCTCACACGTTCGGCTCACCTACTGCAACTACCATCGGAGTACGCACTGCAATGAGACACGCCTGTTCTCCGTCAGCATGGCCGGGAGTCGCGCGCCTACTGTTCCTGGTTGCCCTAGTGTGCCCTGGCCCCGCGCCCACCGCCGACCTCGCCCGCGGCGTCAACTACCTGACCCTCTGGCACGGGTACTCGCCCGCCTGGACGCCCGACGAGCTCATCGGGCGCGACTTCGACCGCTTCCGGGCCGACGGCATCACCCACCTCGCCCTCACCCTCTACTGGTACCGCCTCGAGGGTCCCACTCCCGGCGACTTCAGCGGACAGAACCGCCGCGGCGAGCCCTACGGCGACCCCTTCCTGGACGGCGTCGCCCACGTCATTGACCTGGCCGCCGAGCGCGACCTCCAGGTCCAGGTCAGCTTCCAGACGCTCTGGGGCAAGAGAGACTCCGCCTGGTGCACGCCCGAGTACGTGCGCGAGTTCCGCCGCGATGAGGAGACCGGGCACTACCGCGAGGTGTCCGACCAGCACGGCTACGGCCTCTCCATCATCCACGACCGGAGCGGCCGGACCAAGCAGCAGTTCCTGGCGGCGGTAACGCACGCCGTGGACCGCCTGGCGGGGCGCGAGGGCATCTGGTCCTGGTCGCTGCTCAACGAGCCCTGGGCCTGGCCCAAGGACGACTGGAAGCGCGAGAGCTTCCTGACGCTCTTCGAGCAGCTAGCTGCCATCGTCCGCGCCCGCGACGCCCGGCCCGTCACCATTCGCTTCGTCAACGCCCACCACCACGTGGACGACGAGGGCAAGACTCACGTCAGCGACATCTTCTACGACGACTTCCGCAGTGACCCGCGCCTGTTCCAGGCCCTGGACTTCATCGGCTTCAACTTCTACGCGCCCTACCCCGCCGACGACGAGGACGACGAGCAGGCCTGGCGCAAGACCCTGGAGATCCTGCGCGAGCACGTCGCCCTCTGCCGCCGGCACGACAAGCCCGTGTGGATCACCGAGTTCGGCCGGGGGACGGATGACGATCAGGCTCAGGCGGAGTTCGTCCGCTGGGCCATGGGGCACTTCCAGGAGCTTGGCATCAAGGGGTGCATGGCCTGGGCCTGGCACGGAGACTGGGCCCGATGGAGCCCCAAGAACAACGGCTGCGGCAGCATGAACCTGGTGGCCGACCCCGCCACCGGCCGCCCCCGCCCGGCGTACGACGTCCTCGCCGCGCCCTGGACCCGCTAGCTGCTAGCCGGAGCCTCGCACTAGCCCGGGCCGAACGCTTCGCCGCTCAGCCCTTCGGCCAGCACCCGGAGGAACTGCGCCGGGTCAACTATCCGACACGTCACGGCGTCACTGACCTCCGCCCGGTGGAAGTGTCGGAGGTCGCGAGTCACCAGGAAGTCTACGTCTGCCTCCACCGCAGCCGCCAGGATGGGCGCGTCCTTGCGGTTGATGACCTGACGCATCCGCGCCACCGCGCTCTCGGGCGGATCCGGCAGCACGACCGGCGACACGGCAGCCAACAGCTCCCCGAGCTTGCCCATCTGCTCGGGACGCTTGCCGCTGACCGTTCGCTCTACCTCGCTGAGGACTTGCCGCGACAAGTGTGCCTGGGCCAAGCCCCGGGCGCACACGTCAAGCACCGCCACGGCTGCGCTCTCCAGCGGCCTAGGGGATGCCGCGGCAGAGATGATGACGTTGGCGTCGAGGAAGACCCTAATCGGTCTGGAGCCCATACTCCTCCTTGACGTACCGCCGCCGCTGTCGGTCCAACTCCTCAAGCAGTTCCTCCAGCGTGATCCCTGCCTCCGCGAATTCGTGGGCCATCTGCTGCGCTATCTCGACCACCCGAGAACGCCGCGGGCTAAGCACGATAGCGTCCCCCACCCTAAAGGCATCTAGGACGGATGACTGCTCTATCTGCAACTCCTCCCTCAGCCTCTTGGGAATCGTAATCTGCCCTCTCGGGCGCACCTTGACGATCTCCATGGAAGC
>JBHIEF010000397.1:0-2144 GCA_046760465.1 Armatimonadota bacterium | reverse complement strand
CTACATGTTGTAGCGGTGGGTCAGGGCCTCGTCGGTCTGCTCGGCGCGCTTGAGGCGCTGGTAGTTGCGCCGGAGCTTGCGGTGCTCCATGGTCTTGGCGTCGGGGTCGTCCAGGGCCTGGTACAGGACGGCACCCTCGGCCTGGGCGGGCAGGGGCCACTCGGCCAGATGGCAGACGGTGGGGACCACGTCCACCAGCCAGGCGTTGCGCTCCAGCTTGGCGCCCTGCTTGATGCCGGGGCCCTTGATGACCAGCAGCCCCTCGACGGAGCCGAGGCCGATCTTGGCGGTGGGCAGAATGGGGCCGTGCTGGCCGCAGAACTCGGGCCGCTGGCCGAAGACCACGTCGCCCACGCGGTCACCATACAGGCCCAGCACGCGGGCGTCCTCGCGGCGCAGCACGAAGGAGTACGGGCGCAGGCCGGTCTCGGGGTCGGTGTAGCCCATGAGGGCGTCTGTGATCTGGTCGCGCACCTGCTCGTACTCCTGGCCGGGCTCGACGATGCCCTGGGGGTCGCGGCCCTTGAGGTTGACATACACATAGGAGGAGCGCTGGACGACGGCCTTGGTCTGGCTCCAGTCCACCACCTCGTTGCCCTCGTCGTCCTGCTTGAGGGTCAGCAGGCCGGCGTCGGCCAGGATCTTGCGGATGGGCACGCGGCCGGTGGTGGCCTGGGCGCCGTGGTCGGAGACGACGACCACGATGGTGTTGTCATCGGCGTTCTGGAGGATGGTGGCCAGCATCTCGTCCCAGGCGCGGTGGAACTCGCGCTCCAGCTTCTCGTAGCGCTCGCGCACGGCGGCGTCGGGCTCGGTGAGCGGGTCGAGGCGGGTGGCCATGGCGTGGTAGGCCCAGTCGGGGCAGTGCAGGTGCATGGCGTACAGGTCCCAGGGCCTGCTGCTGAGGAGATGGCCGGCGGCGTTGCCCAGCCAGCGGTGGGCCTCCCACATGATCTCGCCCCAGGTGTCGTCGTCAATCCACTCCAGGTTGAGCTCCTCGATGCCGAAGACGGGCAGCGGCATCTCGGCCACGTTCTCCTCCAGCTCGGCGGCGACGTCCTCGGGGTGGTGGTAGCCCTCGACGGCGCAGAGCGGGCTGAGGAAGAGCTTGAGCTCCCTGCCCGAGCGGGATAGCTCGAGCAGCTTGAACTTGAAGGCGGCGCGCCTGGAGCCGGCCTCGGTCTCGAAGCTGCCCTCCAGCCGATCGCTCCACTGGCCCACGCCGAGCTCGCACAGGGCCTTCGCGGCGTCCTTCTCCGTGGCGATGAGCAGGCGCTCGTAGCTGCCCGAGTCGCCCTTGAGGATAAGGCCCCACCAGGTCTGCGGCTTCAGGGGCGAGAGCGGCGTGCGGCCCTCGATGGACAGCTCGACCTCCAGGTCGGCGCCGTCGGGGGCGTTGCTCCAGCCCTCGGCGGGCTGTGGCTCGACGGCCTGCGCGCGGGGGTACTCGTCGGTGGCGAAGAGCTGCGAGCCGGAGACGTCGTTGCGCACGTCCCAGGGCCCCAGGGCCTCGAAGTGGTGGCGCCACTCGTTGGGCGCCAGTCCCGCGCCGGCCACCTGCACGCCCAGGTCGCCCATGCGCGGCGGCCAGGTGGAGGGGTAGTTGAGGACGATGGAGCGCTTGTCGTCGCGCTCCAGGGCCTCCCACAGGAACTCGGCTTGATTGTCGGCGGAATCGAAGCCGGCGTGGGTTAGGTCCAGCGGGTCGCCGGGGTTGTGCACGTGGAAGCAGGTGATGCCGTGCGTGCCGGGCCAGGCGCCGGTGACGATGGTGGTCCAGTTGGGCGGGGTGATGGTCGGGTAGGGGACCATGCAGTTGAGGGCGAGGGTGCCCTGGTCAATGAGACTTTTTAGCGTGGGCATGTCGCCCTCGTCCACGTACTTGAGCGTGCGGGGGACGATGGGGGCGTCCACGCCGAGAATCATGACACGCACGGGAGAATCCTGAGCCATGCTGGGCGTCCTCCATTCGCAGCCGCGTGGCTGGGGGTGCGGCGAGAGTTCGCTGTGAGGGAGGGGAATCCCTTGGGAGGTTAGAGGCAGGAGGCGAGATGGCGATGGAGGATGTAGGATGTATGATCTAGGATGTAGGATGGAGACGGTTCGATGCATGCCGGCGCTGGAGGGTCCATTGTGGAGAAGGT
>JBHIEF010000396.1:0-2175 GCA_046760465.1 Armatimonadota bacterium | reverse complement strand
AGTGGCCCGATACCGACTACCACCTCCGCGCCGAATGGCGGCTGGGGATGATGTACTACACCATGGAGGTCTACCGGCAGCGACTTGACCGCAAGCCTTGCGCGCGAGCCGAGGACCTGCTGGCGGCCAAGCGCCACTTCGAAGTTGTGGTTGCCAAGTGGCCCGAGAGCACCGAGGCGCCGTTCGCGGGGCACGCCCTGCAACGCATGGAGGAGGACTTAGAGAGGGTGGTGATTCCCATTGTCCCACCCGAGGAATGACCCTGCCTGTAGGAGTGGCGTCTCGCCGCGAGTTGCCGTCGGGGTTTGCCTGGGGGCTGTCGGGCTCGTTGTTGGATGGGCCCCGTGGGGCTCCTGCCAGGTGCCGCCGGCCGCAGCCCCTGCCACGCCCGAGATCCAGGCCCAGATTGCCCGAATCCTGGCCGCGCTCGAAGAGGGCCTGGCGAACTACCACTACCTGCCTCCGCCGCCGGGCTACTGGCCCGAGGCGAGGGGCGCCCGGGGCGGGGATGAAGCCTCCCAGGTGCCGCAGTTGCCGCAGCAAATGCAGGAGGACTTTCTCCGCCGCATGGCACGCTGGCTGCCCACGGCCATCACCGCGCCGATGAGCGAGCAGCAGCTTGCGGACATCGAGGAGGGCCTCCTGGAACGCGCCTATGCCTTCGAGATGCCGGGCAAGTTCGGTTACGGGCACGCAGCGCTCCTGCGCATGGTGTGCAGCACACAGACTGCGATCTGGCGCTATATCGCGGACGGCCCCGATCCACAGGAGCTGATAGCCATCCAGGAGCAGTTGGGCCAGATCAGGGAGGCCATGATGGACGAGCTGCTGCGGAGCTGGCCCGACTGCCCCGCCGAGGTGCGCGAGGGGGCGGCCCGGATGGCCGATGTGCACTTCGGTGACCTGACGGCGTCCGCACTCTGGACCCCTGTGCGCAGCGTGTTGCCAGAGGAGGAGGCGACTGACCTCACTGAGTCGCTAGAGCGGCTCATCGTGCTGGAGCCGGGACTGCGCGTCACCCAGGAGCGCCCCCTCGAGCGGCTGGCCATGGCGGTCAGCTGGGTCTCCTCCTGGGGGCGGGGGCGCGCCCGGGAGGCCGGACGGGCCGACAGCGCCGAGTCCAGGGAGCTCGCGCAGATTGAGCAGGAAAGGGAGGCCGAGCTGCAGGCGAGGTACGAACTCGTGCGCAAGCTGAATGAGACCGACCCCGGCTGGCGTGAACGCCGACGCCTCGGGTATACGGCGCTTACCCGGGCTGCGGATCACGACGCCTTTGCATTCACCCTGGCACCGATCTACATGTCCGCTCGGGTGTGGAGCATGGATTTGGGCGGAACGGCCCGTTAGGGCCGTAGTCGCCGGCAGAAGAAGAGAGGAGGAGTTGGGATGCGTTGGTTTTCTGTGCTGTTCGTGCTGGTTGTGGCGGCCGGGGGTGGCGCGGTGTCAGCGCAACTGGACGACGGGCCGCGCTGGAAGATGGACGAGATATCGCGGGATCCCGAAGTAGACTATCCAGCAACAGAGGAGAAGGGCACGGGGATGGTTGATGGGGTGCCTCTGAGGCATTACAAGCGGCCGGACGCCGGCGCCTACATATTCAACCAGGGGGGCCCCTTCCTCCCGCCTGGCGACGACAGGGCCATCTGCTACCTCAAGTTGGACAATGGCCGGGCGCATGTGAAGCCGTACTACCCCGGCTACAGCCACGCCGCGGTCGTCGAGGCGGAGGCGGTAGCTAAGTATCGGATGGTCAGGGACCAGCAGTACACGGGCCAGGCGCTCCATACTACCTGCTGGGCCTATGGTGGGATGACCGGGTGGCTGAACAACACCGGCGATCCGACCTACTCCAGGATCTACGGCCGGTACTACATCTACTCCCCGACGGAGCCAGACCCGGTTGACGAGGAGGTGGCATTCGATTTCTCGCAGACTGGCCAGGGCGCGTCGTCCCCGCCCAAGGCATTCACTAGGCGCGAGCTCCTACTTCAAGAGGACAAGGAAGTGACGCAGTCAATCAGGCTCGACGGCGTTTTCGCCGAGGCTGACTACGAAGTAGGCGAGGGGAATGAGGTCGACGCGGGTGCGAGTCCCTTCTGGCTCCGCGTCGAGACTGAGGTTGAGCCCGCCGAATGAGCAGGCAGGTCCGGTTGATCGGGCTCTCACTCGCCGGGG
>JBHIEF010000395.1:0-2188 GCA_046760465.1 Armatimonadota bacterium | reverse complement strand
GCGGCAGAGGCATCCGCCATCTCGAGCAGGCGAACCGCCGTCACGTGATCGGTGGCCAGCACGTTCACCAGGCGTCCCTGAAGCGCGGCCAGGATGGGTCCGTACCGCGTTTCGTCGGCGCCGGCGATGCCTATCACCAGGCCCCGCCCCTCGATGACCATATCGCGGAGCATGTCCAGCCCCATGCCAATGGGGAAGCACTCCACGTCCTTCGGCGTCACGGCCCGCCCTCGCTCATCGAAGTACCATCCGCACATCTCCCCCATGGCCCCGCACTCCACCAGGCGGTCCAGCTCCTCCGGCCTGACGAACCCGTCCCGCACAGCCGTGGTATTCCGCGTCGCCGGGGCCAGGCTGGTAACGGCAATCGTCGCTCCACCCAGCGCCTCCAGCGTCTCCTTGACCAGCGGCAGCTCGGCCGCGACACGCCGCTGATCGGCCCCGCGCACGATGGCCGGCGCAGGCAGTCCGAGATAGCGAGCACCGTAGGCCAGGGCGAAGTCTCGGGCCAGGCCGTTGGAGTCGAAGAGGTCCATGCGATGGGTCAAACAGCCCAGCATGGGCACGACGGTCAGGCCGGGCAGGATTTTGGACGGGCGCAGGTGGCGCATGACGTTGCGCGTGTTGTAGCCCCAGGCCACGGCCAGCACATCCTCATCCCCGATGACTGAGTCCAGAAAGGCCGCGGCCTCGGCGGCGATCAGATGCAGCAGCGAGTGCAGCGTCTCCTGATCGGGCACCTCCTGTCGCCCCGGAGCCAGCGCGACGTGCTGGAGGCTGAAGGCGCTGGCCAGCTTGACTCGGAGCGCCTCCAGATACTCCTGGCTGGTGGGCGGCACGACCGTGATGCGGACTATCCCCTCGCTGCGGGCGCGGGTCAGCAGACGGCTGACCTCGGGCCGGCTCACCAGCAGCCGCTTGGCGACCTCCTTCTGTGGCAAGCCGCGTTCGTAATACAGTTGCGCGGCCCGCAGCATCATCTCGCGAGCGTCGGGCTTCGTGCCGGCACGCGCCACAGGTCTCACCTCACGAGGCCGCACAAAAGTCGTCCATCGGGGGTCCCTTGGACTTATGTCCATTGTTGTACATGTGTGTTGACAATCCCTCCCGACGGCCTATAATGCCCCGCGCACCGCGTGCCTGGCAGGCAAGAGAACCGCGAGTTCGGAGTGTAGTCCCATGCCCGTAACGGTGGTCGTCGGCGCCCAGTGGGGCGACGAAGGCAAAGGCCGCATCGTTGACGTGCTGGCCCAGGAGGCGGATCTGGTCATCCGCTTCAACGGCGGCAGCAACGCCGGCCATACGGTGATCAATGATCTGGGGACGTTCAAGATGCACCTGATCCCCTCAGGCATCTTCTCTCCCCGCGCCACCAACATCATTGCCAACGGCGTTCTGGTGGACCTGGAGGGGTTCGGGGAGGAGCTGCTTACCCTTCAGCACGGAGGAGTGGACCCCTCCGGACGCCTGCTCGTGTCGCCCCGCTGCCACATGGTGATGCCCTACCACAAGGCCCTGGACAGGCTGTACGAGCAGGCCAAAGGCAAGGCGAGCACGGGCACGACTGGTCGCGGGATCGGGCCCTGCTTCGCGGACAAGGTCAGCTACAACGGCATCAGGCTGGCCGACTTCGCGCGTCCCGAGGTCCTGCGCGAGAAGCTCAACGTCCAGGTGGCGATCAAGAACCGGCTGGTGGAGGCGCTGGGCGGCGCTCCCTTCGACGTGGACGAGATCATGTCCCAGTACGACGCGCTCTACAGCACGGTTGAGCCCTTCGTCCGCGAGCCGGCCGAGATCATCCGCAGAGCCATCCAGGAGGGCCGAAACGTCCTGGCAGAAGGCGCCCAGGGAGCCATGCTGGACGTTGACTGGGCCGCCTATCCCTACTGCACGGCCTCCAGCCCGCTGGCCGGCAACGTGACCGGCGGGGCCGGCATCGCCCCCGGTGAGATTGACCGCGTGATCGCCGTCGCCAAGGCTTACAGCACGCGGGTGGGCAACGGTCCCATGCCTACGGAGTTGGCCGACGAGACCGGCGACCGCCTGCGCCAGGCCGGCGGCGAGTTCGGCACCACCACGGGGCGGGCCCGGCGCTGCGGGTGGATCGACGCCGAGGTAGTGCGCTTCTCCTGCCGGCTGAACGGAGCCACGGAGGTCGCGTTGACCCGCCTGGACGTCCTGGATGGGT
>JBHIEF010000394.1:0-2235 GCA_046760465.1 Armatimonadota bacterium | reverse complement strand
CACCCGGAACGCCGGATTGACCCCCCGAGGCGCCTTGCAGTATCATGGCCCCGGCATCATGCCTCAGACCATCCTCTTCCTCGACCATGCCACCCAGCTCAGCGGAGCGGAGCGGAGCCTGCTGAGTCTCGCCACCGGCCTCGACAACGAGCGCTTCCAGCCCGTGGTGGTCCAGCCCGAGGCCGGGCCGCTCTCGGCGGCGCTGGAGCGGGCTGGGGTCGAGGTGCGCTTCGTGCCCATGCGGGTCTCCATGCTGCGGGTGTCGCGCGACTACGCTCGCAGCCATCCGCTCCTGGCCGTCGGCAAGGTCAAGGACATGCTGGGGCCCGCCCGCAGGATTCGTCGGCTCATCCGCGAGACAGGCGCGGCCATTGTCCACACCAACTCCGTCAAGTCACACTTCCTGGGCGCCCTGGCGGCCAGCTTCACCTCGGCCGGCCTGGTGATCCACGCCCGCAACATCCTGGACGAGTCCCTGGCCCGACGCTGGCTGTTCCGCCTGGCCGACCGCCGCGCCGCGCGCGTCATCGCCATCTCCGATGCCGTAGCGGCGCCCTACCGCGAACGGCTGCGCGATCCGACCAAGGTCGTCACCGTTTACAATGGCATTGACGTGGCGCAGTTCGCGGAGGCCGACGGCTCCGCTTGCCGGGCCGAACTCGGGCTGTCGCGGGAGGCTCCCCTGATAGTCCAGGTGGGCCAGATCGCCCGCTGGAAGGGACAAGACGTCTTCCTGCGCGCGGCGGCGCGAGTGAGCAGGGAGTTCGCCGACGCCCGCTTCGCCATCGTCGGCAAGGTGCTCTTCCCGGAGAACGAGGCTGCCTACGAGAAACACCTGCACGCTCTGGTGGAGCACCTAGGGCTCGAGGAGCGCGTCGTCTTTCTCGGGCAGAGGGAGGATATCCCCCAGGTGCTCGCCGCTGCGGATGTGGTGGTGCACGCCGCCATTCAGCCGGAGCCCTTTGGGCGCGTGCTGGCGGAGGCCATGGCCGCGGGCACGCCCGTGGTAGCCTCGGCCTGCGGCGGAATCCCCGAGATCGTGGCCGACGGCGAGACGGGCGTGCTGGTGCCGCCGCGCGATCCCGGCGCCATCGCCGAGGCACTCGTGGCGCTCCTGGGCGACTCCGGCCGCCGCCGTGCCATGGGTCAGGCCGGACGGCGTCGAGCCGTCAGCCTTTTCACCGTGCAACGCACGGTGGCGGGAGTTGAGGGGGTCTACGCGGACCTGCTTGACCTACCTCCGCCGGTCGCCGAGGGGGAGTGACACCCGTGGCCGACCTGGGCCGAGTGGCCCTGGTGCACGATTACCTGAACCAATACGGCGGCGCCGAGCGCGTGGTGGAAGTGCTGCTGGACATGTTCCCCGGCGCGCCGCTGTACACGTCGTTGTACGACCCCTCCCGCATGCCCACGAGCTTGCAGGGCCTGGAGCCCCAGACCACCTTCCTCCAGCGCCTGCCCTTCTGCCACCGAGCGCCCCGCTGCCTGCTTCCCCTGTACCCCCGTGCCTTCGCGCGCCTGGACCTGACCGGCTTCGACCTGCTGCTGAGCAGCTCCTCGGCCTTCGCCAAGTGCATCAGTCCTCCGCCCGCGGCCGTCCACGTGTGCTACTGCCACACCCCCATGCGGTTCGTGTGGTGCTACCACGATTACGTCGCGCGCGAGCGACTCGGCCCCGCGGTCCGGGTCGTTCTCCCCCTCATGATCCGCCGACTGCGCGCCTGGGACCTCGCCACCGCCGCCACCGTGCACGAGTTCATCGCCAACTCTCAGTTCGTGGCCGAGCGCATCCAGCGGGCCTACGGGCGCTCCTCCACCGTCATCTACCCCCCCGTCGAGTGCGACCGGTTCGAAGTCGCCGACGGCGTGGAGGACTACTTCCTGATCGTGTCCCGGCTGCGCCCCTACAAGCGCGTGGACCTGGCCGTGCGGGCCTTCAACGAGTTGGGCTTGCCCCTGAAGATCGTGGGCAGCGGCGCGGACGAGGGCAGGCTGCGGGCGATGGCGGGCGGCACGGTGGAGCTAGTGGGCCGGGTCTCCGAGGCAGAGCTGCGCCACCTGCTGAGCCACTGTCGGGCGCTCATCTTCCCCGGCGTCGAGGACTTTGGCCTGGCGCCCGTCGAGGCCCAGGCCTCGGGCAGGCCGGTCATCGCCTTCGCCGGCGGCGGGGCTCTGGAGACGGTGAAGGAGGGCGAGACGGGCCTCTTCTTCCGCGAGCCCACGGCCGAGTCCCTG
>JBHIEF010000393.1:0-2240 GCA_046760465.1 Armatimonadota bacterium | reverse complement strand
CGCATCGAGCGCCGCACGCGGCAGACGGCCGAGAAGCTGGAGCTGGCCAAGAAGGTGGACGCCTCCCACGCCGCCGCCGAGCAGCAGCGCTCCGAGATACGGCAGGTGCTGGCCCGCACGGTCCTGGCCACGGGCACGGCCCGCTTCCTGGAGCGCGAGGAGGTGCTCCCCAGGACGCTCGCGGGCACGGCCGAGCGCGCCTGGCAGTCCTCGGGACGCACGGGCCGTGTGATTGGTGCCGCGGCCATCTGGCTGCTGGCCTACCTGCCCTTCTGGGGCGCCGCCCTTGTCCTGTTCCTCCTGGGCCGCCGCTGGTGGCGGCGGCGCGGCTAGTGGCGCACTGGGAGGGCGTGTGGTGGGTAGTCGCGGGCTTCAGCCCGCGGAGGTGGCATGTGGTGGAAGCCATGCCCTTCCACCGCCGCAGACTGAAGTCTGCGGCTGCCCACCGCGCCTCCCCCCGCCCTCCTCCGTCATCCTGAGCGCGCCCAATCTCCTCTGTCATCCTGAGCGGCAGGCCGGCGGCCGGCCGCGAAGGATCTCGCCTCAAACTGGCGCGCCTGGTACGAGATTCTTCGCCCCTTCGGGCCTCAGAATGACCTGGCACTGCCCCTGCGACCCAGCTAACCCCGCCCCAGGCAGGTGTGTGGCTACACTGGTAGGAATAGACTCCTCCCGCCCTCGCCGCCCTCGCCGGCGTGCGCCGGTGCGCTCATGCTCGCAGAGATATGGACAACCATCCTCGATTCCGCCGCCAACGCCTTCTTGCAGGTGGGCGTGTTCGTGGGCGCCCTGCTGCTGTTCTTCGGCTACCTGAACTACCGCACGGCCGGCGGGATCGTGGCCGCCATCGAGCGCCACCGGCGCTGGCAGCCGCTCATCGGCGCGGCCTTCGGCGTCATGCCCGGCTGCGGGGGCGCCATCTTCGTGATGCCCCTGTTCATGCGCGGCATCGTCACCTACGGCACGCTGGTGGCCACGCTCATCTCCACCATGGGCGACTCCTCCTTCGTCATCATCGCCATGCTGCCGAAGAAGGCGCTGCTGGTGCACGGCCTCTCCTTCGTGGTGGGCGTGCTCAGCGGTTACGCCGTGGACGCGCTGGGCCTGGGGCGCACGCTGATCGCCGCGCCCGCCGCGGCCGCCGCCCCCACGGCCGAGCACCAGCCCGGCGGCGAGCACTACATCGAGTGGGAGCACATCGGCCACCAGGAGGGCGATGAGGTGGACCTGGCCCTGCACCCCGAGGGGCCCGTTGACACCGAGGCCCTGGGGTACAGGATCACCCACCAGGGGCACTTGGTCTACTGGATCGTGGTCGCGGTCGGCTTCGTGTGCGGGGTGGTGATCCTGACCCAGCGCAGCGTCAACGACTGGCTGGGCTTCAACCTCGACTTCTGGGTGGGACTGGCCGGCACGCTGCTCTCCCTGGGCCTGATGATCGCGGGACGCAAGTACATCGGCGACGACACGCACGCCGAGTCCGAGGAGAAGCTGACCTCACTGCGCGAGACGCTAATCCACAACGCCGGCGAGACCGCCTTCGTAACCACGTGGGTGTTCGCGGCCTACGCCGCCTACGAGATCGTGATGCTCTACGTGGGCGAGGAGGCCCTGGGGAGCCTGGTGGCCAGCGCGGGGGTCCTGTCGGTGGTGGCCGCCGCGGCCGTCGGCCTGATACCCGGCTGCGGGCCGCAGATTCTGCTGGTCACGCTGTATTGCAGGGGCCAGGCGCCCGGCGCGCTGGTGGTCATCCCCTTCGCCGCCGTGCTGGCCAACGCCATCAGCCAGGACGGGGACGCGCTCTTTCCCATCATCGCCATGCACCGCCAGACCGCCCTCTGGGCCACGGTGACGACCACGGTGCCGGCGATGGTGATAGGCTTGCTCTTCTACGCGCTGCTGCCCGATTTCTAGACGCGATTGCACCCAAGGGAGGGTACTCGGCATGCCCCTCACTGGCACATACGGCTTCGGCATCATCGGCTGCGGAGTCATCAGCGACACGCACATCGAGGCCATCCGGCGCATTCCGGAGGCGGAGGTGGTCGCGGTCTGCGACGCCGTCGAGCAGCGCGCCCGCGACAAGGCCGAGCAGTACGGCGCCCAGGCCTACACCGACCACCGCGAGATGCTGAAGCGGGATGACGTCCACGTGGTCAACGTGCTCACCCCCAGCGGGCACCACCACGTGGCCGGCATAGACGCCGCCCGCGCCGGCAAGCACGTCATCTGCACCAAGC
>JBHIEF010000392.1:0-2273 GCA_046760465.1 Armatimonadota bacterium | reverse complement strand
CCCTGCCTGACTCCACACCGCACCCCAAATGCGTAGGAGCCAGCTCTGCTGGCGAGGGGGTGGCGCGCGCTGGGCTTCCGTTTGGTGTTTCGGCAGCTAAGCTGCCGAAACACGAAGTGGCTTCGCTACGTAGCACGAGTAGTCGCACACCAGCGGCCTGCCCTGCAGGGCGCAAGTCTGCGGCCCGCGGCCAGGCGGCGGGCCGTCGCCGGCCGGCCCCCTACTCCACCAGGACCAAACTGACCGGCAGCACCTTCCCCTCCAACTCCCCGACGCGCAGCTCGACGCCCTCGGCCACGGGATACGTCCCCCCAGGCGCCAGCACGAGCCGGCCCTGCACGCGGCGGTCTGTGCTGGAGAAATCGGCGGCGAGCCCCTCCGCGAGTCGCCGGCCGCCTTCGGTCCTTCGATGTACGCTGACATCCAGCTTTGCCGCCACACCGGGGTCATCTCCCCTGAGGGCGCTCAGGCTTGACTCCTCCAGCGTGAGGCGCACTTGCGCCCTAAGCTGCTTGGACTCTACCATCCACATCAGATCGCCGTACTTCGACGCGACCACTGTCGGCAACTCCATCCGCACCGCGAACGCTTCTTCTCCTTCGTCGGCCGTCCACGCCACCATGGGGCCGACTACCACGATGAGACCAACACCGATCATGACCAGCCGCTTCGCTTGCATCTCAGACCTCCCCCTTCCTTTTGACGGCCTTTCGCGGCAGGCCCAGCTAGCCCCTCTCGACGCCTCCCAGCGCCCACGTGATCCTGATCACCCCTGAGCCACTGTCCCTCAGGCCCCCGTGCCGCTTCCCCGCGCCCTGCATCTCGCATCCTGCATCCCGCATCTCGTATCTCGCATCGGAAGCGCCGCTGCCCCTAGAACAGGTCGAGCTGCCCCTCCCCAGCCTCGCCCTTCACGGCAGGCACATGACGCTCCACCCGCCCACACAGCTCCTCCAGGTCGTACTCAACCCCCAGCGGCCACGCGCCCGCGTTCAGCAGCGACTCGTTCCCCGCCGCCTCCTCCTTCTGTTCCTGCCACTGCACCGCGTACACCAGCCGCCCCTGCCGCCGAGCGGCGTTGGCGGTGGTGATGGTCCCGCCCTGCTCGCGCGTCTCGACCACGATGACCGCCTTCGACAGCGCCGCCTGGAGGCGGTTCCGCGCCATCAGCCGCGCCACCGAGGGCCGCGCGTTCGGCGGCAGCTCGCTCAGCAGCGCCCCGTGGTCGCTGATCCTCTCCGCCAGGCCCTCGTTCTCGCGCGGGTGGATCACGCGAATCCCCGACCCCAGCACCGCCACCGTCCTGCCCTCACCCTCCAGCGCCCCCTCGTGCGCCGCCGTGTCCACGCCCAGCGCCAGGCCCGCCACGATCCAGTACCCGCGACTGGCCAGATCGCCGGCCAGCCGCCGCGCCAGCTCCGCCCCCTCCTCGCTCGGCGTCCGCGTTCCGACGATGGCCACGCACTGGTCGGTGTCATCCGGCAGTACGCCTCGCACGCTGATGATAACAGGGGGGTTGGGCGCCTCTCGCAGCGCCCGGGGAAACTCCGGCTCGCAGCCGCAGATCACCTCAATGCCTGCGTCGCCTAAGCGCACCAGCTCCTCCTCGGCCTCCTCCAGCCGCCCCTTCAGCCCCGCGATGCGCTCAGCCGACTCCGGCGACAACCTGGCCCGCAGGCCCAGCAGCTCCTCCGCCGACGCCGCCAGCACCGCCTCCGCGCTGCCCAGCCGGTCCAGCAGCCTCTTCACCGCCGCCGGCCCCACTCCCCCACCCCAGCACAGCGCCACCCACGCCAAGCGCTCCCCTCTGCTGACACTGTTGTCGCTAATCCTCACCACGCCCCTAGCGCTGCCGGTTCCCTTGTAGGAGCCGCGTCCTCGCGGCGACTAGCGGTGGCACGCCCCGGCCGCGCTGTGGGTAGTCGCAGGCCAGCGGCCTGCCCCGCAGGCCGCAAGTCTGCGGCGGCGGCCAGGGGTGGCCGCCGTTGTTCGTGGATCCCAGATCCTACATCGCACATCCTAGATCCCACATCCTACCCCACCAACCCTCCCCCTCGTCTTGCCCAGCGCGCCCGCCCCAAGGCCAGCACCTTAACCGGCCCGCTCCCCGCCTCCCTGAGCAAACGCGCACATTCCTCCACCGTAGCGCCCGAGTCGTAGAGATCATCTACCAGCAGAAGTTGGTGCCCCGCCACTTCTTGCTTGCTCACGGCAAATGCCCCGCGCACGTTCGCGCGCTTGTCCTTGGGGTCATCCAGGTCCTTTTGCGGTAC
>JBHIEF010000391.1:0-2319 GCA_046760465.1 Armatimonadota bacterium | reverse complement strand
TACAATCGTGGAGGGCCCGCGGCCAGGCGGGCTCTCGTAGGTTCCAGGGGTCGGGTTTCAGGTGCCAGGCATGAGGCGACGGCCCACCGCGAGCCACCTCCGCAGGCTGACTTCGGCAAGCTCAGCCCAGGGAAGCCTGCGACTACCCACAGCGCCTCCGACCTGGCACCTCCAGTCCCCCAACGGTCGTCGCGAGCATCGCGCCCATGAGTGATGAGGCTGAGGGCGTTGATGAGGTCGTGATCGAGACCCGTGGGCTGAGCAAGGCCTACGGGCGGCGCCTGGCCGTGGACGGGCTGGACCTGCGGGTGCGGCGGGGGGAGATCTACGGCTTCCTGGGTCCCAACGGCGCCGGCAAGAGCACGACCATCAGGCTGCTGCTGGGGCTGGTGCGGCCCACGGCGGGGGACTGCTTCCTGTTCGGGCACTCGGTGCGCCAGGACCGCCTGAGGCCGCTGCGGCGGGTGGGGGCGCTGGTCGAGGAGCCCGTCTTCTACGGTCACCTGAGCGGACGTAAGAACCTCGAGCTTTTCGCCGCCCTCTCCGGCGGCGCGCAACCCTCACGCATAGACGAAGTGCTGGACCAGGTGGACCTGCGGGAGCGGCAGCACGACAGGGTGCGGGCCTACTCGCACGGCATGAGACAGCGGCTGGGGATCGCGCAGGCGCTGCTGCCGAATCCCGACCTGCTGATACTGGATGAGCCGTCCTCGGGGCTGGACCCGCGGGGCATGCGGGAAGTGCGGGAACTGGTGCGGCGGCTGGGAAGTCAAGAGGGCATGACGGTGTTTCTGTCCAGCCACCTGCTGCACGAGGTGGAGCAGGTGTGCACGCACGTGGGGCTGATTCGCGAGGGGGAGCTGGTGGCCAGCGGCGCGGTGCGCGAGCTGCTGCACGCGGACAGCCGGGCCGCCACGGCGCTGGTGCACGACGCTTCCCTGGCGGCGCGGGTGCTGGAGGAGCAGGGCCGCGTGACGGTGACGGCCGTGGAGGACGGGCGCGTGCGGTTCGCAGCCGAGGCGGGGCGGTTTGCCGAGCTGAATGCGCTGCTGGTGGGGCACGGGGTGAGGGTGTCGGCGCTGATACCGGAGACGACGACGTTGGAGGATTTCTACCTGGAGGTCCTGGGCGAGGAGGGGGAGGCGTAGGCGGTGCGAGGCAAAGGGCGCGATCTACGATCTAGGATGTAGGATGGGAACGGCAACGGCCCACCGCCAGTCGCGGCCCTTCGATGAACTCAGGATGAACGGGGCGCCGCTCCTACAAGGGCGGCAGAGGGGGCAGGGGAGAGATTACTCGCTCCCTCCGGTCGCTCGGAATCACAGTTGAGGGTGGGGAGGTCGCTCAGGATGACTGGTGAGTGTAGAGCCGGGGGCGGAAGGCGCAGATGCTGACGCTACTTAAGTGGGAGCTGGTGAAGCTGTATCGGCGGCCCAGCGCGTACGCGGGGTACGTGGTGGTGGTGGCACTGGTGCCGCTGATCGCGCTGGGCGCGCGGCATATCGAGCGCAACGTTCAGGCCGGGCCGCTGGGGCGGGGCTTTCGGGAGGACTTCGTGGTGGCGGGCAGCATCCTGAACGGGCCCTTTCTGGCCTGGGCGGTGCTGGGGCCGACGCTGATCGTGCTGCTGCCAGTGCTGGCGACGCTGGTGGGCAGCAGCCAGGTGGCGGGGGAGCGCTACACGGGCGTGCTTAGGATGGTGCTGGTGCGCCCGGTGTCGCGGACGGCGGTGCTGCTGAGCAAGTTCATCGTGTCGGCGCTGCACGCGGCCAGCCTGGCCCTGACCCTGGGGGTGGTGTCGCTGGGGCTGGGCTGGGTGTTGTGGGGTGGGGGCAACCTGGCCATCCCGGAGCCGCCCTTCCGCGAGTTCGCCGGGGCCGAAGTGTACCAGCGACTGGGCCTGGCCTACGCGCTGGCGGCCTGCGGGCTGGTGGCCATGAGCTCGATCGCCCTGTTCTTCTCGGTGCTGCTGCGCAACCCGGCGGCGGCCGCGGGCATGGCGGTGGCCTTCCTGCTGATCAGCGCCATCGCCCTGGGGGTCTTCGAGGGGATGGAGTGGGACCGTGCCGTGCCCTACCTGATCACGCAGCACATGATGGTCTTCCGGGAGGCGGGGGCGATAGAGATCCCCCGGCGGGAGATACTCAGGTCGGTGTTTGCGCTGAGCATGTACACGGGAATACCGTTGTTGCTGGGCCTGCTGGTGTTCGGCCGGAAGGACGTGTTGTGCTAGAGGGCGATGTGTGATGTGCGAGGTGCGATCTGGAGGTGGCGATCTAGGATGTATGATGTAGGATCTAGGATGGCGACGGCGACGGC
>JBHIEF010000390.1:0-2347 GCA_046760465.1 Armatimonadota bacterium | reverse complement strand
CGGCCGCTTGCGGTCGCCTTCTTTCCCTTCATGATCGGCATCGGCTTCCTGCTTACGCTGGAAGCCTCGCTGAGCTGTTGGCTGTTCTACCTGCTGGGTAAGGTCGCCAACGTCGCCTCGCTGGCGGCCGGATTCGGCGGCACCGAGGGCTGGGCGCGGCTCCCCTTCCTGCATGAGCAGGGCTCGGGGGCCATGCTGGGGCTGATCGGCGCCGCAGCCTGGATCGCCCGGCGGCCGCTGCTGCATGCGCTGAAGCACGGGGAGCGACACGGCGGCACCAGCATCCTCTCCTCCCGCGCTGCCTTGGTCGGCTTCGCCCTGGTAGTGGCTGCACTGGTCACCATGAGCGCGTTGGCCGGGCTCCACGCCGCCATCGCGGCGGCGCTGTTCCTGCTCTACTTCGTGTTCGTGCTGGCGATCGCGCGGATCGTGGCCGAGACCGGGGCGGGTTGGACCATGGTGGGCCGGAACTGCCCCCACGAGTTCATCCTCTCGGCGCTGGGCACTCGCGCCCTGTCGGACCGTGGCCTGGCCGTGTTTGCCTTCCTCCACTGCTTCGACAGCGACTTCCGCGACGCGCCGGCGCCGCATCTGTTGGCCGCGCTCAAGATGCGAGACGAGGCCGGCATCGGCCCAGGGCAGCTTCTGGCAGCAGTCATCGCCGCAATGGGCGTAGGCCTGGTGGCCTCGCTGTGGACCCACCTGCACATCTACTACACCTACGGCGCCGCCACCGCCAAGGTCCGCGGATGGTACACCTCCGTCGGCACACAGGCGTACCACCGGTTGGCGAACTGGGCCAACTACCCGCAGCCCGCGGACTGGCTTCGGCTGGGCGCGTCCGGCTTCGGCGCGGCCGTCGCCGTCCTACTGGTCGTGGCTCGGCAGAAGCTCCCGGGCCTGCCGCTTCATCCGATCGGCTACGCCATAGCCAACACGCCGTCCATGGACTACCTCTGGGTGCCCTTCCTGATCGCCTGGCTGCTGAAGCTGCTGGTGCTGCGCTACGGGGGGATCAAGGTCTACCACAAGCTCGTGCCTCTGGCGCTGGGCACGATCCTCGGCGATCTGGCCGTTCCCGCCCTCTGGGGCATCTACGGGACCATCGTCTCCCAGCGCATGTACCTGTTCTTCCCGCACTAGAACTCGCGTGGGCACATCACGTCGCCAGGTTGCCGTCTAGGAGTGCGATGGGCACGAGCATGACCGTCGGGTGCCCGCTCATCGTCAGCTCAACCACCACGCGGGAGACGTCGGAGCGGACCCAATCAGTTTGCAGCGTGAACTCGACTTCCCAGTGCGGCCCGGACACAGAGGAGGATCGGGCCGACGCCGGACGAAGGCAGACGCACCGGCCGAGAGGAGACAGAGATGGTCGGGATCGGGATCGTCGGGACTGGGGGCATCGCCGAAACGCACGCCGAGTGCCTTTCCAAGATCCCGGATGTTCGCATCGCAGCCACCTTCGACGCAGTGCACGAGAAGGCCGAGGGCATGGCCAGCCGCTACGGGGCGACGGTCTGCGGAGACCTGGACTCCGTGCTGGCCGAGGTTGATGCCGTCTACATCTGTACCCCGCCCAAGTTCCACCGCGAGGCGGCCGTTCGCGCCGCCGAGGCCGGCGTCCACGTCCTCTGCGAGAAGCCGCTGGCGGCAGGCCTGGCCGACGCTCAGGCAATCGAAGAGGCCGTGACGCGCGCCGACATCACCTTCATGGTCGGCTTCCACTTCCGCTTCACGCCGGCCCTCGCCCGCCTGCGAGAGCTGGTGGCATCGGGGGACCTCGGAGAAGTCTACAGCTTCTGGGGCATCCGCATCCTGTGGAGTCCACACCCGGCGCCCAACTGGCGCACCGACCCCCGCCTTCTCTGCGGCATGACCGTGGAGTCCCTGTCGCACGACTTCGATTTCATGCGCTGGACGGCCGGGGAGGTGGCTTCCGTAATGGGCAAGGTGGCGACCTCGCGTGCAGACCTGGACGGCTACGACAACATCGTCAGCGCGATCATGAACCTGGAGGCAGGAGGCATTGCGCAAATGCACGCCAGTTGGGCCAGCCACGTGCCCGTGCATCAGTATGGGGTGATAGGGACGAGGGGCTCGGCCGTGTGCGAGGGGGGCCAGGTCCGCTGGCGTGCTGAGCCGGGGTCTGCCGAGAGCATCATCCGCTGTGATCGCCCCGAGGACCAGGTGTCGCCCTATCAGCGGCAGTCCGAACACTTCATCGCTTGCCTGAGGTCCGGCGGCCAGCCCCTGACGGGAGTGCAAGACGGAGTGGCAACCGTCCGGATCTCCCATGCGGTGCTGGAGTCCTCGCAGCAGAGCCGTGTGGTGACGTTGAGCTGAG
>JBHIEF010000389.1:0-2357 GCA_046760465.1 Armatimonadota bacterium | reverse complement strand
CTCCCCCGCCAGCAGCAGGCTCAGACCGTAGTAGTAGAGGGCGCTCGGGCTGTCGGGGAAGCGGGCTGCCAGGCGCGCGCGTCCCACCAAATCCCGGCGTGCGGCCAGCCGAGCTATCAAGGCATCACGGCGCAGGTACGTCCCGGCCGCCGATACCAACACGAGCACAGTCAGCAGTGCCGCCAACAGCGGCCTATTCCCCAGCTTGGCGATCATGGGGCCGCCGCTCCCCCTCGTCGCCATTCCACGCTCGCCTCGCCGCCTTGGCGAACCTCTACCAGGCAGTCAATGGGGACCTCGCCGAACTCCTGCACCTCTCCGTCGGGCCAGCGAACGGTGACCCCGTCCACTCGCGCTGCGTCGCCCAGCCCGATGTGTACGCGCGGGTCCAGCGAAGAGTGGAAGCTCCCCGCCTGATGTACCTCGCGCACCCACTGCCCTCCGTCCGCTCGCACGACCACCTTCGCCCCCACGGCGTCCGCGCCTGTATCTGCGCGTCGGCACCGCACCTCCAGGAAGTGGTTCCCGGCGGCCGCCTCATTGCGGAACAGCCGGGCAGGGCCTTCGATGTCCACCACCACAATGTCCACGTCGCCATCGTTGTCCAGATCGCCGGCCGCGGTTCCTCTGCCCACAATGGGTGCTTCCATTCCCGGACTGGGCTCGGGCACGAGCGTGAACGTGCCGTCCCCCCTATTGTGGAACAACTGATTCCGCTGCGCATACTCCCGGTTGTAGATCTCGGCGACGTTATCCTGCACGTCGCCGCTGGTCAGGAACACGTCCAGGTGTCCATCGTTGTCGTAGTCGAGCCACTGCGCCCCGAACTTGACGTAGGGCATGCACGCCGCCCCTATGCCGGAGGCCAGGCTCACATCCCGATACGACCGCCCCGGCACCTCAGCCTGGTAGACCGAGGACGGCTCCTTGGCGAAGTTGCACACGAACAGGTCGAGGTCGCCGTCGCCGTCGAAGTCCCCAAAATCCGCGCCCATGCCCGACTGCCTGGCGCCTGTCGCCATGTAGGCCGTCCCGTTCTCGAGGCCAATGTTGGAGAACCGATCGCCCTCGTTGTGCAGGAAGTCGCATGGCATCACGTCGTTGGAGACGTACACATCCTGCCAGCCGTCGTCATCTGCATCACCGATGGCCACCCCGAGCCCCTTGCCGTGCACCTTGTCCACTCCCCACGCCGAGGTCGCGTCGCGAAACGTGCCGTCGCCGTTTCCCAGGTAGAGTCGGGCCTTCTCGGCCTCGTAATGCGAGGGCGTGCCCGCGGCCATGACACCCTTGAAGTCTATGAGCTGGGGCTCGTCCGGGCCGAACGCCACGTAGGCGGAGACGAGCAGGTCCAGGTTGCCGTCCCGATCGAAGTCCGCCGTGCCGCAGGACGACGTCCACAGCGTTGTCATCAGGCCTGAGCCGGCTGTCCGGTTCTCGAAGCGCCCCTCTCCCTGGTTGATCATCAATGCCCCGCAATGGTACCCACTGACGAACACGTCGGGCCGACCGTCGTTGTTGAAGTCGCCCGCCGCACAGCCCTGGTACCAGCCGTCGCCAACGGCCTCAGCAAACCCCGTCACGGGCTCGAAGCGCAGCCCGCCCAGGTTGCGGAAGAGCGCGCAGCGGGGGTTGCCGGTGAACATCACGTCCGTCCAGCCGTCGTCATCGAAGTCGAAGAGGGCGATGCCGAAGCCGAGGGTCTCCAGGATGTTCAGGGGGGACTTGCCGCCGCTGCTCCAGGCGAAGGCCAGCCCGCTGGCATCGGCCACCTCAGGGAAGATCACCGGCGAACTCGATGGCCTTTCGCTCGGCGTCGGTTCCGCCATCTCGGGCTTGCGCGTACAGCCTGCCACGGACAGGATCGCCAGCAGCAGTGACAGTCGCCTCATGGCCGTTCCGACGCCTGCGGGCCGCTGGGCTCTGGCGTCGCCAACTCGCAGATCACGTCCACGTACTCCGCCTCGGCCGCCGGGTCCGCTCGCATGCCCAAGTACCGTGCGTAGCGGTCCGCGGCCAGGCGAGGCTGCCCCGCCTTCCGTAGCGCCCGCGCTAGGGCCAGCTGCGCCTCCGGGTCGTCGGGCTTGGCCTGGGCCGCGGTCGCCGCCACGCTGAGCTCGTCCTCGGCGGCCTCCAGCCGCTCGAATTCGGCCAGCAGCGCCCTGGAACGGCTCCTATCCCCGCCCGTCGCCAGAAGCGACCCGAGGCCGAACAGGGCCGACTTCCACGTCGGGTCCAGCTCCAGCGCCTGCTCGTAGTGCTGCCGCGCGCTCGACACGTCGCCGCGGCGCTCCGCGATTCTCGCCAGCGTTGTGCTGGCCTGCCAATCGCGCCGGCTCAGCAGGTCCGGCGTGAAA
>JBHIEF010000388.1:0-2382 GCA_046760465.1 Armatimonadota bacterium | reverse complement strand
CTCCCCCAACCCCAGCTCCAACAGCTTCGGCACCTGGTCGAAGGACGGGCGCTTTTCGCCTGCAAGGGCGAGGAAGCCGGAGGCCTTCAGGGCGTCGGGGTCTGCACGTATTGTCCGCGCGATTTCCACATCCTTGTCCACATCCGGCTGATACTGCGCCCAGGTGAAGCGCTTGAACAGGTACACCTCGTGCGGGGCGTAGTGCTTGCCCGTAACCTCCGATAGCTTCCGCCACCACTCGGCGGCGCTCTCCAGGTGCTCGATGGCCTCCCGGCGCTTGCCTTCATTGCCGGTGGCCAGAAGCTCCATCAGGGCCCTCGCGCCCCGGATCTTGTCCGCGTAGTAGTGGCCCAGCGCGCCCCAGGCCTGCATGTCCCACAGGAAGCACTCGAAGCCCGGCCTCTCCCCCTCCAGGCTGCCGGCGGCGCGGGC
The DNA here is from genome assembly GCA_046760465.1 of Armatimonadota bacterium. Lineage (GTDB taxonomy): Bacteria > Armatimonadota > Zipacnadia > JAUWAU01 > JBHIEF01 > JBHIEF01. The sequence continues at coordinate 1,950 of JBHIEF010000388.1, read as the reverse complement.
GGCCTCGGCCAGGCAGGTCGTCGCCGCCTCGTCGAGTTCGTCCGCCACCTGCGTGGGAGTGTCTGGCGCGCCCGCCACGGCCTGGGGGATGTCTGAAAGCTCATCCTCCATGGTGTGGTTGAACATCCACTCCACCACCGAGTGCCACAGGTCTCCGTCGCGGTAGTTCTTGCCCCGGCCGGCGCCCGTGTTCCAGCTCCCCAGGTTGGCCTCGGGCCACCAGTCCCCGTTCATGTAGTTCCAGTGGAAGCTGGTCACCAGCGGGGCGATCCTGCTGGCCGTCGCGAGGGCCCGGAAGGCGTGCGCGCCCGCCTGGCGGCCATAGCGCTCCTGGTGACACTTCAGGAAGAGGTCGTCGGGCTCGTCCGGATCGTACGCCAGCCGCCCCCAGGCCATGAACCGGGCCCAGAACTTCTCGAACTCGTACGTGTAGTCCCGGTGGGCGGCGGCTTCCTCAGTGTGGATGTAGTCGGCGCCGGGGATTCTGATCTCAGACCCGGTCAGGAACCCGGCCGAGTAGTCGCCGCGGCAGTTGCGCAGCGTCTCGCGAGCGAACTGCGGGCCGCACCAGCGCAGCGTGTAGAGGTCATCGTTGCGCAGGTGCCAGACGATCTTGTAGTGGCGGGGCTCCTGGTTCAGCCAGGTCTGGTCCACGAAGTGGGGGCGTGGGGAGCTGTACATGTGCTCCCCGTTGTACTTGAGGGTCACGTAGACCGGGCCCTGGTAGCGGGCCGCAATGACCTCTTCCGTCTCCTTGGGCGCGCCGCCCCAGTAGCGCAGCAGGAAGGGCACGGTGCGGCCCGACTCCTGGATGCCCTTGATGTAGGTGTCCCAGATCCACTCCTGCTTGGCGCGGGCATCGCCGGGCATGGCCTCCCCCGGGCAGGTGCCGACGCCGGTCAGCTCTGGATACTCGACCAGAAGCTCCCGGACGCATTCCTTCTGGTAGTCGCGGATGAGCGGCGAGTCCTGCCCGCGGCTGCGGACCTTGTGCGCCTTGGCGAAGGCCTCGGAGACGTGGATGTTCCAGGTGACCAGGTAAGTATCCAGGCCCCGGTCGCTGGCCAGTTGGAACAACTTGTGGAAGAACTGTTGGCGCTCGGTGAGTTCCCGGTGGGAAAGCGGCGTGGCCTCGGGGTACTTCTCCAGCGTCACCAGATGCTCGTAGGGGTGGGCGCTCCAGAAGGAGAGCACATTGTAGCGGTGACGCGCCAGTTGGGCGGTGAGCTTGTCCCAGTAGTCCAGGTCCCAGAACCAGTCATTGTGGCGGATGTACTCCTCGATCAGGTACCCAGTGCCCTCCAGCGGCAGGTTGAACTTGTAGCAGCGGAAGCCCAGGAAGGGCCGGCCGGTTTTCTCCATCCTGGGCACGCCGCCGTCGGCCGCCAGGCCGTCCAGCCGTATCCGCTCTGCCACCTCCAGTCCGGCGTACATGGCCCCGCGCTCGTCGCTGCCGAAGGCGCAGAGCTGCCGCAGCCCTCGGCCGCGGTCCACGGTGCGGATGGCGAAGCTCTCCGGGCCCTCGGGCGGCGGGGGCAGCTTGCCCGCGGCGAGAGCCTGCTTGGCCACCGGCTCAGTGGCGGGGATGCCGATGACGATCATGCCGCCGTCCGGCCTGGCGCCCAGTGGCGGGACGGCCAGCGGGCGCACTTGCTTGCGCTCGGTGAAGACGAGCATGGCTCCACCGCCGCGGGCGAGGATGGCCTTGGCCACGTCGCGGGCGGCGAAGTCAATGGCCTCACTGCGCCCTTGCGTCACCACCAGGATCGTCTTTCCCGCAGTCGGCGGCTGGGCCGTGGTGGACACAGTCAGCACAGTGGCAAGCCCGGCCGACAGAAGCAGCAGCACCCCCCGAATGCACATGGCCCGCCTCCTGACACGACTCGGCCGCATCTGACCATTCGCTCTCGAGGCCTCAGTCCCTCCGACGGACAAGACGAGCGCCCGCCT
>JBHIEF010000387.1:0-2386 GCA_046760465.1 Armatimonadota bacterium | reverse complement strand
CGGCGGATGTGGTGCTCCTGCTGCTCGCGGCTGAGCATGGTGAAGTAGGCGCACCAGCCGCCCATGCGCACGCGCAGGGACCGGTGCTTCTCGGGCTCCCGCTGGGCGGCGCGCAGCTCCTCGGTGTCGGCGACGGTGAGCGTCATCATGGAGCCGCCGCCCTCCACGAAGCCACGGATGAGGGCGGCCATGCGCGCGGTGCCCTCTTCGCCCCGGACCAGTCGTCGCTGAAGGCGGAGGTCGAGCGGGCCGCCGACGGCGAGCTTGGCGTGGGACATCTTGCCGTGGGAGAGGATGGCGGCGGGGAGGCCCTCGACGTCGCGGCCCAGTGCGGGCGAGAAGTTGGAGGAGACCGGCTCACCCGACAGGCGGCCGTCGGGGGAGGGGCCCAGGCCCTGGCCGATGCCGATGTACCAGGAGAAGGTGGCCACGCCGCAGGGGAAGAGCACGGTGCGCCGGCGGGACTCGGCGTGGCGGGCGACGGTGGTAGTGAAGGCCTCGATTAACTGGCGGCCGACGGCATCGGCGCGCTCGTCGTCGTTGCCGTACTTGGCCGCGGCGAGGAGCCACGCGCGCAGGGGCTCATGGCCCTCGAAGTCGGCGTCGAGAGCCTCGCACAGGTCGGACATGCTGGCGCGCCGCTGCTGGAAGATGACCTGCTTGATGGCGGTGAGGGAGTCTATGGCGTGGGCGGCCCCCTCGACCAACATGCCGAAGGTCCTGAACTTGGCGCCGCCGGCGGTCATGTCGCGACGGGAGGAGATGGCGCCGTCAATGAGGGCGCTGAGCAGCGGCACGGGGGCGATGGTGTGGCGGTCGTTGATGCCCTCGACCACGCGGCGGACGACGCGCTCGATCATGGCGTCGAGCTGGGTCAGGAAGGCCTTCCAGACGTCGTCGTAGCTGGCGAAGGCGCGTGGGTCGCCGGTGTCGGGGCCCTGTTGGCTGCCGTCGAGGCGGGAGCGGCCGCGGTTGAGGGCCCACTCCAGGCAGAGCATGACGCTGAGGCGCTGGAAGCGGAAGTCGGTGCGGCCGGGGATGATGACCTCCCAGCAGCCGTCGTTGGTATAGTCGCGGGCGTCGGGGGCGGGGATGCCGACGCGCTCCAGGGCGGGGACGAGGGCCTCGTCGTTGAAGAGGGCGGGCATGCCGCCGCCGTCCTTGAGCACCTCGCAGGCGTGGCGCACGAGCGTGTCGGGCGACCGGCGATGGAGGCGCACCGTCACCAGCGGGTTGGTCATCTGGTTGCGGCGGTAGGCTTCGAGCAGCAGGAAGGTGAGCGGGTTGGTGCCGTCGGCGCCCTCGGGCGTGAGGCCCCCGACGACGATGTTCTGGAGCCAGTGGTTGGTGGCATCGAGGCCGTCACGGCGAGTGCCGATCTGGGAGGAGGTGTAGTGGCGGGTGCGGCGGGACAGGTCAATCTGCTCGGGCTCGCGGGCCTCGGGGGTCTGGTCCTCGGTGGTCTTGGCGCGCTCGTTGAACTTCAGGCAGAAGCACGAGACCAGCTCCTGCGCGCGCGGCAGGTCCAGGCGCCCGGCCTCGAGGTCGGCCTCCAGGTAGGGCCAGACGTACTGGTCCAGGCGGCCCGTGGCATTGCCGTTCATGGTGGAGTGGAAGATCATGTGCAGCAGCCAGACCGACTGGAGGGCCTGCCAGAAGGACTGGGCGGGGCCGGCCGGCGCCTGGCGCAAGTTGGCCGCCATCTGGCGGAGCTCGGCGGCGCGGTCCTCGTCGGTCGCGGCAGCGGCCTCGGCGTCGCACCTGGCGGCGAGGCGCCCGGCGAAGTCCATGACCGCGTCGAGGGCGATGACGACTGAGTCGAGGAAGGCGTGCTCGTCCGCGCTTTCGGCCTTGGGCCGCTGGGCCTCGGCCTCGGCGCGGATGCCCCGGAGGCCCTTGGCCAGCAGCGCGGGGTAGTCGGGGACGATGTGGCCGAAGACGGAGTGGATGCTGACGCCGCGCTCGGAGGCGGCGGAGCGCTCGGCCTCGGTGGTGTAGTCGGGGAAGCCGCGCTCGGCGTGGACGCGGGGATGCTCGAGGGTCATGGAGCCGGCGAAGAGCTGGCCCTCCCACAGGTCGGTGGGCATGTGGGAGAGCTTCAGCGCGATGGCGCGGGCCTTGCGCACGGGGAGGGGGTCGGACATGTGCGCGTCGGCGATGTGCTCGGGGCAGGGCCACGCTTGCGGGGGCTGCTCCATGGCGTCGCGGACGCGGCGGCGCAGGTCGAGCACGCGGGCGGTGTCGGGGAGGTCCTCGATCGCCGGCCCATGCGTTCGGATGTGGTCAGTTTGTACTGACATGGTTGGCCTCGGGCGAGATTCTTCGCTCCCGTTGGTTGCTCAGAATGACGGCCCGGCCACCCCCAGGCCACCGCCGCAGGCTGAAG
>JBHIEF010000386.1:0-2441 GCA_046760465.1 Armatimonadota bacterium | reverse complement strand
CGAGGACACCCCTCGCGCGTCATGATGATGTGATCGCCGCGTACCCTCACTACTGTGAAGCCTGCCTTCTCGAAGAGGCGCACCAACCTGCGGCCGGATATCGGCGTGATTCGGGGCAAGGTGCCTACTCCGCCAGCGTGTGCATGGACTCCAGCGCCACCATCTTGGGCCCGAGCCACTCCTCGGACGTGCCTCGCACGTAGCCACACTCAGTAAGGACCTCTTCCAGCGTCCCCATCTCCTTAGCCTGCTGCACGAACGCCCGCACGGCGGCGCGCAGGTTCTGCCGCGCCTCGTCTGCGGTGGCTCCGCAACTTGACAGGTCCAATTCCGGGCTATACCCGACGACGCTGTCACCCTCCTGGAACACGAGAGCGCTAAAGGGAACGTCCATCGGCTCTCATCTCTCTTTCCCGAAGGCAGGGGCCACGCAGATCGCCGGCCTCGCGAAGGGCGGCCCTCGCCCGGCGCGCCTGCGCGCGCTGCGCTTCGGCGGGGGTGCCGACTCCTCAGACCCCCGTCCAGCGCTAAGTCGGCAGAACCTGGCATTGTGCGCTTCAGGACGACAGCCCCGATGCCGCGGGCTACCTGGCCTCGAGGGTCACGTCCTTGACCTGGTACTGGTTGCCGACGCGGCGCAGCTCGTAGACCCTCAGGCCCTGGCTGGTGCCGGCGGCTACGTACCTGGTGGCACCCATCTCGCCGACGACGGTGACCGCGTTGATCTGCGGAGCGGCCTCGTCGGCGGCGGGGGCGCGGGTGGTCCCCGGCATGATGGTCACCTGCGCCAGGGCCGCGGCCAGAGCGGCCAGGACGACCAGCACCAGGGCGATGACTGCAGCGGTGGCCAGCTTCTTGGCAGGCATGCGCGAGTCGCCTCCTTAGTGCCCACCGCGCCCACGGGGGAGCGCGGCGGGCCAACGGCAGCTTAGTCTGCCTCCGTGCTCTCTTCGGCGAAGACGCTGAGGTCGCGCTGGCGCAGACGTCCGGTGCAGCCGGTCAGGTGCAGGCTGACCTCCCGTCGGCCACCGGGCTCCAGGCGGCCCAGGTAGGCCGAGTCGGCGGCCAGCGGCTCGCCGTCGGGGGCCAGCACGGCACGCACCCGCATGGGAGCCGAGCGTCGCTCGCCGGTGTTGACGGCCTCCGCGTAGACGTCCACGATGTCCTTGGCCTCGACCATGTTGACGTTGTAGCGCTCCACGCGGACGCCGCCCTCGGCCCCGGCCTTCTCCTCGCCGCGACCGCAGCCGGTCAGGGCCAGCAGCAGGCCGCAGACGACGGCCGGGAGCAGGATGCACAGACGTGGCATGGCGCTACCTCGGCGGCATTATAGCACGGGGGCAGAGGGAGGAACAAGACGGAGGCCGCGAGCGAGTGGGGTCGGGCGGTTGCGACGTAGGATCTAGGATGTACGATGTGGGAGCGGAGGTCCAGGATGCGGGATATGCGACAGTTCCCCACAGCCGGCCGGCCGCATCGCCAGCGGGAGCTGGCTCCTACGCAAGTGGCTGGGGGCCATCCGCCGGTGGGCAAGGCGGCGCGAAGTCGGGAGACTTCGCACTCCAGAAACGGCGCATTCGCGTGGTTGTGGGGGAGGGGGTTTTGTGGTAAGGTAAGCGCCCCGAAGTGGCCGGCGACAGGTATTAGGGGGAGGAGTGCGGCAGGTGGCCAGCGTTCGCGATCTGATGCGCCCGACTGTGGGCGAGATACGGCCCTACCGGGAGGGTAAGTCGTATCCCGGCGCGGTGAAGCTGTCCGCCAACGAGAACCCCCTGGGGCCCTCGCCCAAGGCCGTGCAGGCCATGCGGGAGCTGGCCCCCAAGGTCAGGCTCTACCCCGATCCCCTGTGCATTGAGCTGACCGAGCGTCTGGCCGAGCATCTGGGCGTGGGGACCGAGAACCTGATCGTGGGGCGGGGCTCGGACGAAGTCATCCACATGCTGGGGCTGACCTTTCTACGGGCCGGGGACGAGGTCATCTACGCCAATCCGCCGTTTGCGCTGTATCCCTTCACCGCCAAGCTGATGGACTGCAAGTCGGTGGTGGTGCCGGTCAAGGACTTCGCGCACGACCTGCCGGCCATGGCCGCGGCCATCACTGAGCGCACCAGGCTGATCTTCGTGGCCAACCCGCACAACCCCACGGGCACCATCGTGCCGCGGGCCGAGGCGGAGGCGTTCGTGCGCGACCTGCCGGGGCACGTGATCGTGGCGTGGGATGCGGCCTACCACGAGTACGCGACCAACGAGGAGTACGTGGACCCCTTGGGGTGGGTCGAGCAGCATCCAAACGTGATCGTGCTGCGGACCTTCAGCAAGGTCTACGCGCTGGCGGGGCTGCGGGTGGGATATGGGGTGGCGGAGGCGGAGCTGATCGAGGTGCTGACGCAGGTGCGGGAGCCCTTCAACGTCAGCAGCGTGGCGCAGGTGGCGGCGCTGGCC
>JBHIEF010000385.1:0-2447 GCA_046760465.1 Armatimonadota bacterium | reverse complement strand
AGACCCTTCGCTGGGCGGACTGCTCCGCAGTCCGCAGCTCAGGGTGACATCTTAGGGATTTCGGGATAGGCTCTAAGCCCCCCGCCCGCGCGATTGGCAACCGGAGACGAAAAGGGCGGCATCTTGGCCTTCGAGAGTTACCTTCCCGAGCACGGCGACCGGCTGCGGCGGCGCGCCGCCGGCCAACCGTGGCGCCACGCCATCCAGGCCGGTCTGGTGGATCAGGCCCGGCAGCACGCGCTTTCCCCAACTGGGTACACGTCCCCCGCGCAGGCCGCCATAGACCAGCTGAAGCAGCTCAACGGCGATCGCACCAGGCAGCTCATCGCCGACGGCGAGCGCGACGTGGACAGGCTGCTGGCCGAGCTGGGCGGTTGGCCCGCCGTCTGGCCCCGTGACCATCGCCCGGTCATCTCCTTCCTGGGCCTGAACCTGACCTGGGACTGCGACTCGCGCCCCCGTTGCCGCTACTGCAACCAGCGGCCCCTGGCCGGCACCGTGAGCACCGAGCGCTGGAGGGAGCTCATCGCCGAGGCCGCCGATAGCCTCGAGGGCGACGGGCCCTACGTCTACTTGACCGGCGGGGAGCCCCTAATGCTCGGAGAGAAGGTCTACGGCCGCGACGGCCTGGTGCGCTTCGCCACCCAGCGCCGGGCGCCGGTCAACATCAACACCAACGCCAGGGCCATCACGCCCGAGGTGGCGCTCAAGCTGGTGCAGGCCGGGACGGCGCGGCTGCACCTCAGCCTGGACGCCGCCGACTCCCACACGCAGAACGCCCTGCGCGGCGGGCGCGACGCCTTCGGCGACATCCTGGCGGGCCTGTGGAACGTGCAGATCGCCCGCGAGCTGACGGCCGCGGCTCACCCCGAGATCCACCTCAACTGCGTCGTGACCAGGCTCAACATGTGGCAGTTCCCACAGTTGATCGAGTTCCTGCTCAGCATGAAGAGGGTTGGCCAGGGGCACTTCCCGGCGCCCCCCGACGCGCCGCTCCATCGGGACATGCTGCCCCACCTCATCCCCGTCGGCGGCGAGGGCAACCGCGACCTCCGGCCCTCGGCGGACGAATGGGCGCGCTTCTACACCGAGACCTGGGCCCAGGCGGGCGAGGTGTGGCAGCGCCACCAGGAGCTGCTGGACGTGCCGCAAGACCGGCGCAGCGACTGGCAGCAGTTCGCCTTCTTTACCAGCCCCTATCACCGAGTCGAGCACCGGGGCACGCTTGAGGACTACGCCCAGAACGCCGCGCGCGGGGTCCACTGGGAGCTGGCCCTGCGCGAGCGCTGCTACATTGGGGCGGCCCAGGCCTTCCTGCTGCCCGACGGCCAGCAGCACTGGTGCGGCGCCCATGCCATCCAGCGACCTGCCCCCATGGGCAGCGTCCACCAAGCCGGCCTCTGCGACAACATCCGGCACAGCATCGCCGCCATCGCGCAGTACCCCAACGAATGGTGTGTCAACTGCGCCGGCGCCACCGCCTTCGCCAACCAGGCCATCGAGGGCGCGCTGCGGACCACCATTGAGGAGTGGATCGAGGAGGCGAACGCGTGACAGCCGGCCGGGAAGCCCCTTCGGCAGCGCGACCAGCCGAATGGGTGGGAGGCAGCTCCAGCTGCCGACGCCTTGGTGCCCTGGCCGATGGCTCTTTGGGAGAACAGCAAGTCGGCAGCCCTTCGGCGAGCTCAGGACAGGCTGGAGCTGCCTCCCACGCTCAGGGCTTCCTTAGTTGATCGGGGCGGGGAGGGCCCGGCCCGTCGTCCTGCATGGAGAGGACTGAACCCATGAAGATCACCGAGATACGGACCGTCCTGGTCGGCAACCCCTGGAAGAACTGGGTCTTCGTCATCGTCGAGACCGACGAGGGCATTCAGGGCCTGGGCGAGGCCTCGCCGGACAACCTGGGCCGGGCGGTCGAGGGCGCCTTGCAGGACATCATCCCCATGTGCCTCGGCGCCGACCCCACCGAGCCGGGCGCGCTGTGGGAGCAGCTCTACAAGACGCTCTACCTCACCACCGACGGCTCGGCCCTGCACGCCATGGCGGGCATCGAGATCGCCTGCCTGGACATCCTGGGCAAGAGCGTGGCCAAGCCGCTGCACGAGCTGCTGGGCGGCGCGCGCCGCACCAAGATCCGCGCCTACGCCAATGGCTGGTACCAGGGGCCCAGGCAGCCTGAGTTCTTCGCCCAGCGCGCCAGGGAAGTGGTGGCCATGGGCTATACGGCGCTGAAGTTCGATCCCTTCGGCGCTGCGTACTGGGACCTGCCGGCCGAGGAGGAGGACCTCTCACTGCGGATCGTGGCCGCCGTGCGGGAGGCGGTTGGCGACAAGGTGCACGTGCTGGTGGAGGCTCACGATCGCTTCAACGTGCCCACCGCCATACGCCTGGCGCAGCGGCTGGCCGAGTACGATCCCACCTGGCTGGAGACGCCGGTGAACTCAGAG
>JBHIEF010000384.1:0-2472 GCA_046760465.1 Armatimonadota bacterium | reverse complement strand
GCGCATAGCGCCTCTGCTACGCAGCGAAGCTGCTTCGCAGAGCATAGCAGTTGCCCACGGTGGGCCGGTAGCTCAGCAGGGAGAGCGCCTCCCTCGCACGGAGGAGGTCGGCGGTTCGATTCCGCTCCGGTCCACCAGTCCTTTCTGGGGCAGGAAGCAAGCTCCTCCCCTACCACGCCACCCCCAAGTCTAGTCGGCAGCTGGAGCTGCCTCCTACGCATTCGCATCGTAGCCCCTGGCCTCGAGGAGCCAGGGGTTGTTTCGTTTCTGGTCGCCGAGGTTCGTGGTGGGGCCATGGCCGGGGTGGACGGCGAGGTCGTCTGGCAGAGGTAGGAGGCGGTCGCGCAAGGAGCGGATGAGCTGGTCGTGGTCGCCGCCGGGCAGGTCGGTGCGGCCCACGCCGCCGGCGAAGAGCGTGTCGCCAGTGAAGAGGTCGCCGCCGACCAGGTAGCACACGCTGCCGGGGGAGTGGCCGGGGGTCGCCATGACCTCCAGGGACAGTCGGCCCACCGTGAGCACGTCGCCGTCGCCGAGGCTCTCCAGCCGCTCGGGGGGCTGTACGCTGAGCCCCAGCATGGCGGCGAAGGTGGGGTCGGGCCGCAGCAGTGCCTCGTGGTCGCCTTGGTGGGCGTAGACGGGCGCGCCGGTGGCCTGGCTGAGGGCGCGGGTCGCGGTCATGTGGTCCAGGTGGCCGTGGGTCTGTAGGATGGCGGAGATCGTGAGCTGGTGGGAGGCTGCGGCTTTGAGTATGCCGTCGGCGTCGCCGCCGGGGTCAATGACGGCGCCCTCGCCGGTGGCCCGACAGCCGATCAGGTAGCAGTTGACGGCCAGGGGTGGGACCTCGAGGCGTTGCAGGAGCAAGCGCTAGCGGAGCCCCCCGTTAGCTCGGACGCGGACGCGCTCCACGTAGTCGCGGTCGTAGTCGTCCAGGTCGCCGGCCAGGGTGTAGTGGTGGGAGGCCTGCTCGCGGGCGCCCATGTGCTCCAGCAGCTCGGCCAGCAGGAAGTGGTAGCTGGCGTTGTGGGGCCGGAGCTGGACGGCGCGCTCGAGGACCTGGCGCGCCTGGTTCATCTGCCGGGCATGGAGGTAGGCGGCGGCCAGACAGATGTGATAGAAGTCGTCCAGGGGGGCGCAGCGGATGGCGTTGCGGTAGCTGTCCACGGCCAGCGGGGTCTGACCGGTGCGGAAGTAGGCGTCGGCCAGCCGGTAGTGGAAGAAGCCCTCGCGGGGCTTGAGCCTGATGGCCTGTTTGAGGGTAGCGTAGGCCTCCTGGAAGCGCCCGGTGCGGAAGTAGCACTCCCCCAGCTTGCAGAAGTAGTAGGCCTTGGCGGGGGCCAGCCGGACGGCCTGGCGGTAGGCGCGGATGGCGGCGCGGCCCTTGCCGATGCTGCTGAGGAACTCGGCGTAGCAGAAGTAGGCCTCGGGATCCCTGGGGGATAGCTCCAGGGCCTTGCGGTAGGCCTTGTAGGCTGCGGCGGGCTTCTCGGAGGCGTGGTAGGCGTCGGCCAGTCGGGTCTGGGTCAGGCCGTCGCCGGCGTCGAGCCTGCTGGCGCGCTTGTACTCGTGGATGGCGTCCTCGATCCGGCCGCGCTCGGCGTAGGAGTCGCCCAGCAGTCGGCGGTACTCGGGATCGTCGGACTGCTCCTCCTCGTCAACCTGGACTTTGGGCTCGAACTCCACCGTCGCTGCTCCCAGCAGTTAGAAGTCTCTCTGGCTATCCAGCAACAGCGTCACCGGGCCGTCGTTCTCGATCTCGACCTGCATTCTGGCGCCGAAGTGCCCGGCTTCGACCTGGCCGAGTTGCCCGCGCGCCCGCTCCAAGACGACCTGGAAGAGACCCTCAGCCTCGTCGGGCGGCGCCGCGTGGCCGAAACTGGGCCGGCGGCCCTTGCGGCAGTCGCCGTAGAGGGTGAAGTTGGGGACCAGCAGCAGGCCGCCCCCGACATCCCTCAGCCCCAGGTTCATCTTGCCATTCTCGTCCTCGAAAATGCGCAGGCCGATGATCTTGTCGAGCAGGTACTCGGCGTCCGCCTCGGTGTCGCCGCTGCGGAATCCGACCAGCACGGCCAGACCGGGGCCGATGGCGCCCACCGCGTCGTCGCCCACGGTCACCCGGGCCCGGCGCACGCGCTGCACTACCGCCCGCAAACTGCTGCCTCCTTGTCGGGGAATCATAGCACTAGCGCGGAGGGGTTGTAAAGCGAAGGGAAGCGCTGGGCAGTGGCTGGCAGCTTGGTGCTCGGGCAGGCAGGGGCAGGAGCAAGCTCCTGCCCTACGGGAACGGTCAGGGCTGCCGGTCGGCGGCGGGAGGAGGAGGTCGGCGGGGCGGGGAATCGTGGCGTGTCCGGCCGCGCCGAAACCCAAGGCCTGGGAGTGCATCTAAGAGCCTATCCCAAAGCCCTAAGGTGTCACCCTGAGCTGCGGACTGCGTAGCAGTCCGCCCAGCGAAGGGTCTCGCGTCGGGCCCACCAC
>JBHIEF010000383.1:0-2496 GCA_046760465.1 Armatimonadota bacterium | reverse complement strand
GGAGAACTGCGGCCACGTCTCGACCAGGCGCTTGAGGAAGGGCCGATGGTGCGACGATAGCCCCAGGAACCGCACCTTGCCCTGCTTGTGTAGGTGCTCGAAGGCTGCTATCGTCTCCTCGATGTCCTGGTCGGGCTGCGGCTGCTGCATGATGGCCGACACGCGCCAGATGTCGCAGTACTCCAGGCCGGCCTGCCGCAGACCGTTGTCCACACACTGGATCAGCTTGTCCTTGGTGCGCCAGCCCTCGAACCGCAGCTCGTTCTCGTACCAGGAGAACCCGAAGTACATCTGCTCCCGGCGGCCTTGCAGCACCTTCGCGTAGGCCAGGATCTCGCCGCTGGAGCAGGCGTCCACGTAGTTGATCCCCACGTCAATGCACTTGCTGATCACGTCGCTGCGGTTCTTGAGGAACGCGTCCAGCGTCTCCCCGCCGGGCATGTTGATGGCCGCACCCTTGGCCACGTTCAGCCGCTTCCAGTGCCCGCCCAGGCACACCGCCGAGACCCACAGGTCCGTCTTGCCCAGCCGCCGATACTCCATGTTCTCGTTGTAGTTCAGCACCTTGGAGGTGTCCGGCGGCGTCGCCGCCCGCGCGGCCGCCCCGCCCAGCGACGCGCCCGCCGCCCCCAGCGCCGCCCCGGCCGCCGCCGTCTTCAGGAAACCGCGCCGATCCATCTTGGCCTTGTCGGCGTTGGACATCGCGCATTCCCCCTTCAGCGCGTTGCTTCGCCCCGCCAGCATCCCACTCCTACACCGCAGATGATACACCCTCTGCCACCCCCGCGCAACTCCCGCGGCATTCACCCCCCAATCCTCAGCAACCCCTTGCTCCTCATCTCCTCGAAGTGCAGCAACTGCGCCCGCGAGTCGTGCGACCGGAAGCTGAACTCCCTGTCCGCCGGCGCCCAGCCCAGGTGCTTGGCGATCACGTTCGTCTCCATGGCGAACAGGTCCACCCTCGTCACCTGCCACAGCCCTTGCGGCAGCTTCGCCGTCATGCTCGCCGCCCCATTGCAGCCCACGATGTACTCCCGCCCCGGGTCCTCCAACACCCGGAAGCCGTCCGGCACCTCGAACACGCCGTGCCGGTCGCCCGGCTCCAGCCGCCAGAAGTCCACGTGCTCGTTGATGTAGTCGGCCAGGAACTTCAGGTGCGGCGCCGAGGTGTGCTCCTCCACGTTGAACTTCCCGAAGAAGTACTGCCCCTGCTTGTTGGCCGGCTTGTAGCTGGTGGTGGCATACCCCCCGCCCATGAAGCTCCCGAATATCGCCTCGATGGTGTCGTCATGCGTGTGCCCGTCGCCCTTGCCCTGGTAGCTGTTCTCGTCGTTGATGGCCGGCTTGCCCGGACACGCCTCTCGCGCCCGCCGGATGGCGTCCGCCGAGGCCGTCATGCTCTTCAGCTTCTTCTGGATGGTCGCGTGGTCGCACCAGTCCCCGTTCAGCCTGGGGTCCCACTCCACCCGCGGCGTCGAGTGCACCGACACCGGCGTGGGGTAGGCCAGGTACGACCGCAGCTTCTCGCCCAAGGCCTTGACCTGCGCCGCCTGGTAGACTTGATCCCACTCGTTCGCCACGCAGAACCACACGTTCGGGTACGCCCCGTACCGCGCCGCCACGTACCGTATGTACGCCCCCTGCTCTAGCTGCCGGCGGTGCTTGTCCGGCCCGCTCATGATCAGGTCGCAGATGAGGTCCTCCTCGAACCCCGTCCGCACCGCCACGTCCACCCGCTCCTGGAAGTACTCGGGGTTGGGCGAGTCCGCGTACTGCGACTCATTGGTCTGCGTCCCATCCGGCTTCAGGAACGCCTTCAGCTCCGGGTCCTCGTACCGATCCCCACAGATGGAGAACCGGACCTTGCCGAAATACTGCCGATTGCCCCGCAGGTCCGCCACGATCTGCTCGGCCGGGTTGATCAGGAACGTGTAGTGCGTATTGCCCACGAAGTACTCGTACGACCCGTTCGACCGCCGCCAGTAGCGCCCCTCGGCCTCCCAGAATCCCCTGTGCTTCGACGGCGTGCAGCGCAGCGACAGCCCCACGTGCTGCCTGGCCAACTCCGGCCGCTCCGACACCACCGAGGTCAGCCGCCATGGCCCCACCTTCGTCGGCGTGAACCGACAGCGCCACGTGCTGCCGCCGTCCCAGAACCCCTGCACCGAAATGCGCCTCTGCCCGGGCCCTTCCCACGTGCACAGGAGCTGCACCTCGGCCGCCGGCTTGGCCAGCCCCGTCGGCCCCTCGAAGGTCAGCTCGTAGACGCTATACAGCGGCACCGTCTGCGCCGCGACCGGCGCTGCCATCAGGCACAACACCCCCAGCCCATACGTCCCGCGTATCACCGGCCCACGATCAACCATCTATCATCCCTCGCCTCCCTGCCTGCGGCAGAGCCGCAACGCGCTGCCTCTCCTTTCCTCCGCACCAGCCCTCCGCCCTGCCTGACTCCACACCGCACCCCAAATGCGTAGGAGCCAGCTCTGCTGGCGA
>JBHIEF010000382.1:0-2510 GCA_046760465.1 Armatimonadota bacterium | reverse complement strand
GCCACAGCCATGACTGCCTCGTACATCTCCTGCGCGGAGGTCACGTGCACGCATCGCACGCCCAACGGGTCGTCCAGAGACGTAGGCCCGCTCACCAAGGTCACCTCGGCCCCGCGAGCCACCGCCGCGCGCGCCAGCGCATATCCCATCTTGCCGGTGGAGGGGTTGGATACGAACCTCACCGGGTCAATGGCCTCCTGCGTGGGCCCGGCGGTGATGAGCACCTTGAGGCCGGCCAGGTCGAGCGTGCGGCCCGAGGCCGCCGTTTCCACGAACGAGATGATCTCCGACACTGCGGCGAGGCGACCGACGCCCTCGTAGCCGCAGGCCAGCCAACCCGGCTCGGGAGGGATGATGCGGTAACCCAGCTCGCGCAGCCGGTCCAGGTTGTCCTGCGTGACCGGGTTCTCCCACATGCGCGTGTTCATGGCCGGGGCCAATAGCACGGGGCAGCCCGCCGCCATCACCGTAGTGGACAGTGCGTCGTCGGCGATCCCGTTGGCGATCTTGCCGATGATATTGGCCGTGGCCGGGGCAATGACGAAGCAGTCGGCCGCGTCGCTGACCGAGACATGGTGGACGTCGAACTCGCTGATCTCGTCGAACAGGTCCACTACCACCTTGCGGCCCGAGAGGGTCTGGAAGGTCATGGGGCCGACGAACTCGGTGGCGTTCCGCGTCATGATGACGTGCACCTGGGCATCGCGCTGGGTCAGCTTGCTGACCAGGTCGCACGCCTTGTAGGCGGCGATGCCGCCGGTGACGCCCACGACTATCGTCTTACCTGCCAGCATTCTCTTGCTCTCCGCCCTCTATCAGAAGACGGCCCTTGAGCTGCTCGCACCGGGCGCCCCCCGCTCGCAGCCGCGAGGCCGTGATGATCGCCGCCAGCTCAGCCGCTGCCTCCTCGAGCTCGTCGTTCACCACCACGAAGTCGTACTTGCCCATGCTGCCGATCTCACCCCGAGCCGCCTCCAGCCGCCGCCTGAGCTTAGCGTCCGACTCGGTGCTGCGTCCCCGCAGCCGCTGCTCCAGGGCCGCCCAGCTGGGCGGGGCGATGAACACCAGGATGGCGCCGGGGGCGCGCTCGCGGAAGGACATGGCCCCCTGGTGATCCACCTCGGCGATCAGGTCCTTCCCCTCGGCCCTCGCCCGCTCCAGCTCCGTCCGCGGCGTGCCCTTCAGCTCACCGTAGACGTCCGCCCACTCGAAGAACTCGCCCTCCTCGATCATGCCACGGAACTGCTCTTCGCTGACGAAGTAGTAGTCTATCCCGTCCCGCTCGCCCGGGCGCGGCGGCCGCGTGTTCGCCGATACCGACAGACGCAGCCCCGGCAGGCGCTCCATGACCTGCCGGATGACAGTCCCCTTGCCCACGCCGGAGGGCCCGGCGACGACGAAGATGAGCCCTGTGCGTCCCGAAATCGGCTGCCCTCCCCCGTACGGCGCCCGCGCCCGCGGCGCCCGCGGCGCTCGGCGAGAGCGGGCCAAAACCAGTATGCCCGCGCCAGGCGCAGGCCTGCGTATTCTATCACAACTGAGGCCATCTGCAAAGGCCGCCGCCACGCCCCGAAAGCCCCCAGATCGGGCCGCCCGCCGTGCTATAATCGGAGCCGATCATGCTGTTCGACAGCCTCATGCTGGCCGTCGCCGCGCGGGAGATTGAGGACGCCTGCCAACGCGACCGCGTGCGACGCGTCCTCCAGCCCAACTACACCGACATCTACCTCGTATTCCGGCGCGGGGCCATCGTGTGCATCTCCGCGGCGCCGGAGCTGTGCCGAGTGCACCTCGCCAGCGAAGTGCCCGAGGCGGCCATAGAGCCGACACCCTTCTGCCAGGCCTTGCGCAAGCACCTGGAAGGGGCGGTCTTGGTGCGGGCCGAGCAACTCCGCTTCGACCGCGTGCTCTTCCTGCACTTCTCCAACTGCGGGGGATTCGGCCCAGAGGCGACGGCCGCGCTCGTGGCTGAGCCGACGGGGCGCCTCGCCAACATGATGCTCCTCGACACGACCGCCGAGCCAGACCCTGAGATCATCGCCTGCGCCAAGCACGTGACTCGGCGGGTCAATCGCTACCGCGAAGTGCTGCCCGGCGAGCCCTACGTCCCGCCGCCAGTCGGAAACCGGTTCAACCCGCGAGGGCTGCCGCAGTCGCAGCTTCAGTCGAGGCTGGGCGCCTCTGAGGGCGACATCCCACTCGAGGGATTCCTCCGGAAGGCCTTCGAGGGCGCGAGTTCAGTGTTCGTGGCCGAGGTCGTCTGCCGCGCCGGGCTCGACCCAGACGCCTCGGCCCATTCGCTGGACGACGAGAGCCTGGCGCGCCTACACGAGAATCTCACCCGCCTTGCTGGGCTGGAGGTCGAGACGTCGCCTGCCATCTACCAGACGGAGATCCGGCGGCCATTCGCCTATCCGGTCGAGCTCCAGCATCTTGCGGGCGAGGCCGATGTCCGACCCATGCCGTCGCTGAGCGCGGCTATGGAAGAGGCGGCCCGGCAGGCCGTGGAG
>JBHIEF010000381.1:0-2512 GCA_046760465.1 Armatimonadota bacterium | reverse complement strand
GTCTAGTGCTTTCTTGCAGAGGTCTTGTTCGTGTTTCGGCTGCTAAGCTGCCGAAACACCGACAACTCGTGCTGCGCAGCGAAATGCCCCTACTTCGCAGAGTAGCATCCCCCGATTTCGCAGCGCATTGCGGTGGCCCGCCCTGGCCGCCGTTTATGGAGTGCAACATCTCCAGATGTTGCAGCGGTGGCCCGCCCTGGCCGCCGTGCGGTGGGTAGTCGCAGGCTTTCGGCCGGTGGTGGCGGGCTGACGCCTGCGGCGGTGGCCGGAGGTGGGCCGTTGTCCCTCGTAGTAACAGCGGCGCACGCCGTTCTTCTAGGTGTTTCGGCAGCTGGGCTGCCGAAACACAACGACGTGCCGCGGTGTTGCACGGCGCGCAGCGCCGTCCTTCGCAGGCCTTCCTGCCTCAGGCAGCGAACCACCAGCCACATGCACCACACCGACCGCGACAACCCGCCCCGCGTCGCCCTCACCACCCTCGGCTGCAAGCTGAACCAGTACGACACCGAGGTCGTGCGGGAGCAGTTCCTGCGCGCCGGTTACCAGGTCGTCCCCTTCGACCAACCCGCCGACGTATACGTCGTCAACAGCTGCACGGTCACCTCCCGCAGCGACCGCGACTCGCGCCGCCTGGCCCGCCAGGCCAAGCGCCGCAGCCCACAGGCCACCGTCGTGGTCACCGGCTGCTACGCCCAGACCGACGCCCTGGCCCTGGCCGACATCCCAGCCATAGACCTCGTCGTCGGCAACCTCGAGAAGGCCCACCTGGCAGACCTCCTGGCCGACCGGGCCAGGGGCGTGCGCGTTTCCCGCATTGACCGCCAGCGCCGCTTCGACGAGCCCTGCGTGTCGGCCTTCGGCGAGCACACCCGCGCCTTCGTCAAGATCCAGGACGGCTGCGACAGCGCCTGCGCCTACTGCATCGTCCCCCACGCGCGCGGGCCCAGCCGCAGTCGCCCGCCCGGCGACGTCCTCGACCAGGTGCGACGCCTGGCCGATGCCGGCTACCGCGAGGTCATCCTCGTCGGCGTGCACCTGGGTGCCTATGGCCAGGACCTCGACGACGACGTGTGCCTGGCCGACGTCGCCGAGTCGCTCGTCGAGATCGAGAACCTCTCCCGCCTCCGGCTCAGCTCCATCGAGCCCCGCGAGGTAGACGACCGCCTCATCGCGCTCGCCCGCGACTGCCCCAAGGTCTGCCGCCACTTCCACATCCCCATGCAGAGCGGCGACGACCACGTGCTGGCACGCATGAACCGCCCCTACACCTCAGCGGTCTTCGCCGAGCTGGTCGAGCGCATCGCCGAGCAGGTCCCCGGCTGCGGCCTGGGTGCCGATGTACTGGTCGGCTTCCCGGGCGAGACCGAGGCGGCGTTCGCGCGCACGCGGCACCTGCTCGAAGGCCTCCCCCTGACCTACCTGCACGTTTTCAGCTACTCCCCCCGCCGTGGCACTCCGGCCGCGCTGATGCCCGATCAGGTGCAGGAGGAGCTCAAGAAGCGACGCTGCCGCGAGCTGCGCGACCTCTCCCAGCGCAAGCTTGCCACCTTCTGCGACGGCCTGGTGGGCCAGACCCTCCACATCCTGGTCGAAGATCGACCTGGGAATGACGGGCCACTGACCGGCCTCTCCGACAACTACGTGCGCGCCCACTTCGACGGCCCGCTCGAGGTAGTCGGCCACGCAGTGCCCGTAACCGTGACCGGCAGCGCCAACGGCGCCGTGGCCGGCCGATTGCTGGCAAAGCCCCGCCCCGACTGAAGATCCTCCCCGCCGCAGACGTCTAATCCCAGAACCGCTCTTGCGCCTAGAGGTCATTCTGAGTGGAGTGAAACGGAGCGAAGAATCTCGGTTGCGGCAACGCAGGACGCAGCCGACAACCTGCCCCAGAATAGTGCAGACCCGGGAAGGGAAGCGCCCGGCCGCCAACGAATAGCGCTCCTACCAAGCATTCGATCGAGCTGCTGGAGGAGGTGCGCGTGTTGGCCAATCTGAAGAAGGCCGACCTCGTTGACTGCGTCGCTGCGGAGGTAGGCCTGACCAAACGTCAGGCGGGCGAGGCGGTGGAAGCCGTCCTAGCCGGCATCACCAGGGCCCTGGCTGACGGCAGCAAGGTGTCCGTGGCCGGCTTCGGCACCTTCCTGACGCGCCAGCGCGCGGCCCGCATGGGCCGCAACCCGCAGACCAAGGCCCCCGTCCACATCCCGGCCGTGCGAGTTCCCGTGTTCCGGGCTGGCAAAGGCCTCAAAGATGCTGTAAAATAGGCAGTCGTCGGCCGCGGCCGACACGCGAAGCGAAGTTCGCGCGAGTACACGCACACCTATATCGGGGACGCGTTGGCACAACGTCGGGGCGTAGCGCAGTTTGGTTAGCGCGCCAGACTGGGGGTCTGGAGGTCGCCGGTTCAAGTCCGGCCGCCCCGACCATTCCCCGCCAGGAGGAGCGCAGCAATCCTGTTGGGCCGTGGTGACGGGAGTTCATGCTGAGCGCAGCGCCGCGCCACTAGCAGGAT
>JBHIEF010000380.1:0-2542 GCA_046760465.1 Armatimonadota bacterium | reverse complement strand
GAGGACCAGTAGGACGGACCGGCTAGTCGGCGCGAGACGCGCCTCCTACAGGGTGGGGGCGGGTGCGGTGCGGGCGGAGGGCCGGTAAGGCCGTTGGGCGCGTGTTCTACTTCTCCTCCCCCGGCAGGCCCGGCTCGGTGAGCGGCTTGGGGTCCAGGATGCGGTCGAGCAGGTCGGGGTCGAGAAGGCCCTGTTCGGCGGCCACCTCGCGGATGGTCTTGCCCGTGCGCGCGGCCTGCTTGGCGATCTCGGCCGCCTTGGCGTAGCCCACGTAGGGGTTCAGGGCCGTGGCCATGGCCACCGTGCTCTCGGCGTAGCGCCGGCACTGCTCCCCGTCGGCGACGATCCCCTTGATGCAGCGCTCGACGAACTCGCGCACGCCGTTCTTCAGCACCTCGATGGAGTCCAGCAGGCAGTAGGCCATCACCGGCATGAACACGTTCAGCTCGAGCTGCCCCGCCTGCGCGGCCATGCCGACGGCCACGTCGCTGCCCACCACGTAGAAGCACACCATGCCCAGCATCTCGGCCATGGAGGGGTTGATCTTGCCCGGCATGATGCTGGACCCGGGCTGCACCGGCGGCAGGGCGATCTCGCCCAGGCCGGTGGTGGGGCCGGAGGAGAGCAGGCGCAGGTCGGCGCTGATGCGGATGAGCTCCAGGGCCAGGAGCTTGAGGGCCGCGGAGGCGTCGGCGATGCACATCTGGCTCTGCATGGCCTCGCGCAAGTCCTCCGCGGGACGGAAGGCCAGGCCCGTCCACTCGGCCAGGAGGCCGATGGCGCGGCGGCTGTAGTCGGGGTGGACGTTGATGCCGGTGCCCACGGCGCTGCCGCCCAGGCCCAGCTCCTCCAGACCCTCGGCGGACTGGCGGAGGCGCGCCGATGCCTTGGCGATGGCCTGTGCGTAGGCGGCGAACTCCTGCCCCAGGCGGATGGGCACGGCGTCCTGGAGGTGCGTGCGGCCGGCCTTGACGATGCCGTCGAACTCCTGGCCCTTGGCGCCCAAGGCGTCGCGGAGGCCGTCGAGGACGGGGAGAAGCTCGTCCAACAGCAGCCGCGCCGACACGCGCATGGCCGTGGGGAAGGTGTCGTTGGTGGACTGGGCCATGTTGACGTGGTCGTTGGGATTGACGCGGTCGTAGTCGCCCTTCTCGCCGCCCAGAATCTCGATTGCGCGGTTGGCCAGCACCTCGTTGACGTTCATGTGGAAGCTGGTGCCCGCACCCATCTGGAACACGTCCACCACGAACTGGTCGCGCAGCTTCTGGTCCAGCACCTCGTCACAGGCCCGGCAGATGGCGTCGGCGATGCCCTCGTCCAGCAAGCCCAGGTCGCGGTTGGTCTGCGCGGCGGCCTTCTTGATGAGGGCGTAGGCCTCGATGAAGCGGGCGTGGTGCCGGCGGCCGCTGATGGGGAAGTTCTGCAGCGACCGCATGGTGTGGATGCCGTAGTAGGCCTCGGCGGGGACCTCCATCTCGCCGAGGGCGTCGCTTTCGGTTCGGGCGGGCATGGTCATTGCCTCCTGTGGAGTGCAACGTCTCCTGACGTTGCACGTGCAAAGTCGGGAGACTTTGCACTCCACGAACGGCAAGTCGGCGCGGGACGCGCCTCCCACAAGACTCAGGTGGCCATCACCCTCTTCACGGCTGCGGCGATGTCGTCCGGCTGCGGCAGGGCGAAGTCCTCCAGCGGCTCACTGAAGGGCAGGGGCGCGAACTTGGCGCCCACGCGCTGGATGGGGGCCTTCAGCTCGCCGAAGAGCTGCTGGCCCACCTGGGCGGCTACCTCGGCGCCGAGGCCGGCGAACTCCACCGCCTCGTGGGCGATGACCAGGCGACCGGTCTTGCGCACGGAGTCGAGAATGCAGTCAATGTCCAGCGGCAGGAGCGTGCGCGGGTCCACCACCTCGACGGAGATGCCGTCGTCGGCCAGCCTCTCGGCCGCCTCCAGGCTGTGCAGCAGCGTCATTGACCAGGAGACTACCGTGACGTCCTCGCCCCCGCGCTTGACGTCCGCTGCGCCGATGGGCAGGACCTCCTCCTCGGTCGGCATTTCGCCCTTGGTGAAGTAGAGGTCCTTGTGCTCGATGAAGACCACCGGGTTGGGGTCGCGGATGGCGGCTTTCAGCAGGCCGCGGGCGTCGCGCGGCGTGGCGGGCATGATCACCTTCAGGCCCGGGATGTGAGCCATCCAGGCCTCCAGGCACTGCGAATGCTGGGCGGCGTTGCCCTTGCCGCCGCCGGCGGGGGTGCGGATGACCATGGGAACGGAGAACTGGCCGCCGCTCATGTAGCGATACTTGGCCGCCTGGTTGACGATGTTGTCCGAGGCCTGGGTGAGGAAGTCGCAGTACATGATCTCGGCCACGGGCCTCATGCCCATGAGCGCGGCGCCGCAGGCCATGCCGGCGATGGCGGACTCGGAGATGGGCGTGTCCTTGACCCTGTCCTCGCCGAACTGGCGCTGGAGCCCCTTGGTGACGCCGTAGACGCTGCCGTAGACGCCCACGTCCTCGCCGAACACCAGCACGCGCTCGTCGCGC
>JBHIEF010000379.1:0-2550 GCA_046760465.1 Armatimonadota bacterium | reverse complement strand
GAAGTCATCATGCCCCAGCTCGGCGAGAGCATCGTCGAAGGCGTGATCGGCAAGTGGCTGGTCGAGGAAGGCGACCGCGTGGAGGAGGACCAGCCCCTGGCCGAGATCGAGACCGACAAGGTCACTCTCGACATCCCCGCGCCCGCCAGCGGCACGGTGGAGAAGCTGTCCGCCCAGGAGGGCGAGACGGTGGAGGTGGAGCGCGTCATCGCCATCATCGCGCCCGAGGGCGAGGCGCCGGCGAAGAAAGCAGAGCCGGAGGAGCCCCAGGAGCCTGAGTCTGAGCCCGTCGAGGCCGAGGCGCCCCCGGAGCCCAGCCGCGCCGCGCTCTACTCGCCTGCCGTGATGCGCCTGGCCCAGGAGCACGACCTCGACCTCTCGCAGGTCAAGGGCACCGGCAAGGGCGGGCGCGTGACCAAGAAGGACGTCCTGGCCCATCTGGAAGAGCCCACAGAGGTGCCCGAGGCCCCTGCCGCGGCGCGGCCGGAGGCCGCCGAGGCCGAGCTGGAGGAGCTGGTCCCCCTCAGCCAGCTACGCAAGACCGTCGCCGAGCACATGGCCCGCAGCAAGCACACCGCGCCCCATGTGACCACGGTGGCCGAGGTGGACATGACGCGCATCGCCGAGTGGCGGCAGGCCCACAAGGAGGAGTTCCTCAGGCGCGAGGGCGTCAAGCTGACCTACATGCCCTTCATCTGTCAGGCCGTCGCCTGCGCCCTGCTCGAGTACCCCATCATGAACTCGTCCTGGACCGACGAGGGCATCCTCATCAAGAAGTACCTGCACCTGGGCATCGCCGTGGCCGTCGAGGAGGGCCTGATCGTCCCCGTCATCCGCTGGGCCGACCGCAAGGACATCCGCCAGATGGCTCACGCGCTCGACGAGGTGGCCACCAAGGCGCGCGACCGCAAGCTCACGCTGGAGGACCTGGAGGGCGCCACCTTCAGCATCACCAACCCCGGCGTCTTCGGCGCCATCCTTTCCACCCCCATCATCCATCAGCCCCAGGCCGCCATCCTCAGCGTCGAGGCCGTCCGCAAGCTCCCGGTGGTGATCAATGACGCCATTACCATCCGCTCCATGATGAACCTGTGCCTCTCCTACGACCACCGCATCGTGGACGGCGCCACGGCCGTGCAGTTCCTCCAGCAGGTACGCGAGAACTTGGAGCAGTACGAGCTGCCGGACAAGTGGTAGGAGCCGCGTCCTCGCGGCGAACTGGCGTGCGGGCACTGGGCTGCCGGAAGGCCCGGCAACCTCACCTCCCCAAATGCTCAATCGCCCACGCCAGCGTTCGCCGGGCGGCGTAGAGCTTCTGGGGGTCGGTCTCGAACTCGGTCAAGCTGGTCACCAGTGAGTCCACGGTGTCGTCGAGCACGCGCTGCGCCCGAACCTGCGCGGCCGGCGAGGCCTTGGCGATCCTCTGCTCTAAGATCCACATGTACTCCCGGTCCTCCAGCCCCTCGCGCAGCAACTCCCAGCGGATGGAGTCCACCGGCGGGTTGATGACCGGCTCCTCCGAGGGCTGCCGCACCGGCGGGTAGAGCAGCATGCCGTCCCCGTTGCCCCAGCGCCCGCCCGTGGGGCTGATGCTCATGGGGCTCTCCCACGGGTTGCGCAGCGCCCCCTGGGCCTGTCGGTAGTACGTGGCCGACCAGTACAGCGACCCGGTGACGTTGTACTTCTGCATCATCCAGAACCGAATGCGGTGGTTGATGGCCGGATGGTCAATGAAGTTGTTCGGGTAGGGCGCCTTGGGCCCGGTGCACACGTACCACCACACGCGGTCGCCCGCTGCCTGCCGCTCGTGGCAGCGCTCCGGGTCGTACAGGTGGAAGATGGGCACCCACAGGTCCACGTGGTCGTACAGCGGCGGCTCGGGCTGCTCCGTTAGCAGCCGTGTCAGGCCGAGGCACGAGGCCTTGAGCAGTTCCATGCCCTCGACCACGTAGTCGTACTCCTCCTCCGTCGGCTCGTCGAACCAGTAGCAGTAGGCCTCGTCCAGCCACCCTTTCTCCAGCAGGTGCTTGATCTGCGGCCCGAACACTTTCTTGTGCAGCTCGTTGTACTCCGGCGTGAAGCGCCCGTGCCCGCCCAACGTGCCCGGCATGCAGCGGAAGTTGAAGCCGTTGAACTTCAACTCGTCCAGGTAGCGCGTGGCCGCGCGGTCGAAGTCGGTGAAGTCGAAGGTGACGGTCTCCTCGAGTGACTCGACGTACTCGATAGTCGCACCTGGGACGGGAGCTGGCTGCAAGCTCACTGGCCTCCAGTCCGGGGCCACGAAGTCAGCCGACCCGGCGAAGACCACCAATGCCGGCTGCGACAGCGCGAACGTCTGCCCGGGCTGTAGCCACGCTCCCACCTCTCTCCTGATGTCACCGTGGCACGCTCCGTCGGGCCGCTTCTGGAGCGCGAACTCGAAGGCGCCCGGCTGCCTGCAGCTGGCTCCCAGCACGCCGCGCGGCATGTTCCAGGCCGCGTACTGGTCCGCGTTCTGCGCCTCAGCACCGTCCGGGTCCCCCGGCGTTAGGATGTGGAAGTAGCTGTCCA
>JBHIEF010000378.1:0-2551 GCA_046760465.1 Armatimonadota bacterium | reverse complement strand
AGGATGGCCTCCCGCTCGTTGTCGAAGGCCACGCGCTCCGCCGCCTCCTCGGGCGCCAGGAACTCGGCCCGGTCGAAGACGCCCGCCTCGGGTTCGGGCTCCCGGCCCGGCAGCGCCCGCAGCAGGAAGTGATGCACCGTCTTGCCCCGCTCCTGGCCGGCCTCCTCGTCCCAGTAGGTGTAGCTCGACTGGCCGATCTTCCCCTCGACCTCCGCCCGCAGACCCGCCTCCTCGTAGGCCTCGCGCACGGCCGCCTCTTCCAGGCTCTCCCCCTCGCGCAGGTGTCCCTTGGGCAGCCGCCACCGGCCCGTGGCCGACTTGCGGACGAGCACGACCTCCACCTCGTCACCGTGCCGCCGATAGACCACGCCCCCGGCGGCGATGACGCGCGGCCTTCTACCGGTGCCGTGTTGCGCTTGCGGGGTCATGTGTGACGGGCGGAAACGACTGGCGGGCAAGACTGCCCGCCCCACGGCCCGCTACCCATGGTGTTTCGGCAGCTTGCTGCCGAAACGGACTAACCTGGTTTCGGCAACGAGTTGCCGAAACACCCTCAAGGCAGTGGGTCGGGCATTCCTGCCGACCCCGTCGGCCGATCGCAAAGCCTGGCTGGGGTCTAAGTGCTGGTCTCCGCCGGCCCTGGCGCGGCGGACACGGCCCTCAGCTCGGGCTGGGTGGGCACCTTGTCCAGCAGATCGGCGATGATGTCGTCCGTGAGGATGCCCTCCGCCTCGCCCTCGAAGTTGAGGATGAGACGATGCCGCAGCGAGGGCAGGGCCACTGCCTTCACGTCCTCGAAGGCCACGTTGTAGCGGCCCTCCAGCAGCGCCCGCACCTTGCCCGTGAGCACCAGCGCCTGGGCCCCCCGCGGGCTGCTGCCGTAGCGCACGTACTTGCTGACCATCTCGGTGGCGTGCTCGCCCTCCGGATGCGTGCCCAGCACCAGGCGCATGGCGTAGGACTTGACGTGATCGGCGATGGGCACCTCGCGCACCAGCTTGCGCATCTCTAAGATACGCGGGCCCTCCATCACCCGCTCGGCCACGCCCACCTCCACGCCGGTGGTGCGGTCCACAATCTCGGTCAACTCCTCCAGGTCGGGGAACTGCACGATCAGCTTGTACAGGAAGCGGTCGAGCTGCGCCTCGGGCAGCGGGTACGTGCCCTCCATCTCGATGGGGTTCTGCGTGGCCAGCACCACGTAGGGCTCGTCCAGCTCCCTGGTCACGCCCCCCACCGTGACGCTGCGCTCCTGCATGGCCTCCAGCATGGCGCTCTGCGTCTTGGGCGTGGCCCGGTTGATCTCGTCGGCCAGGATGATGTTGGCGAACACCGGCCCCCTCTGGAACTCGAAGAACTTGCGCCCCGTTTCGTCCTCCATCACGATGTTGGTGCCCATCACGTCCGCCGGCATCAGGTCGGGGGTGAACTGGATCCTGCTGAACTGGAGATTGAGCACCTCGCCCAGCGTGCGCACCAGCAGCGTCTTGCCCAGCCCCGGCACCCCCTCCAGCAGCGCGTGCCCCTCGGTGAGCAGGCAGGTGAGCACGCCTTGGATGACCTCCTCGTGCCCCACGATGATCTTCTTGACCTCGGCCTCGATAGCGGCGAAGTCGTCCTTGAAGCGCTCCACTCGCGGCTCAACGGCCATCATGCTCACCCTGGTCCAGACCTGGGGGCCGTGTTCTCGGGTCCAACCTACGCACCCTCTACCTCGACGCTCCAACCGGACAGAGGTTCCGCCCCCGGGGAGGTATCGGGCCGTCCGCGCCGAAGTTCTTGCCACTTCTCTCTCGCGATTGGGAAGGCCTCCTACGCGTACGGGGAGCGCGAGGCGGCGCCCAAGGATGGGCTGTGGCTATGCGCTGTCCTCGGGTCAGCCTGCCGGCCCTTAGGCAGGCACCAGGCTTCACCCTCATCGAGCTGCTGGTGGTCGTGGCCATCATCCTGGTCCTCACGGCCATCCTCTTCCCCGTGTTCGCCAAGGTCAGGGGCAAGGCGTATCAGGCCAGTTGCACCTCGAACGTCAAGCAGCTCTGCCTGGCCGCGCAGATGTACGCCTCCGATTGGGACGGGCGCCTCTTCGCCAACTACGAGCCCAACAACGAGCAGGGCAACGACCCCGACATCCAGGGCAACTACCGCTGGCACTCCCTGCACTACTACCGCAGCTACTTCCGCAGCCAGGGCCTGGTCAACTGCCCCTCGCTGGGTCCCGGCCTGATCAGCTACGGGCAGAACGTGGGCCTGGGCTGGGGCGGGTACTCCCCCCGCATAGACCTGGAGGCCTCCCGCGCCTACCCCCTCAACCCATACCGCAAGGCGCCCTCGGACATGGTGCTGTTCGCCGAGGCCGACGACGTCTGGATCTGGGACTATCGCTTCGCCGACGGGGCCAGCTCGCTCTTCCCCAAGCTCCGCTGCCACCACTCGGGCGGCACCGTGTTCGGCTTCTTCGACGCCCACGCCAAGTGGCACCGCTTCGACAGCATCAACGTGCTTCAGTTCGGCGGCCCGCCGCCCGGCGCCGGGCCCGACGCCTTCCAGCGCC
>JBHIEF010000377.1:0-2578 GCA_046760465.1 Armatimonadota bacterium | reverse complement strand
TCCCTCGGCCCGCAACGGAAAACGCCGCGAGCCTCGTCGCCCACGGCGCTGCTACCTTGCTTGACGCTGCCTTGCTGCTGTTCGGGCACGGTCAGCCGCGGGCGCACGGTGTAGGTGCGTTGCTCCACCAAGCCCACCAGCTAACTGCCCGAACCGCAGCGTTCATGCTCTTGCCTCAGCGCGCACTCTACACCTTTGCGCCGCCGATGTCAACACCTTGGCGCCGCAGGGCCACTTACGGTATAATGATCCGGTCCGCACCCCTGCCAGCCAGCCGCCCGCGCAGAACGCGCGCGAGGGAAGCACACGGTGCCGCCGCCCACCGCACACCGACAGCTGCGCACCACCCAACGCCCGCTGGTCCAGGCCTTCGTGCGTCGGCTGCTGCGAGCCGTCCTGAGCGGCCGCCGCTGCCGGCCGGTGGATGGTGAGATCTGCCTGGACCCCCACGTCCACACCGAGTACTCCTACGATTGCTCCGCGCCCCTGCGCGAGCTCCTGCTGGCGGCCGCCGGGCGCGGCCTGCACGGCCTGGCCGTGGCCGACCACGACACCTGCGAGGGCGCCGTGCGCGCGCAGGAGGTGGCCGAGGGCCTCAAGGACGACGGCCTACTGCCCGGCCACTTCCTGGTCATCCCCGCCCAGGAGGTCTCCTCGCGGCACGGGCACATCGTGGGGCTGTTTACCGCCGAGGCCATTCCCCGCCGCATGTCGGCCGCCGAGACGGTCGCCGCCATCCACGACCAGGACGGCCTGGCCGTGGCCGCGCATCCCTTTGCCGGCCGCAACGTGGGGCGCTCGCTGGGTCCTGCCGCCTGGGAGATTCCCTTCGACGCCATCGAGGAGTACTGCCTGTCCGTCTGGCCGCACCGCATCCGACCCGCGGTCATCGCCGCCCACGATCTGGCCACCGCCGACATGGCCAACCTGGCCAGCAGCGACTCGCACAACCTCTACGAAGTGGGCGCCTTCTACACCGCCGTACGCGCCCACGCGCCGACCCTCGAGGCCGTCCGCGACGCCCTCGTCCGCGGCCACACCCGCCCCTGTCCCCTCCGCGCCGCCCGCCTCTTCGCCGGCCCGCACCCCACCCCCACACCACAACGGGCCTAGTCTGCCGGCGCTGCTCTGTCATTCTGAGGCGCGCAGCGCCTGCCCTGAGGATGTCGAAGGGCCGAAGAATCTCGCGACCGACTCGTCCTGGTGTTGTGGGTCGGACATTCTTGCCCCACACGAGTCGTCGGCCAGGAATGGCCGACCTACGAGACCGAGGTGTCTGCGTGTGTCGGCAGCTTGCCTGTCCTGAGCGAGACGAAGGGCTGCCGACACAGCCGGAGGCACTCACTGGTTCCGGCAGCAAGCTGCCGAAACACATCCGTGCGCCCTACTCCTCCCGCTGCCGGATGATCGTCGGGGTCACGAAGATGAGCAGGTCCGAGCGCTCCATGCGGAAGCTCCCTGCGGGGAAGGGACCGGCGGCGAAGGGGTCGGTGCCCGAGGTGCGGACTCGTGGCAGGCCGCCGATCAGCATGGTCTGCCCGTCGGGGATGGTCACCACCGTCTCGGTCAGCGTCTGCTGCGTGATGGGGTAGGTGGCGCCCTGCGGCCCCACCACCTGACCCGTCTGGTCAATGACCGAGGGCCGGATGATCATGGTCACCGTGTCGTCGCCGTTGATGCGCGGCAGCACGAAGAGCTCCACACCGACGAACACGTTGTCCACAAAGAAATCCACAAAGCGATTGCCGAACTGATCGTACCTCACCACCGACTGCGCGAAGGGGATGCTCTGCCCCACGGTCAGCACCGCCGGGCTGCGATTCATGGTGGTGACCTGCGGCGAGAGCTGCACCTTGCCTCGACTCTCCCGCTCCAGGGCGCCCAGGAGGCCGCTGAAGTTGCCGGTCCTGTACCGCAGCGAGAGGTTGCTGTCGCCGGGCGCGGTGATGACGCCCACGTCGGCGTTGCCCGCCCGCGCGAACAGGTCCACGCCGTACGACCTCTGCACCTGCACGGGCGCGTCCAGGACGTCGGCGCGGATGTTGACCATGCGGCTGGGCACGTCGAACAGCGCCAGGGTCTCGACGAACTCGTCAATGGCAGCGGGCGTGCCGCGCACCAGCAGCGAGTTGTCCCGCTCCAGGGCGGCCGGCGGCCCGACCAGCCCCTCCGGCAGGAACTGTTCCAGCTCCCCGCGGAAGCTCCCGTCCCTGGGCGCCGGGCGCCAGTTGGCCACCACACCAGGCGGCTGCCCGGGACCGTACCGAGCCGGCCCCACCGGCCCCGCGCCGGGGCCCGGCGGCGCCAGCCTCGTCCCCGCCAGGATGCGCTCCTGCTGGCGCGCTCGCCAGCCGCTGGCGGTGGCCGCCAGCGCGCGCTCCTGCTCCGGCGTGCGCGGCCGGGGCGGCTGGGCGCCGAAGGCGATCGCGAGGTCAACGGCATCCGCGTGCTTGAGGCCGATCTTGCGCGTCTCCTCGGGCGGGTTCTGCTGGGCCCACGCCGCGCTCAGACACAGGCACGCAACGGCCGCCAGCACCGCCACCCAGACCAGCATCGCCTGTCTGCGCATTCGCCTCAC
>JBHIEF010000376.1:0-2587 GCA_046760465.1 Armatimonadota bacterium | reverse complement strand
AGATTAGCCTGGGCATGGCATCGCCTCCGTCCCTCTGGGCTCAGTTCGCGCTCGGACGGGGCAGTCCTCTGCGGCAACGCGGCGGGGAGGAATCGGCTTTGGCGCGACGTAGAGAGGGGTAGGGACCGTCGCTCTGGTCCTCGGGTAGTGCAGCGAGAGGAGCGAGAGGCAATGGAGCTTTGGGAGCGATTCACCGGCCACGCTCGGCGCGCGGTCTTGCTCGCCCACGATGAGGCGACCAAGGCCAAGGTGTCGGAGATCGGCACCGAGCATCTGCTGCTGGGGCTAGTGCGCCTGGACATGGGCGTCGCCGTGGAGGTGCTGAGCGATCTGGAGGTTGACCTCCAGGATCTGCGCGCCGAGCTGCGCAAGGGCATGGAGATGGGCACGGCCGAAGAAGCGAAGGCCGACATCACCGCCAGCGCGCAGAAGGCGCTGCACTTCGCCTTCACCGAGGCCGAGACGCTGGGCCACAGCCACATTGGCACCGAGCACCTCCTGATGGGCTTGATGCGCGAGGGCGGCACGGCCGCGCAGGCTTTGAGCGCGCGCGGCGTGGACCGGGCCGGGGCGCAGGAGGTCATGCGAGCGAAGAAGCCCGAGCCGCAGAGGGAATTCAAGGGGCCAGTCACCAAGGCGAGGGAGGCCGCGGCCGAAGCCGAGGTCAGGCACGGCTTCGCCCAAGGTGCGGTGCGGGACAGGCCCCAGCAAATGGACGCCGAGCTGCGGAGGCTCAACCTCGAGCGGAGCGGCCTGCGCGGCGCCCTGGCCGAGCGCAGTCGGGAGGCCGTCCTCGCCCGCCATCAACGCCTGGCGGGGGTGTTTCTCGTGCTGTTCCTCATCGGCATCGGCGCGCACTTGCTCGCCGTCCTGTGCATGATCGTGCCGGAGCAGGGGGCAGGAGGGCTCTTTGCCGGCATGATGCACGTTGACGTGCAGACCTACAACCTGGCCATGCTGTACTTCGTGGGCGCCTGGAAGCTCGGGGTGAGTGCCCTCGGCGTGACGGCGCTGTACCACTACCTCAACGTCCGCGCCCTGCGGACGAGCAAGCGCAGGTCCGAACGCGTGGGAGGGGTGGACCGATGACGTGTCAGAGGTGTGGTGCGCAGATTCCCGAGGGTGTGGCGGCCTGCCCCAACTGCCGGGCGCCGCTCGCGGCCGCGACGCAGCCAGCAGCGCCCGTGCCCGTGCCGCAGGCGCCCCCGCCGCCGGCTCCGCAGCCCGGAGGTCGGCGCAAGCCGGTGCTGCTGGTCATCATCATCGCGCTGTTCTTCGTGGGCGCGTTCACGGAGTTGATCAGCGCCGGCTCCGGAGACCCCTACTTCCTCTTCGGGAAGGCCATCAAGCCCCCCGCGGGCCTGCTCGCCCACCTGCTCGACGCGGCGGCCGCTGTCGCCGCCGCGATCGGCCTGCTGCTCATGTCCCGCTGGGGTTGGTCGCTGGGCATCGTGCTGGCGCTGTTCTACGCGCTGAGCTGCCTGGCGGGCGCCGCCAATCCGGCGCCACTGATGGACCTACTCATGCGGGACTCCGAGTTCGCCGTTCCGGCGGAGCTGGGCGCCATGATGCAGGGCTTCATGGTCGTGATCCTGGTCGTCATCGCCGCACTGTCGTTGGCCATCACGGCCTACCTGATCTGGCAGCGCGAGCTGTTCGGCATCGGGGTACAGCAGCCGACGCTGGGGCCGTAGAGGCAAGTGCGCCAGAGCCGATCCGGCGGCAGGGCTGCCCGTGCTCAGGTGCGGCGTCGGGGGCGGTGTCCCTTGACGGGGCAGGTCTGGTTTAGGTCGCAGCCGCCGCAGTCGCGAGGGTGGAGCGGGCAGCCCAGGTCGGCGGAGTAGGCGCCGGCGATCTGGCCGCCAAGGGGCTCGTAGGCCGGATTGCGCTGTCCGGTGGCTTCACCTGGCAGGTCAACGTGTCCGTGCCACTCGGCGTTCTCCAGGCCACAGTCGCGGGCGGTGGCGACCGCGCGCCGCATAACCTCGAAGCCGGCCCCGGGATGGCTCTCCAGCACGAAGTTGGGGCGGAAGGCCAGGAAGGCGACGGGCAGCGTGCGGTCGAGGCCTGCCAGGAAGCGACAGATAGGCTCGATCTCGTCCTCGTTGATCTCCGGCACGACCAGGATGCGGTACTCCCAGAGCTGATCTGCGTGCTCGGCCATGGTGGCGGCGTTGCGCAGGACCGGCGCCGAGGGCGCGCCGGTCATGGCGCGGTGGACCTGGTCATTGACGGCGCGGATGTCGAAGGTGACCGAGGTGGCGAAGCCCAGGATGCGGCGGAAGGAGTCCTGGGTGGCGAAGCCGTTGGTGTCGAAGTTGACCTTGAGGTCGGGCGCCAGCCTGCGGCCCTCGTGGACGACCTGCTCGACGAAGGGCAGGGCGCACGTTGACTCACCCCCGCTGAAGAAGAGCCGGTCGGCGCCCATCAGGCGTCCGAAGGCGGACCTGAGCGCGCCTATGCCCTCGCGGGCCAGGTCGGCGGGGTCGCGCGGGCCCTCGATGTCGGCCCCGCTATCGGGGTAGTGCGCGATGTCGTAGTTCTGGCAGTGCAGGCACTTGAAGTTGCAGCCCGCCATGAAGATGGG
>JBHIEF010000375.1:0-2618 GCA_046760465.1 Armatimonadota bacterium | reverse complement strand
TGGACCTGCCGGTGGACTACGAGCGGCTGGCCGAGGCCGGCTCCATGATGGGGTCCGGTGGCATGGTGGTCATGGACGAGAACACCTGCATGGTGGACGTCGCCAAGTACTTCCTGACCTTCACCACCGACGAATCCTGCGGCAAGTGCACGCCCTGCCGCGAGGGCACCAAGCGCATGCTGGAGATCCTGACTAGGATCGCACGAGGCGACGGCACCGAGGCCGACATCGAGCTGCTGCGCGACCTGGCCGCGGGCGTGAAGGACGCTGCCCTATGCGGGCTGGGAAACACGGCGCCCAATCCCGTCCTCACCACCCTGCGCTACTTCCCGGAGGAGTATGAGTCCCACGTGCGCTACAAGCGGTGCCCGGCATCGGTCTGCCGCGACATCATATTCGCCGCCTGCAAGTACTCCTGTCCCATGAGAACTGATGTGCCCACCTTCGTGGCCATGACCGCCCGAGGCGAATACCAAGAGGCCTTCCGTGTGATCAGCGAAGTCAACCCCTTCCCGGTGGTGTCGGCCTACATTTGCCACCATCCCTGCGAGGACCGCTGCCACTCAGGCGAGACGGGCGATCCCGTTGCCATCAAGGCGCTGAAGCGCTTCGTGGCCGACCGGCAGCTCCAAGCAGGCCTCCCCGGGCGGCGGCGGCAGCAGCCGCGGCGACGCGAGAAGGTGGCCGTGGTGGGTGCGGGACCCGCCGGGCTGGCGGCGAGCTACGAGTTGGCGCGCAGAGGGTATCCGGTCACCGTCTTCGAGCGCGAGGCGGTCGCCGGCGGACTGCTGTCCCTGGCGATCCCAGAGTTCAGGCTGCCGGAGGAGATCCTGAAGGCTGAGCTCGCCGCGGTTGTGGGCGTAGGGATGGAGGTGAAGACGGGCGTGACCGTGGGCCAGGACCTCGCGCTCCAGGACCTGTTCGACCAAGGCTACAGGGCCGTCCTGCTGGCCGTCGGAGCGCACAGGGACCTGAGACTGGGCCTGCCCGGTGAGGATTCCGAGGGCGTGCTCGGCTCCATGGAGTTCCTCAAGGCAGCGAGGGCTGGAAAGCCGGTCGCGGTCGGCCAGAGGGTAGCCGTTGTCGGAGGCGGCAACGCTGCCATAGATGCCGCCCGTACAGCATGGCGTCTGGGCGCCGAGGACGTCCAGATCGTCTACCGGCGCACCACGGCCGAGATGCCGGCCATCAGAACGGAGGTGGCGGCGGGGATTGAAGAGGGCATCCAGATTCGCTTTCTCACTAACCCGAAGCGGATTCTCTCCGACAACGGTCGTCTGACGGGTCTGCAATGCGTGCGCATGGAGTTGGGAGAGGTGGACGCGAGCGGCCGACGGAGACCCAGAGAGGTAGAGGGCAGCGAGTTCGAGATCCCTTTGGATACGTTGATCGTGGCCATCGGGCAAGAGCCCGACCTGAGCTTCTTGAGCCCCCAGGACGGCCTGGAGACGGAGGCGGGCAATCTGCTGCGGGCCGATCCAGAGACCATGGCGCTGGACCACCGCGGCGTGTTCGCGGCCGGTGACGTGGTCGCTGGGCTTCGCACCATCGCGGACGCCATGGCTCAGGGGCGCTGGGCGGCCGAGTCCATTGACCGATACATAAGCGGCGAGGAGCTGGCGCGAGACTACCAGGTCACGGGCGCCTCCCCCTACGTGCCGCCGTCGGAGTTGACCGAAGCGGAGCTTGATGCTCTCCATCGTCCGGAGATGCCGCGCTCCCCCGTGCCAGAGAGAGTGGGGCAGTTTGCCCCGATAGAGCTCGGCTTCAGCGAGGAGATGGCCGTGCTTGAGGCCAAGCGCTGCCTGCGCTGTGACCTCGAGAGGTGACGAGCGGGAACCACGCGGGCGCCCCGGGCCCGTGGCAGGAGGTATGGTCCATGGTAACGCTGACCATTGACGGCCAGTCAGTGGAGGTCGAGGAAGGCGCAACGGTGCTCGAGGCCGCCCGGCAGGTGGGCATCGAGATACCGACCTTGTGCCACAACGATGCCGTCCCCTCGTATGGCGCCTGTCGCGTCTGCCTGGTGGAGGTCACTGGGGGTGGGCGCCTGGGCCTGACCGCCTCGTGCAGTGAACCCGCGGAGGAGGGCCTGGTGGTGGAGACCGACAACTCCCGCGTCCTGGCAGCGCGTCGCGTTGCGGTGGAGTTGCTGCTGGCTCGCTGCCCCAACGTGCCCAAGATACGCGAGCTGGCCGATGAGTTGGGCATTGATGAGCCCCGCTCCGAGCCGGAAGACGAGACCGAAGACTGCATCCTATGCGGCCTCTGCGTGCGCGCCTGCGGTGAGGTGGTCGGGAAGAGCGTGGTCAACTTCGTGGGGCGCGGGGCGGATCGCGAGGTCACCACGCCCCTGGGGAAGGCCTCGGAGGACTGCATCGCTTGCGGCGCCTGCGCTCTGGTGTGTCCCACGGGGGCCATCAAGCTCAAGGACGAGGAGAGGGTACTGCACCGCGAGCTGGCCCTGGGCCCACCCAAGTCCATCTACGTGTCCTCTGCACAGGCCGTCCCCAACGTGCCGGTGATTGACCAGCAGACCTGCATCCACGCTCAGACCGGCGAGTGCAAGGTCTGTGAGAAGTTCTGCGAGCCCGAGGCCATCAACTTCGAGGCCGAGG
>JBHIEF010000374.1:0-2657 GCA_046760465.1 Armatimonadota bacterium | reverse complement strand
TCAATGGCGACGGCCTTCAGGAGATCCTGGTGGGTACGGTGGACGGCAAGCTGCGCATCTTCTCGCCGGAGGGCGAGCAGATGCCCGGCACCGAGGTCGAGCCGGGCCAGATGCTGGCAGAGGTCGCCGACCTCAACGGCGACGGTGCGGTCGAGATGCTGGTCGGCTCCACCGGTGGCGTGCTGACCAGCACGCCCTTCGGAGGTCGGCCGACCTGGACCTTCGCCAACTACGGCTACGGCCCGGTGGACATGGCCATTGGCGACGTTGACCGCGACAACCAGGACGAGATAGCTCTGGCCTCCGACAGCGGGTACCTGTACGTGCTGGGCCCCGAGGGCGATCTCGAGTTCACGGACCGAGCCGACGGACCGGTCAACTGCGTCGCCATCGGGAACCTGATGGACAAGCGCCGCCTGGCCATCTGTTACGGCTCGGACGACGGGTCCGTCTACATCGTCGGTGCCAAGGGCGAGCGTCGGGGGCAGTTCTGGGTGGGCCAGCCCATCAAGAGATTGGCGCTCGCCGACTTGACCGGCGACGGCCTTTCTGAGATCATCGCCGCCGGACCGTCGGGCGACCTGCACGTGCTCAAGTACGAAAAGGGCGCGGGCGTCGCGGAAGAGGACTGAGACTCCGGGAGCCACACATGGAACTCATCAGCAAAGAGGAAGTCGAGCACGTCGCGCTGCTGGCGCGGCTGAAGCTCAGCGCCGAGGAGAAGGAGCGCCTGCGGGTGGAGCTGAACCGCATCCTGGACGCCTTCGCCGAGCTCCAGGCGCTCGACACCGAGGACGTGGAGCCGACCGCCCACGCGATCCCCATGACGAACGTGTTCCGCGAGGATGAGGTGGGCCAGTGCCTGGAGCCGGAAGAGGCCCTGGAGGACGCGCCCGACCGCACGGACCAGTACTTCCGCGTGCCGCAGATCATTGAGGAGCTGTAGGAGCCGCGCCCAGGCGGATGGCTCTCCCATCCGCACCGCGACGGGCCGTTTGCCGTTGTAGGAGCGGCGTCTCGCCGCGATCCCACGGCATCGCCGCGAGGACGCGGCTCCTACAAGGGAGCACATAAGGAGACGCACCCCTTGGACCTACACGACCTCACCGCCCACGAGCTGCACGACCTGCTGCGCAGCAAGGAGGTAAGCTGCCGCGAGGTGACGGCGGCCGCCCTCGGCCGCATTGAGCAGGTGGAGGACCAGGTGGAGGCCTGCCTGCTGGTAACTGCCGACCGCGCCCTGGAGCAGGCCGAGGCCGTGGACGCGAAGACCGCTCAAGGCGGCGACCTGGGCCCTCTGGAGGGCATCCCCATCGCCCTCAAGGACCTGCTCTGCACCAGGGGTCTGCCCACCACCTGCGCCAGCAAGATCCTGGAGGGCTGGTGCCCGCCGTATGACGGCACCGTCGTGCAGAAGGTCAACCGGGCCGGCTGCGTGACTGTCGCCAAGACCAACATGGACGAGTTTGCCATGGGCTCGTCCACCGAGAACTCGGCCTTCAAGGTCACGCGCAATCCGTGGAATCTGGACTGCGTGCCGGGCGGCTCCTCCGGCGGCTCGGCCGCGGCGGTGGCGGCCGGGGAGGCGACCATCGCCCTGGGCTCCGACACCGGCGGCTCCATACGCCAACCCGCCTCCTTCTGCGGCCTGGTGGGCCTCAAGCCCACCTATGGACGCGTCTCCCGCTACGGCCTGGTGGCCTTCGCCTCCTCGCTGGACCAGATCGGCCCGCTGACCAGGGACGTGCGCGACTGCGCGCTGGTCATGAACCTCATCAGCGGCCACGACCCCCTGGATGCCACCTCGGCCGAGATCGAGGTGCCCGACTTCACCGCGCGGCTGAACGGCGACATCAAGGGCCTCAAGCTCGGCGTGGTCAACGAGCTCATGGGCGAGGGCATCGAAAGCCCGGTGGTGCAGGCCGTCCGCCAGGCCGTGGACGACCTGACCGAGCTGGGCGCCGAGGCCGAGGAGGTGGCCATCCCCCACGCGCAGTACGGCCTGGCCTGCTACTACCTCATCGCCCCCGCCGAGGCCAGCAGCAACCTGGCCAGGTACGACGGCGTGCGCTATGGCCACAGGTCGGCCGAGCGCGCCGAGGACATCGTGGACATGTTCAGCAAGACGCGCGCGGAGGGCTTCGGGCCCGAGGTGCGCCTGCGCATCATGCTGGGCACCTACGCCCTCAGCGCCGGCTACTACGACGCCTACTACCTGAAGGCCCTCCAGGTGCGCACGCTGATCAAGCGGGACTTCGAGAAGGCCTTCGAGCGCTTCGACGCGTTGGTCACGCCCACCAGCCCCACGGTGGCCTTCAAGGTGGGCGAGCGCAGCGACGATCCGCTGCAAATGAAGCTCGCCGACATCTGCACCATCCCGGTGAACCTGGCCGGCGTGCCCGGCGTCTCCATTCCCTGTGGGTTCGCTGACGGATTGCCCATCGGCCTCCAGCTCATCGGTAGGGCCTTCGACGAGGAGACCATCCTGCGCCTGGCCTACGCCTACGAGCAGCAGGCGGGGTATCACGAGAAACGCCCGTCCTTGTAGGAGCCGCGTCCTCGCGGCGATGGCCTTCCAGGTGACCAAGGACGACTAGTGTCCTGTCCCGGCAATAGTTTCACAAAGTCTGCGGACCTTGTGGAGAATTGAATCAGCG
>JBHIEF010000373.1:0-2679 GCA_046760465.1 Armatimonadota bacterium | reverse complement strand
GCACCGACGAGGAGGAGGCGCTCTGGCGCGAACGAGACCCCATCGGCCTGTTCGGCGCCTGGATGACGAAGAACGCCCTGTTGGACACGCTCACGGACGCCAACATCCGGGCCGAGGTGGACGCGGCGGTCGAGGAGGCCGTCCAGTTCGCCCAGGAGGCGCCCGAGCCGCTGGCCGAGGCAGCGGCGGAGGGGGTTTTTGCCTAGCGGCAACGACAAGTCGCCGGCTGGAGCCGGCTCCTACCTGCCTACCAGTAGGCAGGCGCGACCAGCGGGGCAGGTGAGTAGGAGCCAGCTCCGCTGGCGACTAGGGGTGGCGGGGACGGGCGCGGCGCAACATCAGGAGATGTTGCACTCCATGGACGGCATGCGACATCGGGGGATGTCGCACTCCACAAAGGGCAATGAGAGAGATCTTCTACAGCCACGCCATACGTGAGGCGCTCGCCGAGGAGATGCGGCGGGACGAGCGCGTCTTCATGATCGGCGAGGACATCGCGCGCTACGGTGGGGCCTTCAAGGTCACCGAGGGGTTTCTGGACGAGTTCGGCGCAAGCCGGGTCATCAACGCCCCCATCAGCGAGAACAGCTTCGTGGGCGTGGCGGTGGGCGCGGCGCTGACCGGCCTGCGGCCGGTGACCGAGATGATGTTCATGGATTTCGTGACGCTGGCCATGGACCAGATCGTCAACCACGCGGCCAAGTTCCACTACATGTGGGGCGACCAGGCGCGCGTGCCGCTGGTGGTGCGCTGCCCCGCCGGGGCGGGGCGAGGCTACGGCCCCAGCCACAGCCAGAGCCTGGAGCGGTGGTTCGTGGGGACGCCGGGGCTGAAGGTGGCGGCGCCGGCCACGGCCTACGACGCCAAGGGGATGCTCAAGACCGCCATCCGCGACGATAACCCGGTCATCTTTATCGAGAGCAAGCTGCTGTACGGCAAGAAGGGCGAGGTGCCCGAGGAGGACTACACCGTGCCCTTCGGCCAGGCGCGGATCGCGCGCGAGGGCGGCGACGTGGCCATCATCGCCTACTCGCGCATGGTGGACGAGGCTCTGAAGGCCGTCGAGCCCCTGGCCGAGCACGGCGTGTCGCCGGAGATCGTGGACCTGCGCAGCCTCGTGCCCCTGGACCTCGACACCGTGACCGCCTCGGTCCAGAAGTGCGGGCGGGCAGTGGTCGTGGAGGAGGGGCCGCTGACGGGCGGGGTCGGGGCCGAGGTCGCGGCGCGCATCGCCGAGGCGTGCTTTGACTACCTGGAGGCGCCCGTCAAGCGCGTGGCAGCGCTCGACTGTCCGGTGCCGTGCAGCATGACGCTCGAAGCGGCCGCGACGCCCGACTGGGAGAAGATCGGCCAGGCGGCGCTGGAGGTGGCGAGGTATTAGCTGCGTATCCTGCTTCGCGAAGCAACGGAGCTTCGCTTGGCAGGACGAACCCACTCGCCCAGACGGACCAATCCCGTGCGAAGGGCGTTGTATAGGGTGAGCGCCTTCGCAGCCACGGCTGGGAGAAGATGAGCCTCGTATCAGTCATCATCGTCAACTACAACAAACGGCCGTACACGGAGCTGTGCCTGAACAGCCTGGCGCAGACCGACTACGAGCCGTTCGAGGTCATCTGCATTGACAACGGCTCGACGGACGGCACGGGGGACCTGCTGGAGCGGATGCAGCGCGAGCAGCAGAAGACGGGGCGGCGCTTCGAGGTTATCGCCAACGACAGCAACGTGGGCGCGTGCACGGCGCGCAACCAGGGCATGGAGATCGCCAAGGGCGACTACATCGTCTTCATGGACAACGACATCGCCGTGCGCGGCGCGCAGTGGCTGCGTAAGCTCCAGGCCGTGCTGGAGGAATCCGACGACATCGGCATCGCCGGCCCCAAGCTGGTCTTCCCCTTCGAGCCGTACGACATCGAGATAGCCGGGGCAGCCATCAGCCCGAACGGAAGGGTGCAGTACCGCGGGCGGGGGCAAGCGTACGACGCGCCCGAGTTCAACGAGAGGCGCGAGGTGCAATGCCTGATCAGCGCCACGTGGCTGATGAGGGCCGAGCTGATCGGCAAGATCGGCGTGCTGGACGAGGAGTTCAACCCGGCGCAGTACGAGGACCTGGACTACTGCTACCGCGCGCGGGAGGCGGGCTACCGCATTGTCTACGAGCCCTCGGCCGTACTGTACCACTACGAGAGCGTTACCACGGACGCGTCGGCCGATGTCAACTACAAGTACATCACCATCAAGCACGGGATGGAGTTCAAGAGGCGCTGGCGGCACATGTTCTCGCAGGAGGGCGGCCCGCCGGACGAGGAGTGCAGGTGGCAGGAGCTGGAGACGCGGCCGCTGGAGCAGACGGGTATCCCGCCGCTTGTCCCCGACTTATAGGGAACAACCTGGGTGACGGCGCCGTCCACCTCAGTGGAAGCCACCGAACAGGAGCATCACCGGAATGAGCGACAACGAGCTAAAGGCCCAACTCAAGGAGCTGGTGGTAGAGCGGCTGTTCCTGAACGTGGAGCCGCAGGAGATCGGCGACGAGGACCAGCTCATGGAGAAGTTCGGCATTGACTCCGTGCAGCTTTTCGAGATCATCGTGGGGTTGGAGGAGGTCTTCGAGGTGTCCATGGCCGAGGAGGAGTTCAGCGTAGACCACTTCGAGAGCATCAACTCCATCGCCGCGTTTGT
>JBHIEF010000372.1:0-2680 GCA_046760465.1 Armatimonadota bacterium | reverse complement strand
ACCCTTCGCTTGACGGACCGCTACGCGGTCCGCAGCTCAGGGTGACACCTTAGGGGTCTTAGGATGGGCTCTAGGTAGCGTCCGTCCGTTGTGGCCTGGTGTGCTACTGGGCCTCAGGCGGCTCGAAGGGCACCCTCACGCTGCGCTCCAGGCCGTCCTCGTAGGTCACCGTGACGCGCACGGAGCGGGCCCGGCTGGTGACGTTGAGGAAGCCCTTGTAGGGCGGCTCCTGCTCGTAGCGCTTGTCAATGACCCCGCCGTTGGCGTCCAGCAGCTCGAAGACGACCTGTGACACGGGCTCCTCGCTGCCCGGCCAGGTGACCTCCAGGACCCGCGGAGCGACCAGGCGGGCCCGGAACTCGACCGGTGTGTCGGGGCCCTGTGGGCCGATCTCGGGCATGTCGGCGTCCTCGGTGTACCGACCACGCAGGTAGCTGCGCACGCCGGCCCAGTGGTCGCCCTGGTCGGTGGTCACGCCTCGGTAGCCGTATCCGGAGAGGCCGTACCCGTAGCCCCAGCCGCCGAAGCCGCCGAAGGGTGTGCCCCCGAAGAAGGGATCGCCGATGAACGCGCCGCCGTGGCGCGGGCCTAGGAACCCCCGGCCCGGCCCGAAGAAGCCTCCATGATGGCCGAAGGCCCCCCCGTGCCCGCCGAAGAACCCGCCGCCGGGTCCGCCAAAGCCCCCGCCGAAGAAGAAGCCGCCATCAGCCCAGGCGCCGGCCGGCAAGGCCACCAGCGCGGCCACCGCGAGGGTTGTGGTGACGGCCCGTGTGCTCGTGATCATGCTGAGCACCTCCGCTCGTTTATTGCCCTCTAACCGTAGTTACCCGCTTGTGGCCGTCGCCTAACGCGACGGCCGTCACGCCCACGAGCCCCTGATTGCAGGCGGCAGCTCGCCTGCGCCGGGCAGGAGGCCAGCTCCTGCCCTACGTTTGTACATCGTACATCATACGTCGTACATCGCATACGGCACATCGCACCCACGCCCTCTTGGCGCCGCCTATGGACGGGCGTAGACCTGTTTCACTACGCCCAGCTTCTCCTCTTCCTCCACCAGACCCTTCAGGGTGAAGACCTGCACGCCGGTTGCCCCGCCGCTAAGGCCCAGCTCCAGCACCTGGCGGAACTCGGCGACCGGCAGCTCCTCCGGCTGGTTGACGCACTGCACGATGGGCCAGACGTCCCGGCCCGTCTTCCCGACCAGGTATTCGTTGTACTGGCCAACCCACTCGGGCGGGAAGCCGCACATCAGGTGGTAGGACATGGGGCTGAAGACGTCCACGTGCTCCGCCAGCAGCGCGAAGTCCTGGGCGATGATCTCGTGGATGGCATCGTCGTAGTCCTCTTCCGTCCAGGGCACGGAGAAGATGCCCAGCACGGCCTGGGGTCGGTGCTTCTTCAGGCGCTGCTTGGCCCGGCGGCAGAACTCGGCGATGCGCCGGCACTTGAAGGTCGTCCATTCGGCCCTGTGATGCGTCAGGATGAAGTCGGCCCTCTGGGCGGTCGTCTCGCCCTCGATCTGGATGCCGGTCGTCTCGCTGAAGTCCTTGAGCGACTCGCTGCAAAAGCACGCCTGCTCCCGGCGCGGTTGCCTGACCTCCCAGTGGCCGGGGAAGCGGATGAAGTCCAGCCAGATGCCGTCTATGTCGTACTCCCGCGCCAGGCCCTCCACCTCGTCCAGCTTCTCCTGGAAGTACCAGTTGTAGTTGGGACACAATCCGAGGTACCAGCCGTCCTTCTCCATCTTCTGGCCCTGGGCGTTGATGGGCCACAGCTCCGGGTGCTCTTCGGCCACCTTGGCGCCCACGAAGATGCCGATCTCCGCGTAGACCCTGGCGCCCTCCCGGCGGCAGCGCTCGATGACCTCAGGCTTGAGCGCGGCGTGGCCCACGAAGACGGCGTTGATGTGGTAGTCGGAGAGCTTCTCCCCCCGGTCCCACAGGAGCTTGGGTGAGCCGAAGACGCCGAGGCACTTGGGCTGTCTGGGCTCAGCCGTCACTTGCTCCACCTCCCGTACGCATGTGGTGCAGGCGATCAGCGCCAACAGGCCGATCAGAGAGAACGCTCGCCGCACGGCCATCACCTCACCGCCGTTGATCGAGCTTCACCATCACGGTCTTGGCGTTTGTGTAGTGCACGAAGCCGGGCTTGCTGCCCTTGGGCTTGGTCACGTACTTGCGCTGCGTATAGTCCACGGGCACGATGCCGTCGCCGCGCAGTTGACTGTTCTGGGCGGCGATGCGGGCGGCCTCTCCCACCGTCTTCGGCGGGATAGGCGCTCTGCCCTGCCGCTTGACGATGACGTGGCAGCCGGGGGCGCTCTGGACGTGCAGCCACAGGTCTTCCGGGCCGGCCAGGTGCCGCAGCAGGTGCTCGTTCTGGACGTTGGTGCGACCGTAGTAGATCGTGTAGCCGTCGGACGACGTGACCGAGCGTACGCGGGGGCCGGGTGGCTCGCGTCGCTCCGTGGGGCCGTGCAGCTTTGGCTTCAGGTAGCCCTGGGCGGTCAGCTCCGCCTCCATCTCGCGCAGTTCCGCCAGTTCCGGTGCAGGCCCGCCCTCAGGGCGCAGGCTCTTGAGGTGCTCTACCTCGCGCCTGGCCTCCTCAAGCAGCCGCGGCAGCCGCTCCCGAGCGGCCTTCGC
The DNA here is from genome assembly GCA_046760465.1 of Armatimonadota bacterium. Lineage (GTDB taxonomy): Bacteria > Armatimonadota > Zipacnadia > JAUWAU01 > JBHIEF01 > JBHIEF01. The sequence continues at coordinate 38 of JBHIEF010000372.1, read as the reverse complement.
CTTGCGGTAGCGCTGGAAGTGTCGTTGAGCGTTCTGCA
>JBHIEF010000371.1:0-2697 GCA_046760465.1 Armatimonadota bacterium | reverse complement strand
CCGCTCGGCCAGCGCAAGACAACGAGATCGGCCTGTTGGGCGCCCCCCAGGCCGAAGATCGGCCGCAGGTCGCTCTGGGCCAGGTAGCTGGACCCCGTGCGTACCCAGTCCACTTGCGTCACGCCGTTGGCCACCACGGTGATCTTGGTGCCGATGCCATCGCGGTTGGACTTCGTCCCAATCACCTCTATCTCTAGCCAGTTGGCCTGCTCCGTGGCTCCCTCACAACGCCACAGATGCGCCGGACCGTTGCCGGTGGTCATCAAGATGGCGGCGCTACCGTTGTTGCAGATGTCGCCGTGCGCAGCGCCCCTCCCGACCACGGGCACGTCGAACGGGCCTCCCAGCCGCGGGCCGATATCCACGAAAGTGCCATCGCGCCGGTTGTGGAAGAGCTGCGGGCGTTGCTTGTAGGTGGTGTTCGACTCGTAACGGGTGATGTCGTCCAGCACATGGCCGTTGGCCGCGAAGAAGTCCTTGTACCCGTCCAGATCGGCGTCGAAGAAGAACAGACCGAAGGTGAGGATGTCCATGGTGGCCTCGGTGATCCTGGACACCGCGCTCCTGTCGAAGTACGTCCCCCCGCCCTCGTCGCGAAACAGGGTCAGGCCTTCGCCGGTGTACTGGCCGACGATGATGCCCAGATGGCCGTCGTTGAGGTAGTCGGCGAAGTCAATGCCCATGCCGGACTTGGCCTGCCCGGCCTCGGCGAAGGCCACGCCCCTCTCCATGCCGATCTCTGAGAAGCTACCGTCCTGGTTGTTGCGGAAGAGGAAATCGGGGGTCAGATCGTTGGCCACCAACAGGTCCGGCCAGCCGTCGTCGTCGTAGTCCCAGACTGCCACCCCCAGCGACTTGCCGCCCGGCCCGCCCACACCGGCCTCCGTGGTGACGTCGGTGAAGCTGCCGTCGCCGTTGTTGTGGTAGAGCGCGTTCTCCACGGCGTCATAGGAGGACGGGCCGCAGTAGGATTCGATCCCGTCGCGTCCGCACCACGCGTCGTTCTCCAGCGTCCAGTTCACGTAGTTGCAGACGTACAGGTCCAGCCAACCGTCCCGATCGTAGTCGAACCAGGCGGCGCTAGTGCTCCAAAGGTCGTCTGTCGCTCCGCTCGTCGTGGCCACGTCCTCGAAAGTGCCGTCACCGAGGTTGTGGAACAGGTGGTCGGGCCCCAGGCAGGCCACGAAGATGTCGGTGTGGCCGTCATTGTCGTAATCGGCCGCAGTAACGCCCATACCGTACATCTCCACGCGCAGGCCCGCTTCTTCGGTGACCTCCTGGAAGGTGCCGTCGCCTCGGTTGCGGTACAGCGCCGAGAACAGCGGCACCCGCTCACACACGCCCAGCTTGCGGGTGTTGACCAGGAAGATGTCCAGCCAGCCGTCGTCGTCGTAGTCGAAGAAGCCGCACCCCGACGCGAACGACTCCGGGATGTACTTCTCGCCGCAGCCGCCATGGTCGTGCCGCCAGTGGATGCCCGCCTCCTGGGTAATGTCCACGTAGCGAAAGCCGAGGTCCTGGTTGGCGCGGGCAGGCGGATGCGACGGTGCCGTGCTCGGCGGCCTTGCACATCCAGCCAGCGCCAACACCGGAGTGACTGCAAGCGCGGTGAAGGCCGACCAGTTACCCATGGCGCCTCCTAGGGACTCGCCTCGAGTTGCGCCAGGCACTCCGCTTGCCGCTGCGCATCTTCCGTACGGCCCATCTTAGCATACACTCGCTCCAGCAGGCGGTGCACCTCCACGTTGTCCGGCGCCAGTGCCTCGGCCGCTTGCAGCTCTCTGGTCGCCGACGCGTAGTCGCCGTCCTCGAGGTAGAAGCGGCCCAAGGCCAGGTGCGCCTCGGGGTCGCGCGGCCGGTCTACCACGGCCCGCAACAGCCGTTCGCGCGTCCGTTCCCGGTCGGAGATCCTGCCGAACGTCGCGCTCTCTCGCTCCGCATCTTCCGGCCGCCCAAGTTGCCGGTAGGCGAGCGACAGGCCGTAGTGTGGGTCGGGCAAGTTGGGCATCAACCGGACGGCTGTCTCGTAGTACCCCCGGGCCTTCTCGAAATCGTCTTCCCGCAGGGCCAACTGCCCGAGACAGTCGTACGCCCGGCCCACGCCTGGATCCAACCGAAGCGCATGCTGGAAGCGCTCTGCTGCCTGCCGCTGGTTCTCAGGCGTGGAGGGACTGTGCAGGTAGGTCAGCCCGACGTAATAGTGAACGGCGGCTATCTCCAGTCCCAGGTCCATGGCCTTTTCGAGCTCGGCCCGCGCCTCCGACAACTGGCCGACATCGAACAGGTTCCGCCCCAGACCATAGTGGGCGAAGGCGTTGTCTGGCTCCAGACGCAGGGCTTCGCGGTACTGCTGCTCGGCCTCCACCGGACGGTTGCACAGGTAGTAGGCTTCAGCCACCCGCATGTGCGTGGCCGCTGCCTGGGGGCACGAGCGAAGAGCTGCTTCCAGGGCCGCCGCCGCCCCATCCGTGTCTGCCTGAACGTAGCAGGCCGAGGCCAGGCTAACATAGGCTTCCGGAACCGACGGATCTAGCTCGATGGCTTCGCGGAAGGCCTGCTCGGCCTGCATGGCGTCGCCCCGCTGCGCGTAGGCGTAGCCCAGGTAGAGGAGGGCCTCAGGCCTCTCCGGCTGTAGCTCGACGGCCGCCAGGAACTGCTCGACCGCCTCGTTCAGATCGCCCCGGGCGTACCGCAGGT
>JBHIEF010000370.1:0-2729 GCA_046760465.1 Armatimonadota bacterium | reverse complement strand
ACAACCCGGAGTCCTGCCGGGACCCCAACTTCGCCACGCTGCTGGCGCGCGGGGCGAAGTGGGCGGGGAGGGCTCTGGAGTAGCCTGCGTGAGCGCGTGAACGCAAAGGGGGGTGCCGTGGTGCCGCGCGGCGACCAGACCGGCGCGGCGGGTGATGGTCGTCCGCGTGATACGGTGGCCATCGTTCTCGCCATCGTGCTGTCGGGCATGGCCGTGGTCAACGCGCTGCTCCTGTTTGTCGTGCTGCCGGGGGTCGCCGCGCTGTTCGCCGAGATCGGGCTGGAGACGTGGGGCCTGGCTGCGGCGTTCTACGGGGCTGCGCGGGAAGGGCCGCTGTGGGTTGCCTATGCCTTGCCGCTGACGGCAGGGCTTGTGCTGGCAGCCTGGCTGCTGACGCGGTGCAAATGGAAGTGGAGCCGGGCCACGATGGTTGTGCTGCTCGTGCTGCAGCCATTGCTGTGGGCGGCGTTGGGCTGGAGCTACTGGATAACGCTTCACGCGCGCTTCGGGGTGGTCTCAGACATGTAGGCGCTCATGCCCGTGCTCCCTCCCCGGCGCGTTGGTTGGGCGCCAGATCCTCCGCTGCGACCCGCCGCTTAGCCTCGCCGGGCCGCACGCCCAGGATGACAGGCTACCGGCGTGAGTCTCAGGCGCTCAACAGCTTGGCGCGGATGCCCTCCAGCAGCTCCTTGGCCATGAGGATGTCCTTGGTCTGCTGGTCGCCGGTGATCTCGCGCTCGATGGTCAGCGGCCCGCGGTAGCCCAGGTTGTAGAGCTTGGTGACGAACTCCTCGATGCCCACGTCGCCCTCGCCGAGCGGGGTCTCGTGACCGAGCTGGCCCTCCTCGGTGGGCCACTTGCCGTCCTTGCAGTGGGTGCCCACGACGCATTGGCCCACGTGGTCCAGGGCCTCGATGGGGTCGCCGGAGCCATAGAGGATCATGTTGGCGGGGTCGAAGTTGACGCCCACGTTGTCCCGGGCGGCGTCCTCGATGTAGCGCTTGAGGGTGGGCGCGGTCTCCTGGCCGGTCTCCAGCGCGACGCCCAGGTCCAGGTCACCGGCGATGTCGGCCAGCTTCTGGAGGGTTTCCACGCACGGAGGGTACTCGGGGTCCGCGGGCTCCTCGGGCACGAAGCCGATGTGGATGGCGATGCGTGGGGAGCCGATGTCCTTGGCGAACTGCGCGATGTCGCCGGCGCGCTCCAGGCGCTCGCCTCGGGTCTCCTTTGGGACGAGGCCGACCGTTCGCCTCACCGTCGGTATGTCGGCGTAGCTCTCGCCCTCGAAGCCGCAGAAGACCGTGGTCACGGTCACGCCGGCCTCGGCCAGCGCGGCCCGCAGCTCGGCCTTGGCCTCCTCGGTCATGAAGGCGGGCGGCGGCACGCCCATCTGCACGGTGGGGAAGCCCATCTGCTTGACGTGCTTGACGCGCTCCAGCGGATTCTCTCCAACGGCCAGCATTACGCCGAGTGCAAGTGGGTCCATGGTGTCTCTCCTTGTCGCGAGGGTGTCATTCTGAGCCGCGGACCGGAGGTCCGCAGGGCGAAGAATCTGGGCTGTCGTGCCTGTTCCGAGATGCTTCGCTGCGGCCTGCACGCTGATGCGGCAGGCCTTCCGCTCAGCATGACAGTTGGCGTTCGCGCCACGGCTCTAACCCACGGTCGACGCCACCCGCATCGCCTTGCCCGTCTGTGCCGACTTTCTGGCGGCCAGGCAGAGCTCGACTGCCAGGCGAGCGTCCTGGGGCGTGACGGTGGTGGGCTTTTCGCCCTTCTCGATGCAGTCCACGAAGTACTTGAGCTCCACGTAGTATCCGCCGAGGGCTTCGATGTTCCCCCTGCCGTACGCGGACTTGGGCACCTTGGGCTGCGGCACCTTCGGGTGCTTGGGCTTCTTGCCCTCCTCCATGACGGTCAGGGCCGGGTCGCGCGTCGCGTCGAAGGCGATGGTGCCCTTCTCGGCTGAGATCAGCAGGCCCATGGTGAAGGGGAAGTCGCCCTTCATGCCGGTGGAGGCGGTGGCCAGGCTCCTAGCGCCGCGCCGGTGGCCCTCCAGGCAGGTGAAGACCGTGGTCAACAGTTTGCTTCTGTGGGAGCCCTTCCCCTCGATGCCGGAGCAGAACACGCGCTTGGGCGGGCCCAGCAGCCAGGCCAGGAAGTCCAGGTCGTGGATGTGCAGGTCCAGTATGGGCCCGCCGCTGCGCTCGGCATCGCGGATCCAGTCGTCCCAGGACCAGCCGGGGGCGGGGGCTAGGCGATTGGCCTCGGCCCAATGGACGCGGCCGAGCTTGCCGGAGCGCACCAGGTCGGCGATGTAGACGTATTCGGGCCAGAAGCGCAGCACCTGGGCGACCATGAAGACCACACGGGCCTTCCTGGCGGCGGCGATCATGCGGTCGCACTCTCTAAGGGTCAGGGCCATGGGCTTTTCGCAGACGATGTGCTTCCCGGCGCGCGCGGCGGCCACGGTCTGCTCGGCGTGGAGGAAGGTGGGCGTGCAGATGTCCACCGCGTCCACGTCGGCGGCCAGCATGTCCTCCAAGGTGTCGTAGGCCTCGCACCCGTACTGCGCCGCGAACTGCTTGCGCGACTTGGCGACGGGATCGGCGACGCCTACGAGCGTGGCCTTCGGGATGAGCTGGTAGCACTGGGCGTGGGTGTTGCCCATGAACCCGGCGCCCACTATGCCGACGCGTACCATGTGCAGCCCTCCGTCACTGGCAGACCTT
>JBHIEF010000369.1:0-2737 GCA_046760465.1 Armatimonadota bacterium | reverse complement strand
CGCCTCGAACTCCTCCCACGCCATCCCAATCTGCCGCAAGATGTGGGCCAATGTGCCCACTGCTATGACCGGCTCGTTCGGTACCACCGCGCTTCGCCTGCCCTCGGCGCTATCCCTACGCCATACTCGGTGCGAACCGGTCTGGCGCACCAGCTCGTAACCGGCGGCGCGAAGACGGTGCTCCACCTCCCTCAGTCGCAGCCTACGAGGCGGCACTGACCTCTACCTCGATCGGCACGACCTTCCATTCCGGCAACTGCCCCAATTCCTCGACGTAGAGCCGTGCGGCCTCCTTCAGGTTGTCGAGAGCCTCCTGCTCGGTGTCGCCCTGGCTGGCCACGTCGAACTCCAGGCATTGGGCCACGTAGATGCCGTCCTCAACCGTTATCAGCGCTGACAGCTTCCTCGTCATTGAGGTTCACCCTCCTCCGACGTCCCCGCTGCACCTTCCTCCTCTGACGCCGGCGTCGTCTCCTCCTCCGACTCCCTCTTCTCGCGCTTCAGGCGGCCCGTCAGCAGCTCGCCCTCCATGCGATCCGCGTCCAGATCAATGACCACGCCCTTGAAGCGCAGGATGTCGCCCTCCTCCGTCTCCACCCGAGCCTGCCCGTCCACCGTGATGATTCGCGCGCCCTTGTCGTAGACCAGCCGGTCGGAGTAGACGGTCTGATCCTCCTGCTTGGCCACCACGTTGCCCAGGGCCACGGCGCGGTCCACCTCGTAATACAGCTCCATCTTCTCGCAGGTGATGATGGTCAGCTTCTTCTCGTATTCCGCGAAGCCCTCGGGCTCCTCCTCTGCGGCCCCCGCGTTGTCGCCCTCCGGCGGCGTCTCCTCACTGGCCTCCTCCTTCTTCTGGTGCCTCATGCGCACGTTGCCGGTGAGCACGGCCACTTCCTGCACGAAGTCCGCCTCGATCAGATCGCCCACCGTCTCGCTGTCGGGGTCTGTGATCCTCAAATGCCCCGTGGCAACGGCCGTGTCGTTCTCGTCGTCGTAGACCACTTGGTCAGCATAGAAGCGCGTGTCCTTGTGGGCGAGAACCACGTCTCCCCTGAGCGTGGTTATCTTCGTCTTCCCGTCCCGTGAGAAGTCCGAGACGTGGATGATGTCAATGTAGTCGCGTTCCCCTTCCTCCTTGTCCTCCTGCGCTGGGCCGCTGGCTGGCGCCGCCATCAGCAGCCCCCAGACCAGGGCCGCCGCGCTCGCCAGGGCCACCATCTTGTGCCGTCCGTTCCTGGTCTTCATCCCGCACCCAACCTCCTCTTGGCTTCCTCCAGTGGGAAGCGGCCGCTGACCTCGGACATCTCCAGGTCCTTGGTCTCGATGTTCAGCCGCAGCTTGCGCCCGGAGAACACGCCGCCCTGTTTGGTGGCCACCCGCACGATCTTGGGGCATTCCACGATGTCCTCTTGGGGCCAAAAGTACGCCAGCTCAGTGGTCACGGTGATGTCCTGGCCGCGCGCCGTGACCGTGCCGCTGCACTCGATCTTCCTCTCGGCCTCGACGTACGCGGCCTTCTCCATGGTCAGGACCAGGCCCTTGTCGTCGGTCACCCGCACGTTGCGCTCCAGCTCGAAGTTGCGGGTGGCCGTGTTGTAGCGCGCGGTCGCCGCCGTCAGCCGTACCGTGGGCTTGCCTGTGCGCTCGTCGTAAATGACCCCCTCGCGCAGGCCGCTGGCGCTGACCAGTTGGCCGCCGCGACCCAGCTCGATCTGCTCGAAGCGCAGGCTCCACAGGGGCCTGCCCTCCTGACTGGCCTCGATGCGCTGGTTGCGGATGGTGACGCCCACGTCCTGCTGGGGCACGCCCGGACGCTCCGCCTGTTGCTGCTCCCGTTCTGCCTCTTCGACCGACAGGTGGGCCAGCCAGGCCAGCATCAGCACACCCCAGCTCACCACCAGCACGGTCACTATAACTAGGAGCCGTCGCACACTCATGGCACGGTATTCCCCGTGCGTCTCCTCCTCGGCAGAGACGACAAGCACCCCTGCCCGCCGGCAACAGGGGTGCACATGGGGCCCGGACAGGCGTCCGCGGCGGGTGCGATTACGGGAACGGCGGCGGCGGCGGCCCGCTGCTCAAGGTCAGCGTTCCTACGTTGTACGACGACTGGTCGGGCACGGGGATGCCGTTCAGCCACGCCTGGCCGGGCTGCGAGACCGTCCCCTGGGCGGCCAGGTCCGCCGTCCCGGCCAGGACCTGGTAGACCTTGAAGGTGCCGTCGGTGCGGCTCGTGCCTTGGCAGACTGCCGACGGGTTGGAGCGGGGCGTGACGGTTACCGTCGCCGAGCCGACCGCCGAGGCCGAGGCATCCTGCACGTACCCCGTTACAACTCCTTGGCCCGGCGAGAGCGTTAGCGCCAGGTAGAACGGCAGTGAGCGCAAGTCGTTGTTCTGGTTCGCCGTCAGCGTCCGCTGCTCGGCCAGCGTGTCGTATCCTCCCAGGCTGATCTGGAAGGTCACGTCGCCCGCGGGCACGTCCTGGCCCGAGAACTCCCCCAGCGCGTTGGTCGTGCCTACGCTCTGTCCGCCGACGGAGACCGAGGCTCCGGCCACCGGTTGCAGCGTGCCGTCGTCCACCACTCTCCCCTGCACGTCTGCCCTGAGCTGCCCTCCTCCCCCGGCCGCGCCGCCTCCTCCGCAGCCCGGCTGCACGACCAGTGCGCCCACCGTGACCAAGATGATAGCGGCCCTCAAAGGTATGATGGCGTGCTCGCCCTTCAAGACTCATACC
>JBHIEF010000368.1:0-2759 GCA_046760465.1 Armatimonadota bacterium | reverse complement strand
CCACCGAGCGCAAGTACGGCTCCACGCGCTCCTCGGCCACCAAGGAGTACTACGGACGATACCTCAGCCAGGTCGTGTGCCCGACCTGCAATGGCTCGCGCCTGCGGCCCGAGAGCGCGGCCGTTCGCGTGGGCGGCAAGACCATCGTCCAGGTCTGCGCCATGGCCGTCACCCAGGCGCAGGAGTTCTTCGGCGGCCTCAGCTTCGGCAGGTCGGCCAGCGTCGTCGCGGAGGAGCTGCTCAAGGAGATCAACTCGCGGCTGAGCTTCATGGTGGACGTGGGCTTGGGCTACCTGACCCTCGATCGCGCCGCCCCCACGCTCTCCGGCGGCGAGGCCCAGCGCATCAGGTTGGCTACCCAGATAGGCAGCCAGCTCGTGGGCGTCATGTATCTGCTCGACGAGCCCAGCATTGGGCTGCACTACCGGGACCACGCTCGCCTGCTGGAAACGCTCTTCCACCTGCGCGACCTGGGCAACACCGTCATCGTGGTGGAGCACGACGCCAACACCATCCGCAGCGCCGACTACGTCATCGAGTTCGGGCCCGGCGCCGGCACCGAGGGCGGGCAGATCACCCACGCTGGCACCGTGGAGCAGCTGCTGGCCAACAGGCAATCCCTCACGGGCGAGTATCTGACTGGCCGCAAGCAGATCCGCGTGCCCGGCCGTCGCCGCCCCTACGACGGCAACACGGTCACCATCAAGGGCTGTCGGCAGCACAACCTGAAGAACCTGGACGTGGACATCCCCCTGGGCGTCTTCACGTGCGTGACCGGCGTCTCCGGCTCGGGCAAGAGCACGCTCACCAACGACATCGCCTACAAGGCTCTGGCCCGGCGCGTCAATGGCTCCGGGGATCGGCCGGGCAAGTACTCGTCCCTCAAGGGCGCAGACAGGCTCGACAAGGTCATCAACATTGACCAGGGCCCCATCGGCCGCACGCCGCGCTCCAACCCCGCCACCTACGTCGGCGTGTTCACCCCCATCCGCGAGCTGTTCGCCCAGATGCCCGAGGCCAGGGTCCGAGGCTACGGCCCGGGTCGCTTCAGCTTCAACGTCAAGGGCGGCAGGTGCGACGCCTGCGAGGGCGACGGCCTGAAGAAGGTGGAGATGCACTTCCTGCCGGACGTCTACGTCACGTGCGAGGCCTGCCGGGGTCAACGCTACAACCGCGAGACGCTACGCATCCGCTACCGCGGCACCAACATCGCCGAGGTCCTGGACATGACCGCCGCCGAGGCCCTGGTTCACTTCGAGAACGTGCCCCGCATCAAGCACATTCTGGACACGCTCAACGACGTGGGCCTCGACTACATCACGCTGGGCCAGCCCGCGCCCACGCTCTCGGGCGGCGAGGCCCAGCGGGTCAAGCTGGCCAAGGAGCTGTGCAAGGTCGCCACGGGCCGGACCATCTACTTCCTGGACGAGCCCACCACCGGCCTGCACTTCGCCGACATCGAGAAGCTGCTGAAGGTGCTCCAGCGGCTGGTGGAGGCGGGCAACACGGTGGTGGTCATCGAGCACAACCTGGACGTCATCAAGGTGGCCGACCATATCATTGACCTGGGCCCCGAGGGCGGCGACGCCGGCGGCCGCATCGTCGCCCAGGGCACGCCCGAGCAAGTCGCCAAGGTCAAAGCCTCGCACACGGGCAAGCTACTGGCCCAGGAGCTGGCGAAGGCCCACTAGACCCGCAATCGCGTAGGAGCCAGCTCCAGCCTGGCCTGAGCTTGCCGAAGGGCTGGCGACTTGCCGTTGTGTGGAGTGCAACGTCTCCTGACGTTGCACAGATGCCATGCAGGAGCCGCGCCTGCCCTGAGCGGGCCGAAGGGTCTCGCGGCGACGGGCACTGCGGCAGCAAGCTGCCGAAGTACGGAGACGTGTTGTCTCGAGACTGAGCGAGGAGTGACTGTGATGCGGCTAGAGGCCATCGAGATCGGGCGCTTCAAGCACGTGGAGGACTTTCGGGTGGACTTGGACGACCTCACCGTCTTGGTCGGGCCCAACAACTCCGGCAAGACTACGTTGTTGCAGGCGATGTACCTGCTATCGGAGTTCATAACGGATATCTTCCAGACGAGGGACGGGGACCCCCCGAGTCTCCAAAGGTGGGAAGGAGGTGCCAGGCAGCCCTTTGACCATCCGCACTACCGCCTCGGGTACCGCACGCATGGGGAGCTGTGGCCGCGGCTGCGGGTGAGTGGTGAGCTCGACATGCGGGGCATCTACGCCGGCGGCCTTGAGATGGAGATGCGAATCCTGACCGACAGCGCGGGAGCGCTCGCCATGCGGCACGATGGTGAAGCGGTCCAGCCGCCCGGACCCACCGGGCTAGCCGACTGGCTGGAAGGCATCTGCAAGCATAGGGCAATGTACGTCTCTCCCGTCGGTGCAATCCTCGGCCACGAGAGACGCCTACCATGGAACGAGGTCCGACGTGCACTCCGGACCGGCAGAAGCGGAGAGGTGTGGCGGAATGTGCTCTGGTGGGCCTTCTCGGACAACACCGGAGCCCACACCCAGATCCGGCAGTGGGTGTCGGGATTCCTGCCTGGCGTGCAAGTGTTGCCGCCTAGAGAGAGCAAGGCCGAGGACGCCCGGGTGCTAATCGAATATGACGAGGGAGAGGACCAGTTCGACGTTGCTCTCGCGGGTGGCGGCTTGAGAACCCTGCTCGCGGTTGCTACGATGGCGTTCGCTGCCCCGGAACGCCTCCTGCTCTTCGACGAGCCCCTGTCCAACCTGGACGCCAAGCTG
>JBHIEF010000367.1:0-2762 GCA_046760465.1 Armatimonadota bacterium | reverse complement strand
GCTGCGCCCCTCTCCGCTCAGACTCCCTCAAGGTCCGTTAGTCAGCGCCGATAGTATAGTTGCCGCAGGGTCTCACCGGCTCTGCGCGCCGTACACCGTGCCCAGGGAAGGGGGCGTACGGCGGGCGTTGGCGTTGGCCCCCAGCGATCGGCCTCGGCCCTCATGCGCAAGACACTGCTCCTCATTGAGCCACCGTTTCATCGCTTGTACCACCCCCACATGAGTCTCGATCGTCATCCACTGGGGCTGGGCTACCTGGCGGCCACGGTGCTGCGCCACAGTGAGTGGCAGGTGGACGTCTACCAGGCGGACTTCAACAGAGGCCGCCACCGTCTGAGCCCCAACGTCGCCTTCTACGTGGGCGAGGGGTTCCGCAACTACCTGGCCGCCCTATCGAGTCGCGACCACCCGGTATGGGCTGAAGTCCGCAGCGTCGTCAGCAGATTGCGCCCGGCGGTTGTCGGCGTTACGGGCATGACGCAGAAGTGGGGAGCCATTCGCCGCGTCGTGGACATCGTCAAGGACGTGGATCGCGACTGCTTAGTTCTCCTCGGGGGGCCACATGCGAGCATGGCCCCGGACATGGCGCTGGGCCATCCAGGCATAGACCTCTGCGTGCGCGGCGAAGGCGAGAGCGTCCTGCTGGAATTGCTGGACGCGTACTCCAGAGGGCGGGAAGCCGTGTTCGGCGTCCCAGGAGTGTCGTGGAGGCACAACGGCCGCATCGTCCACAATGAGTCACGCGGGCTGATCCCCGACCTCGATGAACTGCCGCACCCACACGAGCACGCGCCCGAGTTCCTGCTCAACGCGAACGAGTTCCCAAGCCAGGCCTTTGGCTACGTCTTCGCCTCGAGGGGGTGCCCCTACAACTGCCTCTACTGCGGCTCCCGGAGCATATGGAGCCGCAAAGTCCGCCATCGCTCGGTGGCAAACGTGATGGACGAGATCGAGAAGATACGCCAGCACTGGCGGCTCGAGGAGCTCCAGTTCGAGGACGATACCTTCTCCACCAGCCGCGATTGGACCCTGTCTCTCTGCGGCGCGCTGAGCCAACTGCGGCCAAGGCTCCGTTGGTCCTGCGAAACGCACCCGCGTCTGGTGACCGAAGAGCTCGCTCGCGCCATGCACACGGCGGGCTGTCACTCCGTGTGCCTCGGCGTCGAATCCGGCAGCCCGGAGATCCTGCGGAGGATCCGGAAGAAGCTCACGCCGGAAGACGCCCTACGCGCCGCACGTACTCTGAAGGCGAACGGGATCGAGCCGGAGGCCTTCTTCATGGTGGGGTTCCCGTGGGAGACGGAGCAGACGGTAGGCGCTACCATGGAGCTCATTCGGCGCATAGACGCGGCGGTCGCCTACAGCATATTCACTCCCTACCCCGGAACCGAGGCCTTTGAGGTGTGCCGGTCCATGGGGCTCATTGCGGAGGACTACGACCCGGCCCTGTACAACCACCAGAGCCCCGAGAACTGCTTCGTGGCTGGCATGAGTCTTCCGGAGTTCCGCCGCCTCACCCGGCGGGTAGAGCGCATGGTTGACGCGACTAACCGCCGACATCTGCTGAAGAACGTGATCCGCAATCCAGCACGGGGCGTCAGGGCTGCCCTGCGCTTGGGCTGGCGAGGCACGCTGCGCAAGGTGCTGGCCGGCTAGAGAGCGTCGCGGTTGGCCCGCCGGCGCAGCATTCGCGAGTCGTCACGGGTCCGGCTCTTCGCGGCGCCAGACCTGCAAGCCCTCGCCGTCGAAGGTGAAGTCCAGAATGCGGCCGCCGGCCTCGGTCAGAGCGCGCCGCACCCGCACCTCGCGGTCGGGCCGGGCGTAGAACAGCATACAGCCCCCGCCGCCCGCCCCGCAGATCTTGCCCCCGATTGCGCCGGCGTCCTGTGCAACCTCGCGTAGCCTGGCCATGCCGGGCGTCATCACCTGATCGTACAGCTTGACCCGCGCGGCCGTCTCCTCCTCCAGCAGCTCGCCGAAGGCCCCCAGGTCCCCGATCAGCAAGACCCTCTGGATGTCCTGGGCCACGCGCTTGATGGTGCGCAAGGCCGCCCCAACCTGCTCGTCGCCGCGCTCGTAGGCCGAGATCATCTTGTCATTCGTGTCGCCGGAGAGCCGTGACTCGCCGCCGTAGACCAAGACCAGGTGTTTCTCCAGCTCGCGCAGGACGTCCTCACTCAGGTCCAGGCTGCGCACTGCCACCCGCCCCCGGTCATAGAACTCCATGTAGTTGATGCCGCCCAGCGCTGCCGCGTACTGGTCCTGCTTGCCACCGACGATGCCGAGCTCGGCCTCCAGCTCACAGGCCATGTCGGCGATGTCGTACCGACTCATGCGGGGCAGCTCTTCGCCGTCCAGCGCCAGACGGAGGCTGTCGAGCATGCCGATGAGCGCCACGCCGACTGAGGCCGATGATCCCGTGCCCGACCCGGGCGGCGCATCGCAGCGCACCGCGATGTCTAGTCCCACGTCCAGTCCCAGACGTCGCACCCCGGCCTTCACCAGGTCCAGGTTGCCGTCGTACTCCAGCTCCTTGATCGTTTCGGCCTCGACGTGGGTCTGTAGGTCGTCCGACGTGATGCGGACGCCGTTGCTGGCCGCCGGACGCAGACTACAGTACGCGTATCGCGAGATGGCCGCGTTGACCACGGCGCCCCCTTCGCGGCTGCTGAAGGCCGCCAGGTCCGTGGTGCCACCGGCGAAGTCCACACGCACTGGAGCCTTGCTTCGCACGGCAATCATCGTAGCCCCTCCTTGACTTG
>JBHIEF010000366.1:0-2770 GCA_046760465.1 Armatimonadota bacterium | reverse complement strand
GCTCCTGGGCCGTCTCGAACCGATCGACCCGCTCCGCCGATTCGAGGCGGTTCCAGGGCATGAGCAGCGGGTGAACGGAGCGTGAGCCAACCCCACCGGTAGCGTAGCGCCAACCCCAAGGAAATGGGCCAGGGCGCGCCGTTTTATCCAGGCGCGCGCTGGCCCTTTTCCCAGAAATGGACATCCTCCTGTCAAGGGCAATAACACACAGACAGGAGGATATCCATGCTACATCTCCATTGTAGCGCAAGCCCACTGAATTGCCATACCGACGCCCTCTCGGCCGCCGTTGCGGCCAACGACGACCTGGTCCACTGGGTCGTCCAGCGTCAAGTGCTGGGCGGCCTTCGTTACGTCGATGCCGTCCAGGAAGGCCGGATCGCCCTGTGGCGCGCCATCGAGCGCTACGACCCTCACCGCGGGCGGCTGTCCAGCTACGCCGTGCCGGCCATCACACGAGCGGTGTGGAATGCGGTTGCGCGCGAGCACCGCCACATGGCCGAGCGCCTGCCGGAGATCGCTGACCAGCCCCTTGAGCTGGCCCACGATGTCGATCGCACCGTGGCCAGCCAGTTGGTCCGGGCCCAAGTCGCGGCGCTCCCCCCGCGGCTGCGCACGGTCATGATCCTGCGCTACGGCCTCGACGGTGGCGCCGAGTGGACCTATCCCGAGATCAGCCACCTGCTGGGGGTCACCAGGCAACGGGTCCAACAGCTGCACACCGAGGCGATCCTTCACCTGGCCGACCCGGTGCACTCCGTGGCCTTGCGGCGGCACCTCGGGCGCAACACCGTGGCCGACTACCAGGCGTTTGTGGCCCGCCGCCGCGCCTGGCAGCGGGCCAGCCGGAGGCGACGATGAGCGACCAGGATCCACCCCTCACTGCTGCCCAGAAACGCGCCGCTCATCCCGAGTTCCTCCCTACCTTCAGCCTGCCGGCCATCCAGGATCAACTGCCCTTCTGCTATCCGGTGCCCGAGGGCATCGCCCCCTCACCCAAGCGTCAGTACCGCAGCAACTACCGCTACCTGGGCTGGCAGGAACTCGCCGATCCCCAGGCTCTGGCCCACTTCAGCCTCTTTGAAGTCGCCTTACGCCTGGTCGACTTCTCGCCCTTGCGCGACCTGTTGGCGCAGCACTACCGCCCCAGCAACAAGGGCCAGATCCCCTTCGACCCGGTGAGCCTGTTTCTGCTGTTGTGCCTACGGGCAGAGCTCAGGCTCTCCTGGCGCAAGACGGCTCAGCTCATCGCTGGCCAGCACGGGGCCCGCTGGCGGCGCCTGTTCGGCTTCGAAGCGGGCGACACCCCCAGCGAGAGCGGCTTGCGCTACTTCCGCGATGCCGTCGGCACCGACACCTTCCAGGAGTGCTGCGCCCTGTTCATCGATCTGCTGCGCCGCGAGGAACTCGTCGCCGAACGGTCCACCTATCCTGGTGATCCGCCCGATCGGGGAGTCACCATCAGCCACGACATCATGCTCCACGAGGCCCGCAGCAACATGCGCTGCGCCTACGTGACCGACAGCTGCTACCAGCCACGACCACGCGACTGCCCGGCCCAGGCACAGGGCCAGCAGGGCTGCGACTGCTCCGAGGCGCGTTGCGCCGAGAGCTGCCACCTGACGACGCCTCTGGACTCGGAAGCGCGCCTCATCCACTACGACGGGCGAAACAAGTACGGTGACCTGCCACCTCGGCCGTCGGAGCGTGGCCGCAACGTCTACGGCTACGCCTCCAATCCCGATCGCCTCGTCGACGACCGCTTCGCTTGTGCCTGGACGCTGCGCACCGATCTGCTTCCGGCCAACGTCGACGAGCGGACGATCTTCCCGGACAGCTTCGCCAAGTTGCGCCAGCGCTTTCCGGATCTGCGCATCGGCGAGGTGCTGGGCGATGCCGCCCTGGGATACACCAACTGCCTGCAGGTCATCTGGGACGCCGGTGCGATACGCATGATCGACATCCGCGCCGCCGCCAATGACGAGGATGTGGAGACCTGTCGGAAGCGCGGCTACAATGGCCACGGCCACCCGGTATGCGTCTTTGGCTATCCGATGCGCCTCAATGGCTATGACTACCAGCGGCGCCGCGGCAAATGGTGCTGCGAGAAAGCCTGTCTGAAGGCGCTGCCCGATGGGTCATCTCCGCTACGCCCGCAGCAAGAGTGTGACTACCTGGGCGAGGAGCACATCCACGGGCAGGTCGTCAATGTCGGGCTCACTCTGCCTGACGGCTCGATGCGCCTGGCGCGGGAGGTGCCCTACGGCACCGCTGCCTGGAAGCGGCGCTACGCCCGCCGCAGCCTCTCGGAGAGTCGCAACGGCTCGGTTGAGAGCCTGGGCCACAAGCGGTTGTCCAGCTACGGCCAGACCCGCGGGCGAAAGGACATCATCCTCGACGACGTGCTGATCAACTTCCAGACGCTGGGCCGGCTGGTCAGCCAGGCGACCCGACTCGCCCTCGCCCCTGACACCAGCTAGCTAGAGCGGGCGCCCAAGCCTGCCGGAGCCCGGCCAACAGCTTCCCTTGGCCGGGAGGAGCTGCCCTGCCTGCGACCCGCCGCTGGCGGCCGGGGGGCCTGCCCGGGCCGTGTCCGGGCCCGATGGGGCCTGCCGGGGCGGGGCCGAGCGGCCCCGACGCGCGGGGCGCAGGCATTCGCTGCGCACCCACGGGCCACCCGCTGCGCATTCTGGCCGCTCCCGGCCATCAGAACTGCTCGTCAACCCCCTGCTCTCCGCCGATGTGCCTTCCCAGCCACTACATCTTGTGC
>JBHIEF010000365.1:0-2806 GCA_046760465.1 Armatimonadota bacterium | reverse complement strand
CCCTGCCTGACTCCACACCGCACCCCAAATGCGTAGGAGCCAGCTCTGCTGGCGACGGGGTGGCGCGCGGTGGGCTTCCGTCTATGGAGTGCAACATCCCCCGATGCTGCTCCTTGTAGAGAGACGCCCTTGCAGGCCTGCCCGGCCGCGAACGCGAATACTGTCCGCCGTGCCGGACCAGCTCACAGCCACCGGCCGGGCGGCCCTGCGCACCGTGCGTGTGCTGGCCGAGGACATCGGCCCGCGCCTGGCCGGATCCGGCGGCGAGCGCCGCGCCGCCAACTGGCTCGCCGAGCAGCTCGAGCAGGCTGGCTGCGACGTCGCCATCGAGCCGTTCTCCACGCCTGCCACCTTTGTCTCTCTGTACGCGCTGCTGACCGTTCTCGGCGGCGCCGCCCTGCCGCTGGCCTGGTGGTCGCCGTTGGCCGGGCTCGTCGCCGGCCTGACGGCGGGCCTCTTGCTGGCGGTCGAGAACCTCTCCTTCCCGGTGGTCTCACGCCTGCTCCAACGCCACCCCAGCCAGAACGTCGTCGCGCGACGCCCTCCCACCGGCGAGCCGGAGCAGGACATCGTGATCACCGCCCACCTGGACTCGGCCGTCGTCAGCGACATCCGCAACGTCGTCCACGTCCGCCTGCTCTTCCTGGGCATGCTGCTCTCTTGCCTGGCTCTGGCCGCCCTCTCTCTAGCCCTGCTGGTCGGCGCCCCTCGCTGGGTGCTCCTGATCGGCCTCCCCTGCGCGGCCCACCTGGCCATCTGCACCGGCATCATGCTGCACCAGGCTGCCCGCTCCCCCGTGGTCGCCGGCGCGGGCGACAATGCCTCCGGCGTGGCCGCCCTGCTCCAGGCCGCCCGCCAGCTGCCGCCCCTGACCCGCTCCACGGTCTGGTTCGTGGCCACCGGCGCCGAGGAGCCCGGCCTGGTGGGGGCCATCAGCCTGCTGGGGCGGCACCCCTTCGACCGCAGCACCACCTGGTTCATCAACGTGGACATGGTCGCCGCCGGCAAGCTGCGCACGGCCTCCCTGGAGGGAATGCTGCTCCCCCTCAGGGCCGATCCCGACCTGCTGCGCATCGCCGCCGAGGAAGCTCAGGCCGAGGGCTTCAGCATCACCTCGGAGGTGCTCCGGGCCATGTCCACCGACGGTTGCGTCCCGTTGATCCGCGGCTACCGCACCGTCTCCCTCAGCTCCTCCGAGGGCCACTGGCACCTGTTGACCGACACCGTCGAGAACGTCTCCCCCGACACCCTCGCCCAGGCCGCCGTCCTCCTCCGCCGCATGATCCACCGCCTCGACGCAAGCTGAAGCGCCTCCTACCGGGTGATTGCGTGGGAGGCAGCTCCAGCTGCCGACTAGTTGTGGCCGACGTGGCCTTGAGCCGTTGTAGGAGCGACGTCTCGCCGCTTCTAGCGGTGGCACGCCCTGGCGCCGCTGCCATCCCACATCCTAGATCCTGCATCGTACATCCCACCTCGCCCCCGCGCAGGTGCACCCCGCAGGCAGGTCGAAGCCAACGCCGAGGAGCTCACCATGCCAGAGGGCAAGATCCAGGCCGCCTTCATCGGCTGCGGCAGCCACGCCCGCCGCAACATCTTCCCCACCTTCAACTTCGCCCCCGTCGAGCTGGTCGCCACCTGCGACCTCGACCTCGACCGCGCCGAGACCTGCCGCCGCCTCTTCGGCGGCCTGCGCGCCTACGACGATCACCGGGAGTTGCTCGCGGCGGAGGACCTCGACGCCGTCTTCATCGTCACCGACTACGAGCCCGACGGCCGCCCCAAGTACCCGCCCCTGGCCATGGACTGCATGAGAGCCGGCTGCCACGTCTGGATCGAGAAGCCCCCCGCCGCCAGCGTGGCCGAGATCGAGGCCATGCAGGCCGTCGAGCGGCAGACCGGCAAGTTCGTCCTGGTCGGCTTCAAGAAGGCCTTCACCCCCACCGCCACCCACGTCAAGGACATCGTCTCTCGCCCGGAGTTCGGCCAGCCTAGCAGCCTCTACCTCCGCTACCCGCAGGCCATGCCCGACGAGAAGCAGAAGCGCGGCGCCCCCAAGACCTGCCGGGGCTTTCTCGACCACGTCGTCCACCCCGGCTCCCTGCTCACCTACCTGGCCGGGCCGGTGGCCAATGTGCAGACCCTCCGCGGCGAGGCCGGCGGCGGCTTCGCCCTGGTCGCCATGGAGTCCGGCGTCCCCGCCTGTCTGCACTTCGCCGCCGGCCAGTCCGGCACCAGCCCCCTGGAGCGCCTGGAGGTCATCGGCACCGGCGCCAACGTGGTGGTGGACAACGGCGTCAAGCTCACCTACTACCGCGGCGGCTCCCGCGGCCCGGGCGGCTACGGCGGCGCCCCCGACTTCATCGGCGACGACGCCGGCGCTCCCCTCTACTGGGAGCCCGAGTTCAGCCTCGGCCAGCTCTACAACAAGGGGCTCTTCCTACTGGGGTACGTGCAGGAGGTGGACGAATTCGCCCGCTGCATCCTCAATGATGAGAAACCCTCGCGCGGCAGCCTCACCCACGCCCACCAGGTCCTCCACCTCTACGAACTCCTCCTCGCAACGTAGATGCGTAGGAGCCAGCTCCCGCTGGCGACGCCGTTGCTGGAGTTGACCGTAGGGCAGGAGCTTGCCTCCTGCCCTCCGTTGCACCCTGTAGGAGCGACGTCCCGTCGCGACTGGGGGTGGAATGGGCTGGCCGGCCGTGGTGTGGGTAGTCTGTGGAGTGCAACATCTCCTGATGTTGCAGGGCGTGGCCGGTCCTGGCTGGCAGGCTGTGGGTAGTCTGGTCTTTCGGCAGCTAAGCTG
>JBHIEF010000364.1:0-2809 GCA_046760465.1 Armatimonadota bacterium | reverse complement strand
CGAGTATCGAGGCTGCTCTGGCCCTGAGCGCCAGGCCAGGATGTAGAGGCCGGGCTCGGAAAACGTGAGCGTGACCCTGTTTCTGCTCCCCGGATCCCGCTTGGGCCGCGCCAACAGCTTGAAGCCCTCGAAGTCGGGCTTCCACGAGTACTCGACCATCTGTCCCAGCTGGGGCGCGCCCTCCCGCTTGTACAGGCGCATGTCTGGGTCGTAGTTGCGCTGAGTATAGACGTTGACGCGCGCCTTCTGCCCGACCAGCCGCCAGCGGCTTTGGTTGAAGCCGACGTTCTGCGCGGACAGGCCCGACCCGACGAACAACACTGCCGCAGCTATAGTCGCTGCGGCGCGCACCACTGGAGCCGCTCGGAGCATCATCGTCTCTACCCCCCGCAGTTGCCGTTGTTCCTTAGACGTTGTGGGGTGGCCTGAGGTTCCCTGGGGTCGCGAACGGGAATGCCGCAAGAGGAGATGACGGCTCACGTGCCCCGGCCGAGCCGCCTACGCGTCTGCCTCCAGCTCCGCCAGCACCTTGGCCTGCTCCCGCGCGTCCTCGGTGCGGCCGGTGAGCTCGTACACTTGCCTCAGTAGGCTGTGCACCTCAGCGCTGTCCGGCGCCAGAGTCTCGGCCGTCTGTAGCGCCGTCGTAGCGGGAGGGTACTGCTGATCCTCCAGGTAGAACCTCGCCAGGGCGAGGTACGCGTCGGCGTGCTGTGGCCGTTCGATGATGCCCCGCAGCAGGCGCTCCAGGGCCTTGTCGTGGTCGAAGATCTTGCGGAACAGAGCCATCTCTCGCTCCGCCTCTTCCTCCTGCCCCATGCGCCTGTAGAGCTGCGACAGATCGTGGTGCGGCTCTGCTATGTCGGGGGCCAGCTCCACTGCCTTCTCGTAGTGCCGCAGAGCCTCCTCATCGTCTCCCTCTCGGGCGGCGACCTGCCCCAGAACGTGGTGGGCCCGCGCCGCGCGCGGGTCGAGCTTGATCGCCTTCGTGAGATGCTCCCGCGCCTTCTGCCGGTTCTCGGGAGTTGACTGGCCGCGTAGGTAGCTAAGGCCAGCGAAGTAGTGGGCGGCCGGGGTGCCGAGGCCCAGGCCGATGGCCGTTTCCAGCTCGGCCGCCGCTTCCTGCCACTCCGCCAACTCCGTCAGGGCCCGGCCCAGACCGAAGTGCGCCAGCGCGCTGTCGGGGTCCAGATGCAGCGCCTGCCGGTAGTTCTGCACGGCCAGCTTGGGGTGAAGCGTCTGCAAGCAGGCGTCGCCCACGGCCACGTAGGTTTCGGGCGTGGGCGGGCACCACGCCACGGCCTTCCGCAAGGCCGCTGCCGCCTCGTCATTGCGCGAGCGCACGTAGAACGACGAGGCCAACCCCACATAGCCCTCCACGGCCTGCGGGGCCAGCTCGATCGCCCTGCGAAAGGCCTTCTCTGCGTCAAGAGCATCGCCCCGCTTGCCGTAGGCGTGCCCCAGGTAGATGTAGGCGCCAGCCTGGTAGGGACTGAGGCGAACAGCCGCCCGAAACTCCGCCACGGCCGCATTTGTGTCCCCTGTGCCGTCGTACAGCCCTCCCAGTTCAATGCGTGCCGCCGCGTCCTCCGGGTTGGCCCTTACCTTGCGCTCAGCCTCCACTATCCGGCTCTGAAGCGCATCGGACTCATGTCTTGCCTGGTGGCGGAGCACGCGCTGGTGCGTGCGCCAGCCCCACAGCACTGCGCCCACGGACATGGCGAGGATCAGGGACCAGATGATCCTCCGCGCCCCGTCGCCCTTCAGCGGCCCCTCAGCCTCATCGCGCGTCGCCACGGTTGTAACCTCCATTGGGCCGTGCATGGCCCCTCACCACGTTTCACCGACCATCCGTGGCCCTCCTGCTGGCTGGATAGGCTGTGCTCCCGGCCCCGCGGGCCAAGCAGGCAGGTCTTTACGCAGCCGCGGCGAAATGCGTATAATCAAGCAGCCGTGATCGTTGCCCGAAGGGGTGATAGGTGGCTCGACCACTCTTGGGGGACGCGCCTGCTGGCGGTGCCTACCGAGGCGCCATGAGGGTCGGCTAGTGGGCCACAATGCGTGCCGGCCCGAGAACGCCGCTCGACGGCAGAAGGAGGCTATGCGCATGCGTTCCAGATCTGGCTTCACGCTGATAGAGTTGCTCGTGGTCATCGCGATCATCGCCATCTTGGCGGCGATCCTGTTTCCCGTCTTTGCCAAGGCGCGTGAGAAGGCCCGCCAGGCTAGCTGCATCTCCAACCTCAAGCAGATCGGCCTGGCCACGGCCATGTACATGAGTGATTACGACAGTCGCTACCCCTACTGGCATTGGCGATCTGGGGGAGTGCACGACGGCATCCTCTGGCCTCACGCCCTTAACCCCTACATCAGGAACTGGCAGCTCTTCACTTGCCCTAGCGATGGCAACACCAGGAACGGCTGGTGGTGGCCCTCCACGGGCTGGGGCGGGACCAATCCGATGCCGCCCGAGGGGCTCAGCTACGGCGTCAGCGAGGTCCTGCACTGGGGGAAGACGGAGTCCGATGTGACCGAACCGGCAAATGTCTACTGGGCTTCCGATACCATTGCCGGCGTAGTGCCGCCGTGGCATTTCTTCCCCTGCCGGATCACCCATGCCCACGACGGCCGGCGCAGTGCCCACAGCGACACCATCAACATCTTGCTGGCGGATGGGCACGTCAAGGCCTATGGCGAGCGCCAGATCGTACCCCAGTACCAGGCTGGACAGTTGGGCTTCGCAGAGCATACGCGGCCGGACTGGACGCCTTACAACGGCGGCTGCACTGTGGACAACGCCTACTAGATCTGG
>JBHIEF010000363.1:0-2810 GCA_046760465.1 Armatimonadota bacterium | reverse complement strand
ACCACGAGATTCTTCGCTTCGCTCAGAATGACAGCCGACCGAGAGCGTCGGTTTTAGGATAGGCGCTAAGTGCGCACAACCTAACGCAGGTGGGCAGGAGCAGGGAGTGACGAGCAGAGAGCGAGTCCTGGCCGTGCTGTCGGGGCAGCCGGTGGATCGCCCGCCGGTGATGTGCGCCGGCGGGATGATGACCATGGCCTGCACGGAGGTCATGGCGGAGACGGGCGCGGGCTGGCCGGAGAGCCACGGAGATGCCGAGCTCATGGCCCGGCTGGTCAGCGCCTTCCAGCAGGCGGCGGGCTTCGACAACGTGGGCGTGCCCTTCTGCATGACGGTCGAGGCGGAGGCGCTGGGGAGCCAGGTCAACTACGGTTCCGACAGCGTGCAGCCTCGGGTCAGCAGGGAGGTCCTGACCAGCGCGGGCGATTGGCGCGACCTGAACAGCGATCACGGGCGCGCCCGGGTCCCGGTCGTGCTGGAGGCGCTGACCCGCCTCAAGGCCGGTCTGCCAGACATGGCGGCCGTGGGCAATGTGGTCGGCCCCTTCAGCCTGGCCGGGTCGGTGGTGAGCCCCGACCGTCTGCTGCGGGAGGTAGTCCGCCGCCCGGACGAGGTGCGCGCCCTGCTGGCATGGCTGACGGACTGGCTGGAGCGGTACGGCATCGCCCAGGTCGAGGCGGGCGCTGAGGTCATGGCCATCGCCGAGCCCAGCGCAACCGGGGAGATACTGGGGCAGCAGGGCTTCGCAGCCTTCGCCGCGCCCTATCTGCGGCGGCTGACGGAGGCGCTGCGGCGTGCCGGAGCCAAGGTGATACTGCACATCTGCGGAGATGCGACGGACCTGGGCGAGGCCCTCGGCAGCCTGGGGGCGGACGCCGTGAGCGTGGATGGGATGGTGAACCTGCGCTGGCTCAAGGAACTGGTCGGCCCAGTGCCGGTAATGGGCAACGTCAGCGCGTTCACGCTGGCTCGGGATCGGCCGGCAGCGGTGGCCGAACGAGGCAGGCGAGCACTGGCACAGGGGGCGGACATTCTGGCGCCAGCGTGTGGCGTGGTGCCGACGACGCCGCTGGCCAACCTGCGTGCCTTCGCCCAGGCCGCTATCCAGGAATGCCGAGGAGGTTGACGGTGCCCAGCGAGGGAAGCTGACTGGTGCCACCACGGACTTTGTAGGAGGGCACCATGGGCACCCGATTCAGGACCGTCAGCCTGTCGCGCTATTTCAACTCGCCGGCGCGGCTGCCGGGACGCGGCAAGCAGGCGCCGGCCTGGCATCCCTCGATCAAGGACCTCTCCCAGCACTTGCCCCGAGGCCGACAGACGTTCTGGGGCATCCCCTTTAGCCTCGGACCCAAGGACCTGGCGAGGAAGGGCCTGCTAGTGCTGGCGGAGGACCTGCCCGAGGTGGAGGTGCGTCTGCGCGGCAGGGCCACGCATGTCTGCGTTCTACACTTCTCAGATATCCCCCAAGACCGGGAGCAGAACACGGCGGGAGGGGAATTGCTGGCGGAGTACGCGCTGTGCTACGCCGATGGCAGGGAGCACGCGCAGGCCATCCGGCAGCGGTTCGAGGTGAACGCCTTCCAGCGAGGCTGGGGCGCGTCGGCGTTCGCGGCGGCGCCCTCGGGGATGCCCACGACCATGCCGGACGACCCGACACGCTACAGCTGGGGGCAGGTGCAGACGGGGGTCATGGGGACGGGCACGCCGCTGAACACGTGGATCTACGCGCTGCCGAACCCCAGTCCCGAGGAGCCGCTGCGCGCCATAGTCCTGCGCGGGTGTTCGGCGCGGCCGGTGGCGGTCGTGGGCATGACGCTCTACGAGGGACCAGGGCACCCGCTGCGGCACGTGCCGAGGAGGGTCTACAGGCTCGTGCTGCCGGCCCGAGAGAAGGCCACGCCGTCGGAGGTGGAAGCGGAGCTGGACATGGGAGTGATCACGCGGCTGTACGCGGCGCCGGCGGAGATAGACGAGGGGTGGGTCAAGGCGGCAGACGCCGGGCTGGGCGCGCCGGCCCAGCCAGACGAGCCGACGCGCGAGCTCCTGTTGGAGGCGACCGGCGCCGAGGGAGCTACGCTAAGAGTGAAGGCCTCCAGGGGGCCCGGGCGGGAGTTGGACTTCGGCCAGGCCTTCACCCAGGGCAAGGCCCGCAGCGAGGACGGCAAGGCGCGCATCGAGCTGCTGCATCCGCGTACGACCTGGGTGTACGTCACGGTCAAGGATGGGTCCACGGGCACGCCGACGCCGACGCGGGCGCACTTCCGAGGTCCCCAGGGCGATTACATCCCCCCCTACGGGCACCACGCCGTGGTCAACGATCGCTGGTTTGAGGACTACGGCGGCGACCTGCAGCTCGGCGGGATGAGCTACGCGTACGTGCCGGGGAGGTTCCAGATAGAGCTGCCGGTGGGGGAGGTATACGTCGAGCTGACGAAGGGGTTCGAGTACAAGCCGCTGCGGAAGAAGCTCAGCATCCGACCGGGGCAGCGCGAGCTGACTCTGACGATCCGCCGCTGGACCGACTGGCGGAAGGACGGCTGGGTCACGGCGGACACGCACGTGCACTTCATCAGCCCGCAGACGGCGTGGCTGGAGGGGCAGGGCGAGGGGCTCAATCTCATCAACCTGCTGGCCTCGCAATGGGGGCGGCTGTTCACCAACGTGGCGGACATCACCGGCGAGGTATCCGGGTGCTCGGCGGATGACACCTTGGTGTGGGTGGGCACGGAGAATCGGCACCACCTGCTGGGGCACATCTCGATGCTGGGCACGCACGGCGATCCGGTGTTCCCCATGTGCACGGGCGG
>JBHIEF010000362.1:0-2810 GCA_046760465.1 Armatimonadota bacterium | reverse complement strand
TAGCTATGCTACGCAGCACAGCGCTCAGGGTGACACCTTGGGGTCTTGGGTTAGGCTCTCAGCCTCGCCGAACGCCGCGATGGCGGCATAGCCCTCGCGCATGGCGGCGACGTAGCTGTAAGTCGGGCGTTCGTCTTGGCCAGCGACGGCTACCCCTAATGTACGAGAGCCGAAGGCGAAGTAGCAGCCATGGATTGCCGGACGCCTTTACGCTGTTAGCTCCAGTCGGTGAGCAGCTCTATAATGTGTCGTCGCACCTGACCGCCACTGTCCAGTAGCGCCAACGGGCGGTCGCTCTTCATGTAACACCACCAGAGATGCCCCACATCATACTCCTTCCATAGTGCCAGGACATCGCGTATCCACGGCTGCGCCTTGGTGGCTTCCTGATGGCAACCGAATTCCGTGACCAGGAGGGGTAGTTGCGAGTTCTGCGCCTGCTGATAGATGCGCGCGACCGGCTCTCTCAACCGCTCCGGTCGGGGGTCTTGCCAGTAGTCGTAGTCGTGCAGGTAGAAATGGTAGGTCACGCACACGTTCGGTTCCACAACCGGGCGGAAGCCCAGCGATTGCCCGATGTTCTCCAAGCCCACGGGCATGTAACCGACGATGTGCCTCCGGTCCACCTCGCGAATGGCGCGAAGGGCTTGCTCATACAGTGAGTAAACCAGGTCGTCTTCCCGCTCCGGGGGCAAGCGCAGTGTGCGCTCTGGCTCATTGAGCAGTTCGTAGAGACAGATGGCGGATTCGTCGCGGTATCGCTCGGCAAGCTTTCGCCAGAGAGCGACAAAGCGGCTATGCGAGTCGCGTTTGTCGAGGTAGAAGCCGGGTCGCGTCCAGAGCCAGGATATCCATCTTGCCTCGGGCGAGCCCGCAGGCGGAGCGTAACGTTGCCGATCTTCAGCGTCTTGCGCCCACCAAGGCGGCCACCCAAACAGGCCCAAAATGACCCATAGCCTGTTTCGGCGCGCCCAGGTGATGTACCGGTCTATTCCCTCGAGGTATCCCTCATCATACACTGCCCGACGCGGCTCGATGCGGTCCCAACGCACCGGGACACGAACCGCGTTGAATCCCCATCTGCCGATGCGCTCAAAGTCAGCCTCCTGGCAGTCAAACGGCTCGTCGTGATAGAGACCGAGATTCACACCGCGCAAGAGAACGGGCTGCCCATGTTCATCCCGGAAGCGTCCGGCGGCGGTGTGAAGCCAACCGCCGTGGCGGTCGCGATCGGGCGCCCTAGGCTCATCCATTGGCGCGGCCCCCGTTCTTGAGTGGCCGCCGATCCCGGCCCAAGACACGGCCGCTCCGGCAGTCACCATGGCCTTCAGGAGGTCCCGGCGCGTGACGCTCGTGGCCTTGCGTCCATGCGTACCCTCCATGGGTCACCTCCCTCAGCCTCCGGTTGCGATGTGGTACAGCCGCGCCGAGATGTGCTGTATTGCCTCTTCCATTTCGGGATAGAACTCGCCGGTCGGTGTCATCAGCCCCGAGTGCTGCCGCTCGGCCTTGCCGGGCATGGTCTTCCACGTGTCTATGATCCCGCAGATGTGCCAGCCCACGAAGTCGGGCCGTGCGAACGCCGCTTGGGCGTACTCAAGCGTCCACGCCGCCCGCTCGGCCTGGTCCCTGGCGTGGGGGCCATGCGGGTCCGGCATCATCTCGTTGGCGACGGAGTAGGCTGAGTCGCCGTTGAGCAGGGGCTGATCCACCCTTGCCGACCAGCGGTCGAGCCGGGGCCTCTGGTAGTCCCAACGCCCGTAGCACTGGAAGTTGAGCACGTCGGTGTGACGGCTGGTGACCTCGAGGAGGCTGTCCAGCGCGTCGCCGTTGGCGTTGATCTTGTCGCCGAAGAACATGTGGTTGCTGTCGTAGCGCCGGAGGGCAGCCTTGGCCACGGTGTAGTACCGATCAACGCAGCGGCTCAGGAACTGCATGTTGTCGCCCAGCTCGGCCTGGTTGGCGAAGTCGGTGTCGGGCCGCCAGCCTGTGGCGGCGGCCAGGTCGTCCCACGACCGGAAGCCGGTCGCGTAGGCCGTGTTGAAGGCCTCGATGCCGGCATAGCGCTCGCGCATGGTGGACACATAAGCCTGCTTGCCGGGCGCGTCGGCGCCCAGATTGCGCAGGACACGGGGCCAGGTCGTTATACCCGACCACTTCGTCTCGTTATCAGTCAGGACCGGGACGTCGGCCATGGCGAAGCCCAGGATCATAGCATCGTCCACATAGGGCGCCACCTGCTCGCGAGCCGCCGCCTCGCACTGCTCCCTGAAGTCAGGGGCGAAGATGTCCACATACGCCTGCGGCGTGGGCTTCCTGTGGAGCGAGAATGGGACCGGCTCATAGTGGCGCACGTAGGGCATGACGGGGCCGAGGGGGGGATCAATCAGCATGGGCGTCTCTGAGTGGTACCCCAGCGAGTTGAAACCCAGCCGCCGGCAATCGGCCAGGGCCGCGTCGCGAAAGCCCCTCCGCCAGGCCTGGTCCCAGGGCTTCTGGGCGCCAAACGCCCTCACCCAGTGGTCGCGGTTGTAGTCCTGCGCCCACCAGTCCGCGTGGTAATGGTTGATGCCGAAGGAGATGAAGGCGTTGCCCTCCGGCGTGACCAACCACCACCGCTCGCCGTCGTGCTCGGTGCGGAAGAAGCCCGTGGCCTCGAACCGCTTGCCCGTCCATCCGCCGAAGCGGTCCAAATCACGCGCCCCCGAATTGACCATTGGCGCGGCCTCCGTTCTTGGGGGTGTGCCCATCCGGGCATAAGACACGGCCGCGCCGGCGGCCCCCATTGCCCTCAGGAAGCCGCGGCGCGT
>JBHIEF010000361.1:0-2844 GCA_046760465.1 Armatimonadota bacterium | reverse complement strand
GAAGAGGGACAGGGTCACAGCGCGGGTCTACCAGCTCTACCAGGAGCGGCTGGCGCAGAACAACGGGCTGGACTTCGACGATCTCATCATGAAGACTGTGGAGCTGTTCGAACAGGCGCCGGAGGTGCTGGAGCGCTATCAGCGGCGCTTCCGGCACGTGCTGGTGGATGAGTACCAGGACATCAACTACGCGCAGTACAAGTTCGTGACCATGCTGGCGGGTGCCCACCGGAACATCGCCGTGGTGGGGGACGACGACCAGAGCATCTACGGCTGGCGCGGGGCCAATGTGGGCATCATCCTGGACTTCGAGAAGGACTACCCCGACGCGCGGGTGATCAAGCTGGAGCAGAACTACCGGTCCACGCAGAAGATCCTGGAGTGCGCCTACGACATCATCAAGCAGAACGAGAGCCGGGCCGACAAGCGGCTGTGGACCGAGAACCCGCCGGGAGACAACATCGTCTGCTACGAGGCGGTCAACGAGCAGGAGGAGGCCACCTACATCGCCGACACCATCCGGCAGATAGCCCAGGAGGCGGGGCGCAAGTGGTCCGACTTCGCCGTTCTGTACCGCACCAACGCGCAGAGCCGCGTGATCGAGGAGGCCTTCCTGGCCACGGGTCTCCCCTATCGCATCGTCGGGGGCCTGCGCTTCTACGAGCGCAAGGAGATCAAGGACCTGCTGGCCTACCTGCGCGTGCTGCACAACCCGCGAGATGGCGTCAGCCTGCGCCGGATCATCGGAGCGCCGCCCCGGGGCATCGGCGACCGGACCATGGCGGCGCTGGACCGCGTCGCCTACGAGCACGACGTGCCGCTGTTCGAGGCCATGCAGAGGGCGGAGGACTGCCAGGAACTGGGGACGGCGCAGCAGCAGGCCGTGAAGACGTTCGTGGAGACGATGGTCTCGCTGATGGAGCGAGTGGAGAAGCTGACCATCACCGAGCTGACCAACGCGGTGCTGGACGAGAGCGAGTACCTGCCGGAGCTGCTGGGGCAGGGCACGGCGGAGGCGGCCTCGCGCGTGGAGAACCTCCAGGAGTTCCTGTCGGTGACGCAGCAGTTCCAGAATAGCGAAACGCCCGAGGAGCCCACGCTGGAGGCCTTCCTGGAGCACATCTCGCTGCTGACCGACATTGACCAGCTCGACGACCAAGGGAACGCGGTGGTCTTGATGACGCTGCACGCGGCCAAGGGCTTGGAGTTCCCCATCGTGTTCATCGCGGGGCTGGAGGAGGAGCTCCTTCCCCACCGCCGCAGCATGGACGACCAGCGCGAGCTGGAGGAGGAGCGGCGGCTGTGCTATGTGGGCATCACCAGGGCGCAGGAGCTGCTCTACCTGACGCGCGCGTACCGGCGGACCATCTTCGGCCAGACGCAGACCAGCCCGCCCTCGCGCTTCCTGGCCGAGCTGCCCGCGGAGTTCGTGGACCGGCACGAGGAGATCACGCAGCTCAAGCTGTCAGCGCCGCCGCCGGTCGAGGGCGAGCGGGCCGTGGGCGGGCCCAAGCTGGACCTGGTGAAGATCCTCAGCCGCCAGGCCGACCGAGATGGCGACAAGGCCAAGCGGCGGGCGGAGGCGGCCAAGGCGGTGGCCGAGGTGCTGCCTGCGGCGCCCGAGTTCAAGGCTGGCAACAAGGTCAAGCACCCCAAGTTCGGCGAGGGCATCGTGGTGACGCAAAAGGGGACGGGCCCGGAGGCGATCGTGACCGTGGCTTTCAAGGAAGGCGGCGTCAAGAAGCTCCAGCTGGAGTACGCGCGGCTGGAGCGCGTGTGAGGATGAGGCCATGAGCGGCAACCCAAGCAGTCGGCGGCAGTTCCTGCGGCGGGCGGCGTTGGGGGCGGCCGGGCTCGCGTTGGGCGGGGCGGCGCCGGCCCAACCGGCGCCGGGGAGCGACGTGGTGGTGGTGCGCCACCCGGGCATGGTCACGCGCCGCACGACCGATGAGGCCAAGGTGCGGGAGGCGGTTGACTGTGCAGTCTGCGAGCTGACCGGCGCCGAGGAGGTGGCGGAGGCCTGGCGGCAGATCGTCACCCCCGAGGACGTGGTGGGGATCAAGGTCAACTGCTCGGGTGGCCCCTCATGCCACACCTCGCTGGCCATGGTGCGGGCTGCCGTTGCCGGCATGGCGGCGGCCGGCATGCCCGAGGACAACATCATCGTCTGCGACCAGACCGAGCGCGCGCTGAAGGTGTGCGGGTATCCGGTGAGGCGGCGAGGCGAGGGCTTCAGGTGCGAGGGCCTGGAGGAGTACGACCGCGTGCCCATGCGCATCGGGCAGGTCTACACACGGTTCGCCAAGGTCTACAGCCAGGAGATCACGGCGCTAGTCAACATGCCCATGCTGAAGACCTCCATGGCCGCCGAGTGGTCCCCGGGCGTGACCATGGCCCTGAAGAACAACTTCGGCGCCATCAGCAACCCCGATCGCTTCCACCACAATCAGTGTGAGCCGTACATCTCGCTGATCAACTCGGCCAAGGTCATCAGAGACAAGACGCGGCTGATCCTGGGCGACGGCACGCGCCCGCTCTACGACGGCGGACCCATGGACAACCCGCGGGCCAGGGCCAGCTACGGCGCGGTGCTGGCCAGCTTCGATCCAGTCGCCCACGACAATGTCGGCCACCAGATCCTCATGGAGCTGCGCAAGCAGGAGCGCATCCGTCCGCAGCCCGTCCACCTGCGCAACGCGGGCATGCCCCCCTACAACCTGGGCGTGTGGCTGCCGGCGCACATCAACCGGCGCGACATCGTCCTCGAGTAGGGCACCCTCACGGCCCCGAGCCCGGCCCAGCGGAGGCCTCCATGCTCCTCTGGCTGGCGGAGAAGTGGGACAA
>JBHIEF010000360.1:0-2868 GCA_046760465.1 Armatimonadota bacterium | reverse complement strand
TCTGGACCTGTACGAAAGGGCGGTCTCCAAGGTCTTCGGCTTCCTTCGCGTCTATGCCCAGGTCATAAGAGCCTATCCGAAAACCCCTGTGGCCCGGAACGTCACCCACGCGCACGCGAAGTGCAGGAGCGCGAGATAATTCTCGGCCTTCTTCTCCCACCGGATGAGCAGCCGACGAAAGCGGTTAAACCACGAGTGTGTACGCTCAACTACCCAGCGGCGCGCTCGATACCTCGGGGTCACCTTGCGCTCCGCCTCTTCCTGCCCCCGCGACTTGACGTGGGCCGTGTACCCCCAGTGCGCCACCAGCTGGCGGATGTCGGGATAGTCGTAGCCCTTGTCGGCACAGAGGTTCTGGGGCCGAGTAGAGGTCGGCCGCGGCCGCGGGATCGTGATGCTCGCCAGCGTGGGTGCAAGCAGGACCTTGTCATGGGTGTTGGCGCCACTGACCACCACAGCGAGGGGAACGCCGGCGCCATCGGTAAGCAGGGAGCGCTTGGTGCCCGATTTGGCCCGATCGGTGGGATTGGGGCCGGTTTTTTTCCCCTCCGAGGGGCGCCTTGGTGATCGCCCCGTCAATGCTCTGCCAGTCCCACGCTATGCCGTGGCGCCCGTCATACTCCAGCAGGCCCGCCTGCCAGAGCTTGCGGAACACCCCGAGCTTTACCCACTGCTGAAAGTAGTGGTGCAGGGTACTGCCCGAGCCGAACTCCCGCGGCACGGCCTTCCACTGGATCCCCGTCCGCAGCACATAGAAGATGCCGTCCAGCACCCGCCGATACGGCACCCGCGGACGGCCTCCCTTCTTGCTCCGGCGAACCCGCGGCAGCAACGGCTCGACCCGTTCCCAGAGCTCGTCGGGAATTCTCCACTCCTTCGCCACCTCTGCGCTCTTTCCCACAACCCCCCTCCTCTTCCACCACGCACTCCCCAACCCCTCTACCATCATGCCGTAACGAAAGATAGTTTTCGGATAGGCTCTGATATGGAACGACCGGTCAAGTTTTGGCCACTCAATCGCTTCACCTCCTCAAGGTCTCTCTCCCGTGAAGCAGAACGGGGAGCAGTTGCGGTGGCGCACTCGACGGTTGATCACTCTGATATCCGTGGATCGGGCACCGGGCCCGCCATCATAATCGTGATCCGTCGGGAGCTGCCTCGGACTAAGGTCGCGGGTCCGGCCAGCGGCCTGCCGCATAGAGCCTTCGAGGATTCTCCTTTCCGCGTGCCCCGCGACTGCTGCCCGCTCTGCCCCACGGTCCTCTCTCGTCGTGCGCATGCTCTCGGCTACGCGGCCCGCGTGCGGTTCGCCATCGCCTCGCTCTCTTGCCGCTCGACCGTCACGCCGACCGCCCAGAGGAAGCCCGTGAGTTCGCGCGCCACCGCCGTGACGACCTTGTGTCGGGGCTTGCCCCGGGCCAGGAGCTGGCGGTAGCGCCGGTGGAGGCGGTGCTGCGCTTTCCACCCGAGGGCCTTGACCTCCTCGCTCACACCCCTCTGGCGCGCCCGCAGTGTGGCACCGACCGCGGGGCGGTGGCGGTAGGCCCAGGCGGCCTCGATGACGATGCGCCGCAGGTGGGCGTTGCCGGTCTTGGTGATCCCACCGTGGCGGATCCGCGTGCCGCTTCGGTGCTCGCTCGCGACCACACCGCTGTAGCCCATCAGTTCCCGCGCGGTGGGGAAGCGGGAGAACCGGCCCACCTCGGCAACGAGTGTTACCGCCGAGAGCGTGGCGATCCCGCGCAGAGCTTGGAGCCCCGCGATCACCGCGCGCATCGACGCCGGTACCTCCTTGACCGCCTCGTCGATGGCCCGCTCGAGCCGTCTGACGCGTTCGCCCGCGTGGTCCACTTCGGTCAGATAGTCGAGCAGCGTGGCCTCGTGGGCTGGATGGTCGAAGCGGAGGGTCTGCAGCCACTGCCGGTGGCGCGCCGTCCACGGCTTGGTGCCTGCGGGGGGCCGGCGGCCCTGGCGGAGGAGGAACTTGCCCAGCCGCTGCCGGGCGCGGAGCTGATCACGCTTGGCCGCCTCGCGGGCCCGCACGAGATCGCGCAGGGCCTCGTGGGCCGGGTCGGGCACCCAGACCGCCGTCAGGTCCCCGGCTCGGTAGCTCCGCGCCAGCTTCTGGGCGTCCCGCCGGTCGGTCTTGACCCGCTCCCCGGTCTTGACGGGGACCAACGTGGGGGCCACCACCTCGCAGTGCACCCCGAGCCCCGTCAGCTGCCAGTACAGCACGTAGCCGCACGGCCCCGCCTCGTAACAGACCCGCAGCTTCTCCCGCGGCCCCAGCTTCTTCACCAGCTTGCGCACCGCCTCGGGCCGGTTGGGAATCGTGCCCAGCGCCCTCACCTCACCCCCGGCCTCAGCCACGGCCACCGCGATCGTCTCTGCGTGTACATCCAGCCCCACGAATCTGATACCCTTCTTCATCGACCGGCTCCTTTCGCATGTAGCTCTGCGCTACGGGTTGGCTGTCCGATCCGCAGTGTAACCTACGAACGCTGCGAATCGGAGCCGGTCGTTCCATACTGACTAAGCTAATCGGCTTCTACAGGGCCGGCGGCGGATGCATAAGCGCAGCCTATGACACGGTGATCTACCATGAGTACGGGCACTTCGCGGACGACATGGCAGGGGGGATTACCAATGGCGGTCTCTCGGAAGGCTGGGGAGACATAGTGGCTACATACGCTACCGGCCAGCCACTGATTGGCCGGGATTTTACTGGTCCCGGCACTTTCATGCGCACAGCGGACAACAACCCACTGTACGATCCTTCTCTTCCCGTGCACGCCGTCGGTGAGTCGTGGGCAGGATTTGCGTGGCACATGAAGGAGAACTTGGGGCCAGAGGGCAGGGTTTGGGCGG
>JBHIEF010000359.1:0-2921 GCA_046760465.1 Armatimonadota bacterium | reverse complement strand
CGGCTTGCCGGCCAGGGCAGGTGAGTACCGCTGCAACTCGGCGCGGATCGCGCGGTACTCGGCCGCCGGGTCGCCGGCGGTCGGGCGGATGTCCACCAGGTGCACCAGCAGGCGCGTCCGCTCGAAGGCGAGCGCAGCCAGCAGCCCCATGATGAAGACGGGCAGCATGGAGAGGGGGGGATGAACGACCGCAAACAGGGCGGCGCTCCCGGCGCTCGCCACCGCCGGCTCGGACCACGCGCAGCACGGCTACCTGGGTCGTGGCCGCCCTTGCCTTCCTCATATTCCTGGTCATCGGCTTCTTCGCGGGCCGCTCGTTTGTGAAGCTCCTGCGTGGCACCCAATCTGGGCCGCGAGCGCCGGTGCACATGGTTCCCCCGGAGCCGCCCCCAATGCCGGGGCCTCCCTCTGGGCCGGGCCGTGTGCCCGGGCCGCCCGGCCCCGCCGCCGAGCGCACCTGCCTCTTCTGTGAGGGAGCTGGCCAGCGCGACTGCCCCTTCTGCGACGAGGGCAAGCGCGCCGATCCCATCAGCGGGCAGGCCGCCGACTGCCGCCACTGCGACGGCGCTGGCTCCATCGTCTGCCGCGCCTGCCGCGGCACGGGCAAGCTCGGGGGCCAACCACCGGCCCCGATTCGGTAGGGCTCGTAGGCCATCTCATGCACGCAACTTACAGCCATCTCGCCAGATCCGACCCCTCGGCCTTAGTCAGCCGCCTTGCAGCGGTGGCGCGCTCCCTGGCTCTTGCCCAGGCCGCAGAATGGGCCCTGACGGCCCTCACTGCCCTGCTGGGCGCGATGGCCGTTGGCTTGTTCGCCTCCGTCCGTGGACCGCTGAGCTTGGCTGCCTGGGGAGCCTGGTCCACGGCCTCTCTGGGCCTCGCAACTGGTTTGCTGGCCCTCGCCGCCTGGGCGCTGCTGAGCCGTCCGACCCTCCACCGGGTCGCCCTGCACCTGGAGCGCCGCTTCCCCGACCTCGAGGACCGCCTGGCCAGCGGCATTGACCTGCTGGATCGGCCGGATTGCGGCCCCTTCTCGCCGGCCCTGGTCCGGGCGGCCCTGAACCAGGCGGAGCTCGCCGCCGCCGAGGAGGACCTCACCGCCGCCGCGGACTGGTCTCGCGTCCACCGCGGCCTGCGGGCGGCCGGCGTGGTCGCTGTGTTCCTGGCGATAGTCCTGGCCGCCGCGCCCCAGTCAGCCGCCAACCTCCTGGCCTCGCCGCGCCCACCGACCGCCCTGGCAGCCCCCGCGATGCGGGCGCTGCCGCCGCCCACGCCCCGCCCGGGCCCGCCGTTGAGCGATCTCCAGGTGACGCTCGAGCCCCCCTTCTACACGGGGCTGCCCTCAAGCGTGCACACCGAGCGGCTGGAGCGGCTCTCGGCCCTCGCTGGCACCAGGATAGAGGTGCGGGCGGCCGTTGACCCGGGGGCGCGGCCGATCCTGCATCTGAAGCACTCCGCGACCAGCCAGGACCGTCGGGAGATGACCGTCGGGGAGGACGGGCAGGCATCCGCGTCGTTCGTGCTCTACAACGATATTGCCTGGAAAATCGCGCTCAAGCGAGGGTCCAAGGGCGCCTTTTCGACGCCCGAATGCGCCATTACGTGTGTGGCTGACGCGAGGCCTCTTGTCAAGTTGGCCCAGCCCGGCCGCGACCTCGCCATGGCCCGCATTTCGCCCGTAGACCTGTCTATCTCGGCCACAGACGACTTCGGGATCGTCCACATTGCCTTGGCATACCGCCTGTCGAATGACAAGTCCTGGCGCACCGTGCCGCTGGCCGTGACCCCGGGTAGGACCGCCAACACCCGCTACACATGGGACCTGGCCCCGCTCCAGCTTCAGCCAGGCCACGCCGTGCTCTACCGCGCCGCAGCCACCGACAACGACGCCGTCACCGGCCCCAAAACGGCCTATACGCGCACCTACAGCATCCGCATCCCCAAGCCCAGCGCGGCTGACACGGCGGAGCGGGTCGAGCAGGCCGAGGAGCGGCAGGCAAGAACGCTGGAGGAGCTCAAAGCGCAGGCGGAGCGGCTGGGCGAGCAGATCAGGGAGCTGCGGCGGGAGGTGGACCAGGGCGGCGGGGCGGGTGCCAGCAGCCAGCAGGTGGCACGGCTCCAGGAGGCGGCCAGGCGGGCGGAGGAGCTGGCTGGGGAGCTGGACAGGGCCATCGCCAACACCGTGCAGGAGATGGCGCGCAGCGAGCTGGTCACGCCGGAGATGATGCAGAAGGTCGTCAGGATGCAGCAACTGCTCCAGGAGACGCTGACCGAGGACCTGCGCAAGGCGCTGGAGCAGGTGCAGAAGGCCATGGGGGAGATGGACCCCGAGGCCCTGCGGCGGGCGCTCCAGGAGGCCGACTTCAACCAGCAGGAGTTCATGCGGCGGCTGGACCAGACCATCGCCCTGCTGGAGCAGGCGCGTTTGGAGCAGAAGCTGATGCGAGCGGCCGAACTGGCCAAGAAGCTGGTGCAGGAGCAGCGGGACCTGCGCGACGCCGCCGCTGAGAAGGCCGACAAGAAGCAGCTGGGCAGCGCCGACCGGCGGGAGATGGCCGAGGAGGCCCGGCGGCAGGCGCAGGCGGCGGAGGAGGCGGAGAAGCTGTCGGAGGAAGTGCGCGAGCTGGCCCAGGAGCTGACGGAGTCGCACCCGCAGGCGGCAGAGCCGCTGAGGGAGGTCCAGCGGGACCTCGAAGGTGACCGGCCGCAGCGGCAGATGCGCCAGGCGGCGCAGGAGCTGAGCCAGGGCGACCCGGGGGAGGCGCTGCCTCAGCAGCGCTCGGCGCTGAACACGCTGCGGCTGGAGGCCAGCGCCCTCAATGAGGCGCAGGCGCAGATGCTGGGGGAGTTCCGCCGCGAGCTGGCCGGGGCGCTGCAACGGATGATGCGGGACGCGCTCTACCTGTCGCAGGAGCAGGAGC
>JBHIEF010000358.1:0-2932 GCA_046760465.1 Armatimonadota bacterium | reverse complement strand
GCCAGGTGATGCAGGAACCAGGAGAAGATGGCCGTGCGCGAGAGCTCATGGTACGAGTGCGGCCCCGGCGTCTCCACCAGGCTCAGGTTCTGGGGCACGCCCAGCATGTCGTACAGCTCCCGCAGGCGCTCGTACACCTCGCGGATGGAGGCGATGGTGAAGATGCCGTCGCGGTTGGCCGAGGCGATCATCAGCGGGCGCGGCGCGATCAGGGCCCCGACGTCGGTCAGGTCCCACAGGTAGTTGTTGATCCACCACATGCAGTCGCAGTGCCCGTCAATGGTGCGATCAATGATGTGCGAGGCCAGCGTGGCCGTGCCGCACACGGGGGCGGCGCACTTGATGCGCTCGTCTCCCGCCGCCAGCCACCAGCTCATGGCCCCGCCGCCGGAGATGCCGGTGACGCCCAGCCTGTCGCCATCCACCTCGGGACGCTCTTGCAGCAGGTCCAGGCCCCGGATGCCGTTGAGCAGCTCCATGCCGGCGGAGGTGTAGCCCCGGCTGTACCAGTGCCACCAGCCCTCGCGGTAGCAGCCGTGGTGGTAGCCCCGCACCTCGCCCAGTTGCACGGTCTCCACCACCAGGGCCACGAAGCCCAGCTCGGCGAAGCGCCGCGGATGCGCCTGGTAGTGGACCTTCTGCGTGGAGGAGTGCCCGCAGACGTACAGCACGCCTGGCGCCGGCCCGTCCAGGCCCTTGGGCACGTACAGGTTCGAGGCCACGTAGAGCTGCGGCAGGCTCTCGTAGTACAGCTTCTCGACCGTGTACTTGTCCCGATCCAGAACGCCCGTGACCTTGGGATTCAGCGGCGGCCGCTCGGCCTGCGGCGGCAGCTCGTGCAGGCACATCATCTCCGCGTACTGCCGGCGCTTCTCGGGCAGCAGCCGACGCCAGGCGGCCGCATCGGTGAAGTCGGACAGAGCCTCGTCGCTGATCCGTCGCGCCTCGCGGCACAGATAGCTGCGCATGTCCATGCACATCGGCTCCTTGGTGGGGGCAGCGCGGGCCGCGCGCGGTCGCGGCCCTGCGGCGGCCACCCGTCGGTCTTGCGGCAGGAGGGCGACGGCCCCCGCGGCGGCGCTGGCTTTGAGGAAGTGGCGGCGGTCCATCGGATTGCCTGGCCCACCCGATGCTACGGTGTCATGTGGTTGCTTCGGCGTGGGCGAGGCGCTCTCCTGCCGCTGAAGGGGGCCGCGACGGCCCACTCGGTATGACTGGCAAGGAGGACTACGCGCACGGAGACGGAACAAGCGACCTGAGGCGCGTATCTGAAGGGAGATGACCTGCATGGCCAGGGGGCAGGATGGAGTTGGGCTAACGCGACGCGAGTGGCTCACGGGCAGTGCCGCTCTGGTGGGCGCTGCGGCGCTGGGCGCGGGGGCGCGCGAGTCGGCGGCCCAGGACGATGCCCAGCCGCGCATCAAGCAGTCCTTCACCTGGGGCACCTACGGGCGCGACATAGAGCCCGCCACGCTCATTCGGGAGGCCAAGACGGTCGGCTTCCAGTCCATCGAGATGGGCCCGCGTCAGCACTGGCAGGCCATCAAGGACGCGGGCATGACGGTGGCCATCTTCGGGGGCGGCGGCGGCTTCGTGGAGCCCGACCGGCACGACCGGCTGGAGCAGCAGCTCAGCGCGGCCATTGACACCGCCGTAGAGTATGGCCTCAAGACCATCCTGTGCCTCAGCGGGAACCGCAAGGGTCGGGGGGACGAGGAGCTGTTCGAGAACAGCGTCAAGCTGCTCAAGCGGGTTATGCCCAAGGCCGAGGACAGCGCCGTGGTGGTGGCGCCGGAGCTGCTCAACAGCAAGGTCAACCACCCCGACTACTGGCTGGATCACACGCACCTGGGCGTGGAGCTGTGCAAGCGAGTGGACTCGCGCAACATCAAGCTGCTCTACGATATCTACCACATGCAGATCATGGAGGGCGACCTCATCCGCACCATCCGCAGCAACATTGACTACATCGCCCACTTCCACTGCGCGGGCAACCCCGGCCGCCGCGACATGGACGACCAGCAGGAGATCTACTACCCGGCCGTGGCGCGGGCCATTGCCGACGCGGGCTACCAGGGCTACATCGGCCACGAGCTGACCCCCAAAGGCGATCCGCTCGAGGCCATGAGGGCGAACTTCAAGGTCTTAGACGTCTAGGCCGTGTGTGGAGTCCGAAATCCCCCGATTTCGCACCTGCAACATCAGGTGATGTTGCACTCCATAGCGGCTCGCCCGAAAGCTAGTGGTCTAGCGACTCTGGAGTGCACAATCTCCCGATTGTGCAGCGCCGTCAGCCGTAGGACAGGAGCTTGGCCCCTGCCCCACTCATTTCCGTTTCTCGCCCCGCCTGTCCACATCCCCCTTGGCCTCGCTGAGCCACTTGAGGGCCTCCAGGGGGGTCATGGTGTCCAGGTCGAGCTTCTTCAGGCCCTCGATAAGCGGGTCGGGCGCGGCCTCGAAGAGCTGGAGCTGCATGGGCGGGCCGATGCCCCGCGCGTCCTCGGGGCGGGGGGCCACCGCGCTGGTTGACTCCGACTCCAGGCTGCGCAGCACCTCCCAAGCGCGGCGGATGACCTCCTCGGGCAGCCCCGCCAGCCGCGCCACCTGGATGCCGTAGCTGCGGTCGGTGCCCCCCTCCACGATTCGGTGCAGGAAGGTGACCTCATCGCCCTCCTCCTTGACCGCCACGCGCACGTTCTTCACCCCCGGCAGGACCTCGGCCAGCTCGTTCAGGTGGTGGTAGTGGGTGGCGAAGAGGGTCTTGGCGCCGATGCCCTTGAGGATGAACTCCGCCGCCGCCCAGGCGATGCTCAGGCCGTCGAAGGTCGAGGTGCCCCGGCCGATCTCGTCCAGGATGATGAGGCTCCGGCCGGTGGCGTTGTGCAGGATGTTGGCCGTCTCGTTCATCTCCACCATGAAGGTGCTCTGGCCG
>JBHIEF010000357.1:0-2935 GCA_046760465.1 Armatimonadota bacterium | reverse complement strand
TCGTGCTTGACACCGGTGACGAAACGCAAGGGGGCGGTCGTCCTGCTCTATTCGTTGCGGGCTGCGAAGGTCCTGCCTCGCCATGGGTCCGACGGCAAGTCGGCAGCTGGAGCTGCCTCCTACGCATTCAGTTAGGCGAGAGGACATTCACGCAATGGAGGAACACAAGCTGGAGTGCGGCGCCTGGCTCAGGAGCCGGCGGCGGCTTCGCGGCGGGCGTCGTGGGCCGCGCGGCGGGCGGCGGGGCAGACGGTCTTGACAACGCTGGCCACACGGCTGATGCGGGCCAGGTTGAGCTCGGGGAACATGGGAAGCTGGATCACTTCGCGGGCGGCGGCCTCCGTCTCGGGGAGGTCTCCCTCCCGGCAGCGCAAGTGCTCGAAGGCGGGTTGGAGGTGGCACGGCCGGCGGTAGTGAGTGCTGTAGCCGATGTCGTGGGCCGCCAGGGCCTGTGCCAGAGCATCCCGCTCGGCGGCGCGGATGGTGTACAGGTTGAAGACGTGCCGGCAGTCCGGCGCGACGAAGGGCGTCTGCACGGCGGAATCCGTCAGCAGGCCCTGGTAGGCAGCCGCGTGAGCGCGGCGACGGTCATTCCAGGAGTCGAGATGGCGCAGCTTGACGCGGAGGATGGCGGCCTGGATCTCGTCCAGGCGGCTGTTGTGGCCGACGATGGTGTTGACGTACTTCGACGCATGCCCGTGATGACGGAGCTTGCGCAGGACGTCCGCCAGGCCGCCGTCGTTGGTGGTGATGACGCCACCGTCGCCGTAACCGCCCAGGTTTTTGGAGGGGTAGAAGCTGAAGGCAGCCATGTGCCCGATGGAGCCCACACGCTTCTCCTTGTAGACCGCGCCATGGCCTTGGCAGGCGTCCTCGATGACGTACAGGCCGCGCTCTTCGGCCAGCTCCATGATGGGGTCCATGTCGGCGGGCTGGCCGTAGATATGCACCGGCATGATGGCGCGCGTGCGGCGGGTGATGCGCCTGGCCACCTGCTCGACGTCAATGTTGTAGGTGCTCGGGTCAATGTCTACCAGGACGGGCTTGGCGCCGACATAGGTTATGGCCTCGAGGGTGGCGATGAAGGTGAAGGCGACGGTGATGACCTCATCGCGGGGGCCGATCTCAGCGGCCTCCAGAGCCAAGTGGAGGGCCTCGGTGCCCGAGCCGACGCCGATGGCGTGCTTGGCGCCGCAGAACTCGGCGAACTCCTTCTCGAACGCCTGCACGTTCGGCCCCAGCAGCAACTCCATGCCGTCGAGGCAGCCGGCAATCGCCTCCAGGGTCGCTTCTCGCAGCCCGGCGTACTGCGCGCGCAAGTCAACCAGAGGTATTGACATGCCTAGCTTCCCTTCGGAAAAGCAGCAGGCACCGCAACGGCCCGATGCTCTGGCGGCATCATGGCTTAGACTACTGCAAGGGCGGAAGGTTCCTCGTTTTTCCCCCGCCTGCCTACGGGCAAGTCAGGCCTCGCGCCTGCGCTTCCACAGCAGGTGGCAGAAGAAGGGGGCGCCGACGAGGGCGGTGACCACGCCGGTGGGAATCTCGTTGGGGGGAAGGATGCTGCGGGCCAACGTATCCGCGAGGACGAGGAACAGCGCCCCGGCCAGGGCTGCGGTAGGAACGAGAATGCGATGGTCCGGCCCCACCAGGCGGCGCATGATGTGGGGGACGATGAAGCCGAGGAAGCCGATGACGCCCACTGCCGACACGGCGGCGGCGGTGACCAGCGAGGCCGCGGCGATGATGACCTTCTTCACGGTCTCCGTGCGCACACCCAGGTGCACAGCCGGCTCCTCGCCCAGCAGCATGAGATTGAGATCGCGGCTGAAGGCGTAGATGGTGACACAACCGAGCAGGGCCAGAGGCGCCGTGGCGCCGATGGTCTGCCATTTGGCCTGGGATAGGTCGCCCATGAGCCAAAGGACGATGTCCTGGAAGTAGGCGCGATGGCCCTCCTGGAAGAGGGCCGCCAGGGTCATGACGATGAACACGGAGGCCCACATAAAGGAGCCGACCACTACGCCCGCCAGGAGGAAGGTCTCCACGGCCACTCGTCCGGCTCGATAGGCCAGAGCATAGACCAGCAGCATGGTACCAACGGCGGCCAGGAAGGCCACGGGAGTGACCCCGTAGCTCCCCGCCAGGCTGCCGAGGCCGAAGGCAAAGGCGATGCTGGCGCCCAGAGCCGCGCCGGAGGAGACGCCGATGATGTAGGGATCGGCCAGCGGGTTCCGGAGCAGCCCCTGGAAGGCGGAGCCCGCCACCGCGAGCAACGCGCCCACGCAGGCGGCCAGTAGAGCCCTGGGCAGGCGCATCTGGAGGACGATGCGCTCGTCGCTGGTGAGCGTACCGGTCCCGTCGGTCGAGAACAGCGCGCTCAGGCGAGTGGCGATGATGCGGCCGGCCGCGACCGGCTGGAAGTAGACCTTGCCAGCCTCCCCCACCTCCCCTGGCGTGGCCAGGAGCGCAGGCCCCAGTCCGCAGGCGAGCCAGGCCGCCACGCTCACGCAGACCAGTAGGACCAGGCACAGTAGGAGCACTCGGAGGCTCAAGGGCAGGCGCCGAGGTCCGAAATCGTTCGGCTTCGCAGCCAGTTCCGCCATGGCAACTTGCGATTGGCCCCCAGTGAGACGCGCCGCCCGAAGTCGGGCGGCGCGTGACCTGCAAGTAGGCGCCTGAGGCACCAAGAGCGCCACACCCGCCCCCTCGAGAGGGTGAAGCAGCCGTCGGCGGCAGGCCGGTCTCCTGGCTCCCGGATCGTCCTACTCCCCGCGCCTTCCCGGGCCCCGTGGGGCCCAGTGGCCTATCGCGGGCTTCGTCCCCGGTTACAGTTGCGGGGCAGCAACGGCTTGAACCGTTTTCCCACAGCGGCCTCTGCCGCGTGCCCGCCGCCTGTGAAGGACTACATGTGAGTGAGCACTATACCATATGC
>JBHIEF010000356.1:0-2971 GCA_046760465.1 Armatimonadota bacterium | reverse complement strand
GCCCGTGGCCGTCACGTTGACGCTGACCTGCCCGAAGTGCAAGGAGCCCATCACCGTGCAGATAGACGCACACGCGCGGTAGGGGCTGTCCGCGGATGCGACTGGTGTGATCGCAGGAGACTCCTGCTGCCGGCGTGACGGCTAGCCGGCAGCGGGTCGCTGGTATCTTGGTGCGACCCT
The DNA here is from genome assembly GCA_046760465.1 of Armatimonadota bacterium. Classification (GTDB taxonomy): domain Bacteria; phylum Armatimonadota; class Zipacnadia; order JAUWAU01; family JBHIEF01; genus JBHIEF01. Next base: position 2,791 of record JBHIEF010000356.1, on the reverse strand, counting down.
TGAGTGCAAGGAAAGAGCGCCCCGGCTTGGCCGGGGCGCTCTCCCATGGGGCCGGACGTGCAGATTGGCTTAGAACGTGAAGTTGAGGCTGCCGGAGATGCCCTCTTCGTCGAAGGCGCGGGCCTCCAGGTTCCAGTAGCCGGCAGTGCCCAGGTCGTGGTCCATGCCGACCACGGCGCCCACGTGGTGGCGCTTCTGGGCGGTGTGCGGCAAGGCGATGAGTATCAGCCCGCCTCCCATGTTGTGCACGGAGAACCGATAGTCAAGATCGAGGTCGGAGTAGACCACGCCCGCGTAGGGCCGAGCCGAGCCGTGGGGGACGCCCACAGTGAGGGCCGCCGTCCACTCTTTCGTCTCGAGCTTGTGGTACTCCGGCGGGAGGATGGGGGGGAAGTGGGAGGCGTCGCCCTCCGACTCGGCGTACTGGCCGCTGAGGGCCAGGGCAGTCCCGTGGTCCTCGGGGCGGCAGATGCGCCACTTCAGGCCCGCCGCCCAGGCGAAGCCGTAGTCGTACTTCTGGCGGAACTGTGGAGGCCAGGCCAGGGACTCCCACTCGGCCACGCCGGCCTTGCCACGGACGCTGAGCGCGTCGGTGACCCCGTACTCCAGGACGCCGTAGAGGGCGGTCGAGCGCAGGCTCCAGTCGTAGACCAGAACGCCGGGCACCTCGCCGCGCATGTCCACGTTGGTGCGCAGGATGGCCTCGCCGCCGAGGCTGAGCTGTCCCTTCTGAGGCCCACTGGGGCCGCCCACCTGCTCGGCCTGGGCGGCTGTAGTGAGGAGCAAAGCGATCATTGCTGCGACGGTGGCTGTGACTCGCACTGTAACCCCTCCCTTGGCGTTGTGCTGTGGCTCGTGCCTCGCGCGGAATATACACCAACACTGGCGCGAACACAACCCCCGCGAGCGTTACAGCCTGCCCAAGCGGCGAGAGCGCCCCGGCCGGGCCGGGGCGCTCCGCAGTGCATTGCCCGCGTTACGGGCACTGCTCAGAACACGAGGTTGATGCTGCCGGAGATGCCCTCTTCGTCGAACATGCGGGCCTCCAGGTTGCAGAAGCCGGAGCCGCCCAGGTCGTGGTCAATGCCCACGACTGCGCCCACGTGGTGGCGCTTGTCAATGTCTAAGGGAATGAGGATGTTTGGCGCGACGGGCTCCCACACGAAGAGATCGTCCAGGTCCGCCTCCCCATCAGCGTAGACCACGCCGGCATAGGGCCGCGCGGAGCCATGGGGCACACCGACGGTCAGGGCGCCGGTCCATTCCCTGGTCTTCACATTCTGCAAGAACTCCGGCGGGGTAGCACCAGGGACGGCGAAGTCATCCGGCGTCGTCTGGATGTACTGGCCGCTCAGGGCGAGCGCCGTGCCGTGCTCCTCGGGCTTGCAGATGCGCCACCTGAACCCCGCCGCCCAGGCCAGCCCGGAGTCGAACTTCACCTTGTACGGCGAGGGCGGTGCATCCTCCTCGAACTCGGAGACGCCCGCCTTGCCCCTTATGCTCAGGCAATCGGTGATGCCATACTCGAGGACGCCCCAGTAGGTCCGCGTCTTGAAGGACATCCGCCAGTTATAGGGGCGGACGAGGCTGTCCACGTTGGTGCGGAAGATGGCCTCGCCGCCGACGCGGAACTCGCCCTTGTCGGGCCCGCTGGGGCCGCCAATCTGCTGGGCCAGGGCGGTGCTGCACAGACACAGAGCTATCACCACTGCTACGATCACTGGCATTCGCATGCTGAGGTCCCCCTTTGGCGCTGTAGTGCCAGGTTGCTGTGGCGGCGGGATTATACACCAAAACGGCCACGAACACAACACTGGACTTGTCTTCGCGCCGGTGAGCGCCGAAAGCGCCCCGGACGGGCCGGGGGCGCTCCGTGGGCTGCCTGCTCCGGTCGGGCGCTGCTCAGAACACGATGTTGATGCTGCCCGAGACGCCCTCCTCGTCGAAGCCGCGCACCTCCAGGTTCCAGAAGCCGGAGCCGCCCAGGTCGTGGTCAATGCCGACGACCGCACCCACGTGGGGGTGCTTCTGCCCCCTCGCGGGTACGAGCAGATCGGGGGCGCCGACCACTTCTTGGTATTGCTCGAGGTCGAGCTCCAGGTCCGAGTAGACCACGCCGGCGTAGGTGCGCGCCGACCCGTGGGGCACGCCGACGGTAAGGGCAGCCGTCCACTCCCTGGTCTCGAGATTCTGGAGGCGCTCGATGGGCACGCCGGGGAACTGGAAGTCGTCGGGCGTGGTCTGCGCGTACTGGCCGCTGAGGGCCAGGGAGGTGCCGTGCTCCTCCGGCTTGCAGATGCGCCAGCGGAGCCCGGCCGCCCAGGCCAGCCCGGAGTCGAACGCGACCCGGGGCGGCGGCGCGTCCTGCTCCCATTCCGCTATGCCGGCTTTGCCGCGAATGCTAAGACAGTCGGTGATGCCGTATTCCAGGACCCCGTAGTAGGTCCTGGACTTGAGCTCGACGCGCTCCCCGCCGAGCACGCTGATGATGTCCATGCCCACGTTAGTGCGGAAGATGGCCTCGCCGCCGAACCGGAAGTCGCCCTTCTCGGGCCCGCTGGGGCCGCCGACCTGCTCGGCCAGGGCGATGCTGGTGAGCGACAAGGCGAGCACGACCGTGAAAGCTGCGGCAATTCGCATGGGGTTCCCTCCCTTGTAACTTCGCGCGGGGGCTTGCGCCCAAGGCGCTGTTCGCCCCGCATTATACACTACGGGGCGTCGGCTGACAACCAGTCTCCCCGTTAAAGGCCCCGGCCGGGAGGCCGGCTTGGAGGCAGTGGACCCGTTGGCG
>JBHIEF010000355.1:0-2972 GCA_046760465.1 Armatimonadota bacterium | reverse complement strand
AGCGAACGATCAACATGGCGATCCTGGGCGCTGGCGGACTGGGGCGGAGCATGGTGGAGCTGTTAGAGCACAAGCCGCATGTGAGGCTGGTGGCGATCTGTGACAGCACGGGCCTGGCGGCCGATGAGAACGGGCTGGACCTGGAGGCAGTGGCGCGGGCGGCAGCGGCCGGGGTGGTGGGCAGCGCGCCGGTCGGCGGGCGCCTCTGTCAAGACAGCATCGGCGAGGTGATCGCGCTCGGCCAGCACATAGACGCCATCTTCGTGGCGCTGCCGAATCTGCCCAACAGCTTCATCCCCGAGGTGACCAAGCGGTTTGCGCAGGGCGGGTATCGGGGGGTAATGGTGGATGCGCTCAAGCGCACGACGGCCGTGGAGATGATGCTGGGGCTGGATGGGCTGCTGACGGAATCCGGCATGACCTACGTGACCGGAGCGGGTGCCACCCCCGGTCTGCTGACTGCTGCGGCGGCGTTGGCCGCGCACAGCTTCGTGGAGATCGAGGAGGTCAACATCTGGTTTGGCGTGGGCATCGCCAACTGGGATGCGTACCGGGCGACCATTCGCGAGGACATCGCCCACCTGCCGGGGTTCGGCGTGGAGAAGGCCGAGGCGATGACGGAGGAGGAGATCGAGGAGGAGCTGGAGCGGCGCAGAGGGCTGCTGGAGCTGGTGGACATGGAGCACGCGGACGACGTGATGCTGGAAGTGGCCGGCGTGTGCGACCGGGGCAAGGTGAAGGTGGGCGGGCTGGTGGACACGCGCAACCCCAGGAAGCCGGTGAGCACGACGGTGACCATCCGAGGCACGACCTTCGAGGGCAAGACCAGCCAGCACACCTTCACGCTGGGCGACGAGACCTCGATGGCGGCCAACGTATGCGGGCCGGCGCTGGGGTACATCAACGCAGGGCTGTGGCTGCACGATCGCGGGATGTACGGCGTGTTCCCGTCGTCGGAGCTGATGCCGAGGTTTGCGGTGCCGGCCGTGGTCGGGCGTGCAGGGGCGGTTGAGTCGAGGCAGGCGGCGGAGGCGGGGCGGTAGGAGGCCTGTGACGATCGAGGATGAAGGGCGCAGGGCCTGTGGTGGCGGGCAGGAATGCCCGCCCCACATAGTGTTCTCGGTGTGAGTGGGTGAAGGCGGTGCCGCTGCCCAAGGACGTCAGGCGGAAGTTGTCGCGGCTCGGCAATACGGGCAAGCAGCCCTCGGAGCCGGAGGAGGGGGCGGCAGGCCGGGGGTCAGCTGCTCCGCCGAGCGCTGCCCCAACGCCGGCCGGCCCAGCGGAGTCGGGGCTGGAGGGGTTGGCACGCGTGTCGCGCGAGCAGCTCAAGCGGCGGGTGGCCAAGCTGTCGGAGGAGGGGCAGCAGGAGGCGGGCGAGGCGGAGGGTGAAGGGGCCGGGAAGGAGGTCGTCCCAGCGGAGGAAGCGGAGGCCAGCGACAAGAGGATCCTGGCAGGTCTGGCCCTGAAGCTGGAGGCGTGCCTGCCGGGGGAGGTGGCGGGCAACGATCTGGGCAGCCTCTACGTCGTTCGTCGGCGCGAGGCGGAGGTGAGTGGGTACGCCTCGCCGCTGCCGGGGCTGCTGGAGACACTGGGCAGGACGGACCTAGCGGCCCTGCACGAGGAGTTCGGGCTGCTGGCGGGGGCCGATGCCGAGGCCGTGGCCTTCCTGGACACGGAGACGGCCGGGCTTCAGAGCGTGCCGCTGTTCCTGTGCGGGATCATGCGCTGCCGCCACGGGGAGCTGTGGATCGAGCAGATGCTGGCGCGGGACTACACCGAGGAGCCGGCGCTGCTGCAATACATCCACGACTCGCTGTCGCAGGCGCAGGTGTTGGTGACCTACAACGGGCGCACCTTCGACGTGCCCTTCATCCACGACCGGATGGCGTACCACCTGATCGAGGCCAGGATCGAGACCGCGCACCTCGACCTGCTGCCGCACGCGCGGCGGCGGTTTCGCGGCGTGCTGCCGGACTGTAAGCTCCAGACGCTGGAGACGCAGCTGTGCCGGCGGCCGCGCAGCGCGGCGGACATTCCGGGGGAGCAGATCCCGGAGGCCTACCACGATTTCGTGGCCGACGGGGACGCGCGGCGGCTGGAGCCGATCTTCGAGCACAATGCGCTAGACCTGGTGACGCTGGCGGAGGTGCTGGTGAGGTTGGTGGAGGTCTGACGGCGGCACGACCTTGGCCACGGATGGACCCTTCGACTTGCGGATGCATTGCATCCGCCGGTCAGGGCACGCGCTGATGGACACGGATGAGGCAACGACGGGTCTTCGGGGAACGGCAACGGCAATGGCGGCCAGTACTTGCCACCACCGCAGGCTAAAGCCTGCGACTACCCACAGCGCCGCCCCCTGCCTCCAGGCGGCAGGCGGCTAGATGACGTAGACCTCGTCGCCCTCGCGCGCGCGCTCGACCACCTTGACGCCGATGCTGTCCCCGGGGCCGGCCTGCTCCACCTGCTCGTGCTCGATCTGCATGGACTCCACCGTCTGCGTGAAGTCGCTGGTGGCGCCCTTGATGTGGATGGTGTCGCCGACCTTGAGGGTGTCGGTCAGCTCGATGGCGGCGACCACGGGGTGGGGGAAGAAGTGAGACACCTTGCCGACCAGTCTCCCGACTGGAGCCTCCTGCTCTTCGGGCACGACGGATCACCTCCCTGGGTCGTGGCGGCAGTGTTCGCCCCGCGTTGGAGGCAGTCCTCCGCGCCGGCGGTGGGGTCGGCCAACTTGCGCGCTAGGGGGAGGGCGCGTGCGCCGGTGGCTCGTCGCTGAGCTGACCCCGGTCGCGAGCCTGTGACTTGGCGTCGAGCGCCTGGTTGTACAGCTGGCGCGCGCTGGCGGAGAACGTCTTGTCGGCGGTCAAGCGCAAGCTCTCCTCCCGAGCGCCTGGCCGGTCGTTGGCGACCCAGCGTCTCCAGGCCTTCCCGCTGGGGCTGGCCTGCAACATCCACCGCCTTAAACCGTG
>JBHIEF010000354.1:0-2972 GCA_046760465.1 Armatimonadota bacterium | reverse complement strand
GAGGTGGAGCCGAAGAGAAAGACGCGGTCGGGGTTCCCCGCCCGCTTGCAGGCGGCGAGGACGTTGCTCAACCGGTCGGGCGTGTCGCTCAGGTGATGCACCGCGTAGGCGTTGTCCCAGAAGAGGCGAAAGTCCTTCGCCGCCGTCGGCATGTGCGCCAGCCGCTCCACCACCTCGTCGGAGAAGGCGACGCCGGTGGGGTTGCTGTACTTGGGCACGCACCACATGCCCTTGACGCATGCGTCCTCGGCGACGCTGGCCTCGACGGCGTCCATATCTGGGTCGTCGGCCCGCATCTCGATGGGGATCATCTCGATCCCCAGGTGCTGGCAGATGGAAAAAACGATGGTCAGCATCCCAGCCGAGAGATCCAATTGTTTGGGGCAGGGCTTGCCGCGCGTCATGTCGATCTGCAGGTGCCGGGCCTGGAATGCCCGGTAGCGCGCCATCAGCGCCGCTCTGTGCTTTTCACGCTCGTTGGCATCGAGTGTCTTCAACTCCATTGGCTTGCTCCTTTGTCTGATCTCTCAGCGTTCGGTGCCCACGACGTTTCCCTCGTCGTCGGTGATCAACAGCCCCTTGCTCGAATCCAGCAGGGTCAACCGGTTTCCCCACGGGTCTTCCACCACCGCGCAGCGCCCGATCCGGATGTCGAACGGCGGGACGACGACCCGGCCGCCGGCCTCCTCGAAGCGTGCGGCAGCGGCGTCCGCCGCATCGACCTCGAAGTCGATCTCCGGTGGCTGCGGTTCGCTGTGCAGCACGATCTCGGTGACGTCGCCGGGCAGCCGCAGCCCCGCCTGTGCCTCGGTGCGCCAGATCAGCTCGTGGCCGAGCCTGTCACGGTAGAACGCCAGGCCCGCGTCGAGATCGGGCACGTACAGCCGCACGCAGTCAACCTTCTGGAACAGCGGTCGGCTCATCGACAGGCTCATCGGCGGGCGCGGGTTCCCGCTTCCCCTTGAGGAACAGCGAGATCGCGATCAGCAGCACGCCCAGCAGTCCCAGCACGCCGGCCTCGATGCCGATCCACGTCGCCAGCGTGCGCACGATGTATCGCCCCACGTCCAGCCCCAGCGCTATGGAACCGCAGGATCGCGCACATGGCGGCGATGAACCTGGCGATAAAGGTCAGCACTCGACGCATCGTTTCTCCTTTCAGTCACTTGCCCGGAAGCAGGCGCACAATCTCTCGCTCCCGATGCCGCTGGTCAGCAGGCGCTCCTTGCGATTGCTCAACAGTTGCTGCGTCCAGGTGGTAAAGCCGCCGTCGACCAGCAGGAGGTCCAATCCTTCTGAGCTTTGTGCATCGATCCGAAAACATGCTTCGGCATAGTAGCCGCGGCCGCTCTGGCGGTGCTGATCGAAACCCACTTTCACGTCAGGATGCTTTGCGGCGAGTGGATCGACGACATTGGCCTGCAACGTGTCGATCCGTCGCTCGTCCAGCGCCGTGAGCGATACGCGAACGTCCTCGATAGTGTAGCCGAGTTCACCGACTTCGTCCAGGAGCCGGATGTAAAAGTCGAGCTGCTCGATCAGCGCTTCGCTCTCGAATCGGAAGTGGCGCTGGTCCCGCGCGATCTCCCAGCGGCGATTGCCGTCCTTGTCCAGCGTCAGGAACGCCGAGACGAACCCGGCGACGTCGTCTCCCTCGGCCGCGACGTACAGGGCGCAGGCCTGACAGCGGGTCTGGGCCTGGCATACGTCGGGCAGGATGTCCTGCCCCCAGACATCGCGGACGATGGCGGCGATGCCTGGTATGTTGGCTGGCGTGGCCTTGCGAAGGTCAATCACCCAAGATACCCTTTGGCCTTGAGTAACTCGGCGCTCAGGATCGCGCCGCCGGCCGCGCCGCGCACCGTGTTGTGCGAAAGGGCCACGAAGCGGATATCGAACACCGGGCACTCGCGCAGCCGCCCGACGGTGATGGCCATCCCGTGACCTGCGTCCCGGTCCTTGCGCGGCTGGGGCCTATCTCGCTCCTCGCGGTAGATGATGCACGGCTGGGGCGCGGAGGGCAGGCCGAGCTTTTGCGGCTCGCCCTCGAACGCGCGCCATATCTCGACGATCTCGTCCAACGACGGTTTCTCCGCTTTGAACTTTAGGCTGACGCAGGCGGTGTGGCCGTCGATGACGGGCACGCGGTTGCAGTGGGCCGAGACTTTGAGTGAATCATCGTCCACGAACTTGCCGTCCTCAATGCTGCCCAGAATTTTCAGCGGTTCTTGCTCTGTCTTTTCCTCCTCGCCGCCGATAAAGGGTACGACGTTATCGATCATGTCGATGGACGCCGGGCCGGGGTAGCCCGCGCCGGAGACCCCTTGCAACGTGGTGACGACGATGGCTTCCACAGCGTACCCCGCTGCCATCAGCGCATAGACCGGCGGCAGGTAGCTCTGCAGGCTGCAATTGGGCTTGACGGCGATCAGCCCCTTGTTCCACCCCCGGTTCCGGCGCTGGAAGGGGATGATGTCGCTGTGGTGGGGGTTGACCTCCGGGATGAACATCGGCACATCCTCCGTCCAGCGGTGCGCCGAGTTGTTAGAAACGACCGGGATGTCGTTAGCCGCGTATCTCTCTTCGAGCTCGCGCACAGCTTGCTTCCCCATGCTTATGGCGGAGAATACGAAGTCGCATCTGGCCTTGGCCGCCTCCACGTCGCTGGCGTCGCCGACAACCAGGCCCGTTATGCCTTCCGGGATGTCCTCGTCCATCACCCGGCGTCCGGCCACGGCCTCTGCATACGGCTTGCCCGCCGAGCGGGGCGACGCGGCAACGTGAGTGACCTCGAACCAGGGATGGTTTCTTAGCAGCCGCAGGTAGTTCTGGCCGACCATGCCGGTCGCGCCGATGACGCCTACCCTCGTTTTATCTCTCATTGAGACCCTTTCATAATCTGTCCAAAAGACGTCACTGCTCAGCCTGAGCAGCGTAGATCGTTTTCCAGGCTCGTAGCCCCCGTCTCGGGG
>JBHIEF010000353.1:0-2979 GCA_046760465.1 Armatimonadota bacterium | reverse complement strand
ACCGCCAGGCGCATCCCCTGCCCCTCGGCCACATGGGTGAGCTCGCGCAGCCGACGCTCGAAGGCCTGGAACTGCTCGAAGCGCCGCCCCGGCTCCGTGCGCCGCGAGTTGATGACGAAGACGTCGGTGGCGAAGTTGGGCGCCAGCCGCAGGATCCTGTCTACGTTCTCGTCTCGCCGCACGGGGTCCATGTTGTCGGCGTGGTAGCTGAGGCTGGCAATCTCCAGCCCCATCTCGTCCGCCTGCTCCTGGAGAAAGCTCGCCTGCTCATCGTCCATGTCCTCGGGGCGAACATCGCTGTGCTCGAAGCACAGCTCCACGCCGTCGTAGCCGATCCCCCTCAGCTCGCGGAAGATCTCGACCGTGCGATACGTGCTAAAGCCCGCCGTGCGAAACCCGATCTTCATCCTGCCCGCACCTGCGGTGGGTCGCTGCTCCTCCCACCGCTCTGCTGGAGTAGTGTACTTCGTCCAGTGGGCCGTAAGACCTGCGTGGCTTAGCGAGGAGAATGGGCCTGGTGGGCGGAAACACACCCAGTCGCCCAGCCTGACTGCTGAAGGGGAGGCCATGCCAGTGATCATCATCGGCGAACGGCTCAACGCGACCAAGAAGCAGGTGGGGGAGGCCATCCGCGGCCGCGACGCGGATTTCGTCCAGCAGGAGGCCCAGGCTCAGGCCGCCGCCGGGGCCAATTACCTGGACTGCAACGCCGGACGCGACCCGGCCACCGAGAAGGACGACATGGTCTGGCTGATCCAGACCGTCCGCGAGGTCTGCGATTTGCCGCTGGCCATAGACAGCGCCAATCCCGAGGTACAGGCTGCCGGGCTGGCCGTCTACCAGGGCCCGCCGCCCATCCTGAACTCCGCCACGGCCGAGTCGGGCAAGATGGAGGCGGTGCTCGACCTGGCCCAGGAGCACGACGCGGCTGTCATCGCCTTGGCCCTGGGCGACGCCGGCATGCCCAAGGCGGAGGGCGACCGGGAGGCCAACATCCAGGCCATCATTGACGCCGCGGCCGAGAGGGGCATTCCGCCCGATCGCATTTTCGCCGATCCGGTGGTCGAGGCCGTGAGCACCGGCCTGGATCGGCCCCTGGGCCCGCTCATGCTCAAGGCCATCGCCAACATCCGAAAGGCCAACCCCGAGGTCCACATCACGGCCGGCGTCAGCAACGTCTCCTACGGCCTGCCCGAGCGCCGCCTGCTCAACCGGATGCTGCTGGCCCTGGCCATGGGCGCGGGCCTGGACACTGCCATCATTGACCCCTGCGACCCCCACATGATGGCCACCATATACGCAGTCGAGGCCCTATTGGGCCTCGACGAGGGATGCATGAACTACGTTCAGGCTAGTCGGGAAGGCAAGCTGGAGGTGTGAGGCCGCCTCCCGCGGGCCTTCCTCGACCGCTCACCGGCAACACCCGCATCCGCGTCCGTACCCGTAGCCGCTGCGGTAGCCGAACAGGCCGTGGCCGCCATACCGGGTCGAGTGATAGCCGTACCGGTACTTGGGGCCGTAGCTCCGCCCGCCGTGGTAGCTCACGTGCAGGCCGTCGTAGCCGTGTCCACGATGGGTCCGCAGTATCAGCTTACGCCCGTGGCTGTGATAGCGGTGAGCCCATTTCTTGCCGTGATAGGGGCCGTGGTAGCCGCAGTAGGAGCAACGGTAATACCTGCGGTGATGGTCGTCGTCGCTCAGCGCTGCCACGATTATGGCTCCCACTATCGCCCCGGCGATGAACTTGCCGGCTCCACTCTTGTGCGTGGCCTGCGCCGGCTGAGCCGCGAAGGTCAGGCTCAGGAAGGTAGCCAGAACGCCGACTATCAGGACCGTCTGCCAACGCACTGACATCGCCGATTCTCCTCTCTGCTACTGCCGTGGGGAGCCTCGTCTTCGCAGTAGGCCCTTGATCGGGCTCGATACTACTGCTTCGCCACCCCTATAGTACCACCTGCAAACACGCGCCCAGCGTGACTGCTGTCACGCAGTGACAGCCGACACTGCCCCATGCGCGGCCTCCGCTCCACGGGGACTCCACCGACTGGGCCACAGAATGGCCGCCGGTGTCGAATGCCTGGAGGCCTGCGGGCCGCGCCGGTTGTTGACCCAAGTGGTACTGCTACTGACGCAAGTCCTACTGCCGCGTAGACCGTAGCATACAATGAACCGTCGGCCAGTTTGGCCGGTCTGCGGCCCGCGCGTTTGCATTTTCCCGGCGAATGATGTAGGCTTCGCGTCGGCCGTGGCCAAGTCGGATCGGAGAGGACCGCGTAGCTACCATGGAATTGCAGACTCGCCGGCGCAGCCAGATGCGCGAACGCGCGCTGGCGCACATCAGTGAGAACACCGACAAGATGGAGGCCGCCGTGCGGGAGCGCCTGCGCGAGGTGGGGGCCACCGCCCGCACCCGCAAGGCCATTGAGGTGGCCCACCGGCGCTACGTGCGCGGCCGGGACTTCCTGCTGCGGCCCAAGTTCACCCCCGAGCAGCAGCGCTTCATGCGCCTGATGATCGCCGACCGCCTGATGTCATACCCCCAACTGCACGAGCGCCTGCGAGAAGTGGTGAACCAGCTCGGGGACAACTACCCGCGCGAGTGGTGCGAGTGCCCCTTCACCAAGCCGGCCCGGGACGAGGCCCGACTCATGATCCTCCAGTCGGCTGAGTCCAGCTTCGGCGCCACCCCCATGGCCGGACCCCTGGCCTTCGTCCGCTACCACCACCAGATGTTCAGGATAGACGACGTCAGCGACTACGGGCTGCTCTACGCCCGCGCCGCGCGTCTGGTCTCCGACAACTACTTCCTCGACCGCGGGGCCGCGGCCCGCCTGGCCCTGGGCATCGTCATCGAGCGCGAGTAGACGGCCCCGCCAACGGGTCCACTGCCTCCAAGCCGGCCTCCCGGCCGGGGCCTTTAACGGGGCGGAGTGCGCCAAGATTGTTGGGATGGGTGAGAAATGATACCCTCCCCTGCTG
>JBHIEF010000352.1:0-2983 GCA_046760465.1 Armatimonadota bacterium | reverse complement strand
CTGCCCCTCGTGGTGATGCGGCGGCGAGCTACCGAAACACCGAATAGACCCACACCTCCCGCGGCTCGCCCTCCCATACGTACTGCCCCTTGAGCGTGGCCTCGCGCTGGAAGCCCACTGCCTCCAGCATGTGCGCCTTCTCAGGCGCCTCCTCGCCCACGTAGCACTGCACCTTCCTGTCCACGTCGGGCAGAGAGCGCAGGAGCTTCCCTCCGTGCTCCACGAAGTTATCGTTGACGAAGATGTCCAGCAGCAGCGTGTCGAAGTGCCACTGCGGCTGCTTGCTGAGTGTGGCCAGGCCGACCAACGCGCCGTCGTCGGTCTCCAGCACGTGCGCCGCCAGCATCTTGCCGCTGTCGAGGCCCTTCTGAAGCAGCAGGAACTCGCCCTCGAAGCCGGAGAAGCCGTAGATCTGGAACTCGATGCTCCGTAAGGCCCAGCCGTGCTCCACGCTGAACAGAGCCTGTAGCAGGGCCCAGTCCGGCCACTGGACCGGCCGGGGGTGGGCCTGGCGCGGCGCGAAGTAGGCCTGCTCGAAGTCGTCCTCCACGAACCAGCGCATCAGGCCCGTTTGGCCCTGCCCGCGGAAGCCGAACCGGTGGTAGATCCAGTACGGCGGCGTCTGGTAGCCCGTGCCCAGGTACAGCGCCCGCCCCTGGCGCCGCTTGAAGTGCTCCGTGCAGGCGCGCATCAACACCGTGCAGATGCCCTTGCGGCGATGGGGCGGGGGCGTCCAGACGTGTTGTAGGATACCGACGGGGCGCTCCAGCTTCTCGATCAAAGTGATGTTGCCCACCAGGTCGTGGCCGATGCGCCCCAGGTAGAAGCGCATGGCCAGGTCGCGGAAGCGCTCGTCGCCGGCCAAGGCCCGCCGCATGGGCCACTCCCAGGGCTCGCCCTTGTGGTGCAGCAGGGGGAGGATGGCGTCGGCGAGCTGATCGTCAGGCGCCCGGACGCAGAGCACGTCCATGGTCTCCCCGCTCTTCAGCGTGACCGTGTCCAGGACTTCGTGCATGGCTCAACCCTCTGCTGGCGGTCTAGGTGGGCCGCCAACGCACTGTTCCCAGAGCTCCTGCACCCAGGCGATGCCCTCGCGAGTCACCTGTGGGTCGGTGTCCAGGGAGGCGTATATCTCGTGGTTCAGGCAGCAGTCCGGTCGAGCGGCCAGGACCGTCTCCAGGATCGCCGGCACGTCCAGCCAGCCATCATGGGGCGATTGGCCGGGGTGGACCGGGAGCTTGCGCAGGAGTTCGCTGCCCCGGAGCTCCTCGAACTCGAAGCGCTCGTGGTACCGGTTGTTGTAGACGTGGACCGAGCCGATCCGCGGCGCCAGGGCGGCGATCCACTCCATCACGCTGAAGCCGAACTTGGCGGCGTTGAGGGCCAGGTGCCCGAGGTCCAGGCATACGTGCACATCCGGCAGGTCGGCAAGCGCGTGTAGGTAGTGGTCCGCGGACCAAAACAGGGGGTTGGCGACCATGTTCTCGATGTGCATAGGCAGGTCGGATTGCTGCGCCTGCTCCTGGAGCCACTCACACCCCTCGCGCGCCAGGGCCACGCCGGCCTCCTCATCAGCTTCTTGGACACGCGTCTCGCCCAGCAGCAGCGCCGGACGCTCGGCGTGCACGTTGACGTATTGCGCGCCCAGCTCGGCGGCCAGGCCGACGGTGTGCTCGATCAGCCCCATCGTGGCCCGTCGGCGGCCCTCATCCAGGTCCACGAGCGCGGCCGTCAGCGGCCAGTCGGGGTACCAGTCGGGGAAAAGCAGGGGACAGTGGGCGCTGAAGATGGGCCATTCCTCGGCCACGATGCGCCGCAGCTCGCCCTCCGAGCACCGGAACTGCACGATCTCAACCCGGCTGATGCCGTACCCGCGCAGCCGCTCCAGGTGCTCCACCCGCGCCGAGACCATGCCTATGGGGGGGATGTCGCGCGTCTCGGCCCCGGCTCTGGGGCGGTGCTCAGGGGCATTTGCTGACAGATTGTCGCCGAAAGTCCTTGACATCGAACGCTTGTTCCCCTATAATACAGAGCACACAAACATCCGTTCTATAGACGCGGAGGTCCCAGGATGCAACGCGTGCTCAGGAAGTCTCGTCCCACCACACGACCGCACCGTAGGCCACGAGGTCGGCGCTGGGCCTGGATCGCGGTCGCCATTGCCCTGGCCGTCGTAGCCAAGCCCCTGCTGCTGCCGCCGTCGGCCAGCCAGCCGTGGGAGCGAATCACCGTGCAGCCCGGTGACACCCTCTGGCGCGTTGCGGAGCAACGTGCCACTGCGGCCGACGACATTCGCCTGATCGTGCGCGCCATCAAGCAGGCGAATGGCCTGGAGGCCTCGACCATACGCCCCGGCGACGTGCTGCTCGTGCCCCCCGTTCCACCAGAGAGGGGAGGGCACCTGCAATGAGCCAGTCCCGCAGGCGAACCGCGAAGGCCTACGTGGACGCGCGCGTCTACAGCCCGGAGGGATGGGGCGGCGTGCGGGTGACCGTGCGCGCGGGGCCGGACCAGGCAGTCGCGCGGTTCCTTCAGCCAGAGGGACAGTCCCTGGAGGCGGCCCGGCTGCTCGGGGTCGAAGAGGCCCTGACCCTCGCCAAGGAGTTGGGAGCCGCCCGTGTCGTCGTCTTCTGCGATGACGAGGCCACGGTCAGACTGCTCGCCCGGGGCGAGAAGGCGGACGAGGCGCCAGTGGGGCCATACCTGCGCGTGCGGGCGCTGATGAAGCAGTTCCGGGGGGTGGCGGCCCTGCGCGCCAGCGCTCTGCCGCCGGAGGATTGTCGGTCGCTGCTCAAGGGTTTCGGCGAGGCGCGGGTGCGCCCGCTCGGTCGGCCGCGCAACCTGAGCCTGTTCCCGCGCCTGGCGGCCTAGAGCGCCACGCTGTCATCCTGAGCGCGCGGATGGCAGCGCCATCCGCTGAGCGAAGGATCTCGTAGTGGGCCTGACACGAGCCCCTTCGCTTGGCGCCCTGCTCTGCATCGCT
>JBHIEF010000351.1:0-2991 GCA_046760465.1 Armatimonadota bacterium | reverse complement strand
CTAGAGGGCTTGCGCGACGAGGACGCCCGCGTGCGCGAAGCGGCGCACCGGGCGCTCCACTGGTCCGAAGTGGGCGGAGGGGGCGAGGATTGGTGGCGGGGAGTGGCAGGGGGCACAAAGAAAAACGCTGAGCGCTAGTCCCCTGGGAGGGGTAGCTGGCGCCCAGCTAGGTCAAAGGGAGGGTCAAAGGGTACTTACCATAGTACTGGCTGATTCTGAAGGGCTTTCTGGCGAGCCGGGTGCCTTTCTGCTGAACAGCCCTCACCGCGCCTCCGGCACCCCTCTCCCACTGGGAGAGGGGACGCGACGCACAGCGTCGCAGGGGTGAGGGCGGCGCGGCTTACGAGGGAAACTCACTGAGGCTGCCATCCGGCCCCAAGATCAGCTCCATGGGCCCCCGCTCCACGGTAACGTTTTCGTTGCCCTCGGCCTCCGCCAGCAGCGCCTCCGAGATGTGCAGCGTTTGGAGGTGGAGGGTGTCTTGGATGATGGCGATGCGCGGGGCCTCCTGCTGCGGCGGCGTGGCCTGGCCCAGCGCCACCTCCAGCAGCTCCCGGTCGCTGGCGACGGTGGTGGGGATCTTGGCCCGGCTGATGGAGCGGGCGGTGATGGCATTGGTCTGCGTGGCCTCGCGGCTGATGCTGTCCACCAGGCGCTGGGTGGTCAGGTCGGCCATGCCGATGCCCACGGCGTTGCCGTGCGAGCCGGGGGTCAGGCCCAGCACGCCGATGGTGCCGATGTTGGGCGTGGGCGGGTCGGGCTCGCGCCAGTCCATCAGCCGGCCGACCACCTTGGTGTCAATGCCCGTGCCGCTGAGGTCCTTGCCCATCCAGCGGATGATGAGGATGTCCAGCTCGTCGAAGGGCAGCTTCGGCGCCCAGTCCTTGGCCCGGGGCAGCAGCTCGTTGTCACGTTTGGCGAAGTCCGTGGGCTCCACCGCCTCCACGTAGGCGGTCTGGGCGGCGGAGTTCTCGATGACGGCCAGGCCCAGCAGCACGCGGCTGTTCTCGATGATGACCCGGGCGCTGTCGGGGACCATCTCGCGCATGCCCTTAGGGCCGTAGCTGTGCACCAGCGTGGCCCCCTCGTGGTTGCCCAGCCCGATGGCCAGCATCTTGCACAGGCCGCTCTCCACGGGTCCGCTGTAGTCGGTGTGGGGCTTGATGCGGCTCATGGCCACGATGCCATCGGCCTCGGCGGCGATCCTGTCCATGCGCACCTCGACGCCGGAGGGGGTCTCACCCACCACCACCGTCTCCATCGAGGAGCGGATGGGCGCCTCGACCGACTCCTCGGTGATGCCCAGGTCGGCCAGCGTGGCCACCTGCCCCTCGGCCGTGGCGCCGCCGTGGCTGCCCATGGCCGGCACGATGAAGGGCTCCCCGCCGCATTCGCGCACGTAGGCCACGATGGCGCCGATGATCACGGGGACGTTGGCGATGCCCCGGCTGCCGGCGGTGATGGCGATGTCCCCGCCCTGGGGGATCTTGGCCGACAGCGCCGACCCGCGCAGCGCCTCCAGCACGCTCCGCTCCACATCATCCAGCGCCGGGGCGGATAGGGCCTGGCGGATTTCGTAGAAGGGTGGGAAGGCCATTGGGTTCTCCGGTTCGCCCGCCACCACAAGTCGCCGCGAGGACCCTTCGAGTGCCTCAGGGCGGGCGCGGCTCCTACAAACGGCATCACGCGCTCTTCGTGATCTTCATCTTCACCGGACAGACGCGGATGCAGCCCCCGCCCCGGCAGCCGGCCTTGCAGCCCAGGAAGCGGGCCTGGGTGAAGGTGCGGCCGGCGACCGTGGCCTCGTACATCTCGCCGAAGCAGGGCGGCCACTCCTCCAGGCACTTGGAGCAGCTCTCCCCCAGGCACACGTCCTCCTCGAGGACGGGATCGGGGTCCAGCTCGGCCGTGGTGATGAGCGAGTTGAAGCGGTTGCGGGGGCCGAAGCTCGGCGTCAACGCCAGGTTGTTGAGGCCCAGCGTGGCCAGCCCCGCGGCCACTGCGGCGTGTCGGTGCGAGAAGGGGGCCATGTACCCCGGCACACAGGAGGACAGCCCGCCCGCGTAGTAGGTGACCGGGCAGGTCATCACCTCGTGGCCCTCCTCGGCCAGCAGGTGGGCGGTCTGGTGGGTGGCGATCTGGAGGTTCCAGTTGACCGTCTCGTAGTTGGTGCGCATGTAGAAGTGGTTCTGCACCCGCGGCAGTATCTCTGTGGGTATGATGTCGGAGTCCTTCGAGATCTTGGGGTGGTCCAGGCAGCTCTGGAACAGCCGGATGGCCATCACCACCACCGACTGGGCTCCCGGCAGCAGGTCTGCCGGGTGGTGGCCCCGGGGCGCGCCCTCGAAGCGCTCCACGGGCGCCACGCCGACCAGGTGCGCGCCGAAGCGCTTGGCTTGCTCTTTGGCTGCTTCGGTCAGGGTCATGATTGCTCCCCCTTTGCCTCGGGGCCACGCCAGATCTTCTCGCAGGACCCGCCCATGGGCATCTGATTGCCGCGCTCGAACCTCACCTCGGGGCAGACCTCCTCGGCCATCTGCGCCGAGAGCGCGTCACAGGCGGCCACGCAAGTGAAGGCCTTCTCGAGGCGCTGCGACTTCATCTCCTCCCACAGCGGGCACTCGTCCCAGCGGGTCAGGAGCTGGCCGTCGCGCCGCTCGATCTCGCCGCGAAAGCCCAGCAGCTCCCCGAAGCGCCGGTCCAGCTCGGCCGCCGCGGCCGCCGGGTCGTCGGCTGCCAGTCCGTTGCCCAGAGCGCGGGCCAGGTAGGTGCCGTGCTCGCGCCAGGTGCGCTTGAGCACCTCGCGGGCGTTGGCGTGACCGAGGTCGGCGCTGAACATGGCCCGGCAGAAGCTGAGCATGGCGCGCTTGTACATGTCGCGTAAGGTGTCGTTCATGTTGGGCCTCCTGTTGGGACAGCTCCGTCGGCGGAGAGGTGGGTAGTCGCGGACTTCGGTCCGCGGAGGTGGCAGGGGGTGGTCAGCCAGCAAGC
>JBHIEF010000350.1:0-2996 GCA_046760465.1 Armatimonadota bacterium | reverse complement strand
CAGGAGATGCACTCGGCCGGACAACTGTCTATGGCCTCTTGGATATCCTCCTCCGGGTCGCCTTTGGGATCAGTGACCTCTGCGAGGTCATCGTCGTTCATGGCGAAGGTATTGGGGGCAATCTCCGTGCACAGCTCGCAGCTCGTGCAGAGGTCCTGGTCAACAACGGGTACTTTCATCCTCCGTGGCTCCTTTTCGGCCTGCCGGTCACTGGACCAAGCAGGCGTTGTCGAGTCTCAGGGACCGCCTCGTAAACGTGGCCAATGCCGGGCGGAGTAGTTCGCCGCGCCTCGGGGCAATCCTCCCCCCGGCAGCGGCCCGGCGGCCAGCATAGGGCAGCCCCAACTCGCAGAATAGGAACGGGCTCACAGTCAGCCGGCGCGGACCCCGAGGGCCTCCAGCTCCTGCCTCAGTTGCTCGGCGGACCGGAACAGTATGGTGCGCATGCCCAACTCGCGGGCGGGCTCGAGGTTGGCCTCCAGGTCGTCAGTGAAGACGTGCTCGCCCGGCGGGCGCCCACTGGCCTCCAAGACCAGGCGAAAGATGGCCGGGTCCGGCTTGCGCAGGCCCACCTCGTAGGAGAGGAACAGCCGGTCATAGGGGTCGAAGAGGCCTGGAAAGCGCTGGGCGATCCACTCGACGTGGGCGGGGTTGGTGTTCGACAGCAGGTACTTGCGGACGCCCGTCAGGCGCTTGATTAGGTCCAGGGCGCCGTCGTTGAGCTGGAAGATGTCGCTCCACAGTCGCGTGAATTCACCCGGCGATAGGTCGAAGCCCAGGCGCTGCTTGGCCACCTCGTAGTAGTCCAGCGGCTGTATCTCCCCCAGCTCCACGCGGCGCGTCTCCTCGGAGCGGAAGAGCATGTCGAAGACCTGGTCCTGCGCGCGGCAGTGCGGCCGCAGCCGGTTGGCCGCCTGCTGGGCGTCGAAACCAACCGTCACGTTCCCCAGATCGAAAACGGCGACGGTTACGGGCGCGTCACCGGGCATGGTCATGCTGATGGGCGGGCGGGTCCTGTGCTCCAATCGCGGGGGTCAGCGGCGGCAGCTCTGGCAGAACCCGTATATCTCCATCTTGTGGCGTCTGGGCTCGAAGCCGTGCTCGGCCGCCACCTCGTCCTGCACTCGCTCGATGGTGGAGTTGGAGAACTCGATCAGCGCCCCGCACTTCAGACAGATGAGGTGGTCGTGGTGGTCGTGCCCGTAGAGGTGCTCGAAGCGCGTGACCCCCTCCTCGAACTGCACCTCGCGGGCCAGGCCACAGTCCGTCAGCAGCTTCAACGTGCGGTAGACGGTGCTGAAGCCAACGCGTCGGCCCTTGCGCCGGAGCAGATCGTAGATCTCCTCTGGGCTGCAGTGGTGCTCGCACCCCAGGAACTCTCGCACCACCGCCTCCCGCTGCGGGGTGCGGCGCAGGCCGTGAGCCGCCATATGCTCCTCGAACAGCTGTCGCGCTGCTTGCTTGTCCATGACGCCGATGCAGGGGGCTTGTTGATGTTGAATTTCATTCTACCGCGCCCGCTGCTGTGGCGTCAAGGGAGCAACTCGACAGGCGTGGCGGCGGGGCAGCATGCAACGTCGTGATCATGTTGCACGCCTCGGGGCCGCCCGCCGATCAGGCAAGCAGCCCTCACCCGGCTGCGCCTTGTCCCTATCCGCCGTCCCATAAGCAGGATTTTGGATGCTGGCAGACGACAGCAGTGCGGGGGGCGACAGGCCGGGCCGTTATGAGGGTGGTTGCAGCAGCGCCCGCAGGCAGATGTACCCCTGGTCGGCGTACGCAGCTCTGAGGCTGTCGAACAGTCCAGGGTCCCTGCAGATGCCAACCACGGCACCGCCGGAGCCGGTGAACTTGCAGGGGAGGCCCAGCTTCCGCGCGATCTCGATCATCTCCAGGTTCTTCTCCCCCAGTGCCGCCTCCCCGTAGATGCGCTGGCGCAGGTCGAAGTTGGCGTCCATTAGCTCGCCCAGGCGCTCGGAGTCGCCCGCGAGGAGCGCCTCCTTGGCCTCGACAGCGTACTGGGCCCACTGGCGCACGGCCTGATGCACGGCCTGATCGCCGTTCTCGAAGCGATAGCGCACGTCGTTGTGCAGCCTGTTGAGGGAGCTGGGGTCGGTCATGTGCGCTACGAAGAGCGGCGGCAGCAGGCCCGGGTCGAGCGGCTCGTAGCGCCCGTGGCCGTGTTGGACGATGTAGTCCCGGTCGAAGTCCATATAGACCATGCCGCCGTAGACCTGCACCACGCGGTCCTGGAGTCCCGCGTAAAGCCCCAACTCCTCGGTTTCCACGCTGAGGACGACGTTGGGCTGAATGGGCCTGGGGATCTGCTCATCCGTGACGCCGTAGAACCTCATCAGTGCCCTGAAGGTGGCCGTTACGATGGCGCTGGAGCCGGCCAACCCCACCTGCCGGGGGATGTCCGTGTCGTAGGTGACGGTGAAGGTGCGCTCGTCCAGCGCAATGTCGTGGTCGCGGCAGTAGTCCCGGAACTTCTTGCAGGTGGCGAAGATGAGCCGTATGCCGCCGTAGTAGCCATCCCGCTCGGCGGTGCACGCAAGCTGCTCCAGACTGCTGAAGGAGTGGGGATCGTGGTCCGGGCTGGGCACGATCTCCAGAGTCGGGCTCTCCCAGAGCGTGACCTGGCAGCGGAAGTTGCCGACCAAGAAGGCGATGGTCTTGCCGTAGAAGCCGTCCGAGGGGTTACCCACGAGGCCGACTCGGGCCGGGATGCTCTCTCGGATGATCATGTGAATCCTGCCCTCGCGTACTCTGCGGCGGCCACAGTATACCACGCAGCAGGAGCAGTGACGACCCCGACGCCGGCGCAGAGGTCAGGCCTCCGAGAGCGAGGAAGAGGGGAGGCCGAAGTCCCCGAAGGGAATGGTGCCCCGGTGGCAGCCCAACGCATTGCCCTCATCGGCGCCGGCAGCTTCAGCTTCACTAGAGGCCTGGTGGCCGACCTGGCCCTCACCGAGGATCTAGGCGGCAGCGTGGCC
>JBHIEF010000349.1:0-3029 GCA_046760465.1 Armatimonadota bacterium | reverse complement strand
TGTAGTAGTAACCCCACTCCCGCAGATAGCTGCGGGTCGGGATGACCTCCTTAGTCAGCACCTGTACCGCACTCTGCGTCCCCACGCTGAGGTGGTTCTCAACCTCCGTACCGACACCGAGAGCCAGGTTCTTCGCTCTCCTGAGGGCTTTGTACGCCCGCTCCCACGGGGGGCTATTCTCCGATGGGCGAACTACTGCGATCCGTATCGGCGGTCCGTGGGCCCAGCGCACCGCAAACGCACCCTCCTGGGGAAACACATACAAGAGCGTCAGGTCTGTGCGGCCCCGGAAGGAGGCCCCAGCCTGGAGGCTACGCGGCTTCTCCCGGGAGGAGGGGATTTCCCCGTGGTTGCGCCTAGCAAGCGGCTTCTGGCCGCTGTAGGGCACCAGTCGAGTTGGCCACCCGTCCCACTGTACTCCGGCCGGCGCTCCCCCGATGTTAGTCACGCGCAACTGGAGGAGGATCGGCTCGCCCGGCAGGTACTCCGCGGGCCGCCCGGCGGCAGCAGGCTTCAGGAGGCGCAGCTCCCGAACGAGCTTCGGCCCCCCTTCTGCCGCCGCTGGCTGCCGGCCCAGAGCAGATGCCAGCAGTAGAGCCAAGGCGACTATTGGCACCAATTGCAGCTTTTCCCCGTTGGTCATAGGCAGTCTCCTTTGGGCCCTTTCATCACCGGCAGCCTGGAGGCGTGCCTGCTCGCCCTCGGCCTGGCCGTCCTCATCTCACAGAGCCGCGTCCAGGGCCAGATCCACACCACTCGCGAGACCATCCTCGGCGCCCTGCTGGGCATCGGCACCGCCGCCCTCGCCTTCCTGGTCACCCACTTCCTCTAGCGCCTTGGCCCAGCACCACGCCTGCCACCTAGAGCACGTGGGGGTAGAGGAGCAGTGCAGTCGGGCCCTCCCTGGCTCTCAGCAGGCCCAGGACCTCCTCCGCCACGGGGGCACACACGCTCTTGGGATAGCGCTCCAGGAACTCCTCGAAGGCGGCGATGGCTCGCGCGGGGGTAGCGTCCCCGTACTCCAGACACCGCGCCATGAAGACTGCGCGGTAGTAGTAACCCCATTCGCCCAGGTGACTTGGCGTCCCCACTACTCGCGTCTGGACCACCTCCAGCGCCCGTTTGGGGCCTTCCCCGTAGCGGAGCCCGTCTGCCTCTGGGCCAAATCCCGCCATCAAGTTCCTGGCCCTCTCAAGGGCTCTGTAAGCCTCTTTCCACGGCGGGCTGTCTGCGGGCGGAGTGGCAATGCGGATGGCAACGGGCGTCGCTGTTACAGCCAGGCTTTCGAGTTCGACGCCCTGAGCGCGCATGAGCTGAGCGGATGGGGTCCTGTAGGCCCCGGCTATGCTGAGCCTACCCCTCTCTGGAAACACCTGCCAGCGCGTGAGGTCGACCAGCCGGCGTAGCGAGGCACGGGGCGCCAGCTCCCGTACCTGCTGCGGGCTCACCAGAACTGGGCCAAACGCGGCATCCTGCGGCAAGCGCCACGTCAGTTCGCCACCGGGCCCGAGAGCCGTGGCGCTCCCGTGCGTGATGGGCAGTACCTCGGTGCTCTCGGCACCCGCGTTGGTTAACCTGCACTCCAGGATAACCGGCTCGCCCGGCAGGTACTGGGGGGGCTTGCCGGGTGCTGGAGGAGGCTTCAGTGCGCGCAACTTGTACTCCAGGCGGGGGTGAACCGTTGCCGCCGGAGCCCGCCAGCCCAGACCACAAGCCAGCAAGAGCGGCACGGCAGCCGCCGCGACCAGCGCCACGTGCAGCTTAGCATCGTTGGTCATGATGGATTCTCCTCTCCAGCTTGCAGCGGCCGCTCGAGGCCTCCTAGGGATTCGACGGATTGTGGCGCAGCGTCTGCAAGCAGTCCGAGCAGAACTCGGTAGGAGCGGGAACGTAGTTCATCGTGCAGTGATCCAAATGTACGCCCCACGTCGCGCATCCGGCGTTGGTGCAGTCGCATGCCTTGGCCTCCCGCGGCCAGAGGGTCGCGAGCACTGAACAGTCACTGCCGGGGTAGCACGCGGCCTCGAGCCTTGAGCAGGGCCAAGTGGTGGCGGGCCAGAAATGCGCGGGTGAGTTTGCTCTTGTGCACCGAGTAGTTGTCCACGATCAGGTAGATCGGCCGGCGCGGGCCTCACCGCGCAGGCGCCCCAGGGCCTCTTCTGCGAGCAGGGCGGCCGCCGTGCCTGGTAAGGCGCGCACTGTGGCTTGGTATCCCTCGATGGCCTCGGCCTTCTCGCCCTTGGTCTCCAGCGCCACCGCACGGTAGTAGGTGGCCAGCTCGGCGATGCCTGGTGGCCTGCGCAGGCCTGTAAGCCTGTCATACATCCGCAGGGCGAGGTCAAGCGCCATCTCTGCATGCCACCATTTGGCGCCCACTAATCCGAGATAGCCGTAAGCTGGCCGCTCCGGCGGCGAACGCAGCACAATGCTGAGCTCCTCGCTGGGCAGCCCAGGCTCCGTCGTCCAGAAGCCGTATTCGGCGCCAGCGCCAGCATACATGACACGTCCCGTAACCGCTCCCTCTGGTGGCAGCGCCACAGAGAGGGTGAGGTCAACGAGCTCGGCCTGGCTGTCGCCTGGCTCTAAGAGGACAAACTGGTCGGGATCTAGCCGCCGATGCAGCGAAATGGTGGTAGGGAGCCTGAGGACTACAGGCCCCTGCGAGTCCCTCAAGTCGAACCAGGTGCCCCGCATGAGGGGGGTTACCACGCGGCAAGGGTCGGGCCCTCCGTTTTCCAGCCGAAGGCGGACAGCTATAGGCTCGCCCGGGAAGAACTGGCCGCCCCCGGGCTCCGTACTCCGGGGGACCAAGGTCGCCGAGAAATGAAGTTCGGCCTTGGCCGGCTGGGGTGCGGTTGGGGCGCAGGGAGACAACACGAGCGCGAGGCACAACACCCCCGACAGCCCATGCTGGGCACGATGCTCCGTTGAGCGTGCGCTATTCATACCCGGGACCACTCCTGAGAGTATGGACACACTGCGCGCAGAAGTCGTTGTGCGGGGGATGCCCCACCCCCAGCATCATGCAG
>JBHIEF010000348.1:0-3034 GCA_046760465.1 Armatimonadota bacterium | reverse complement strand
CCCACCACGAGATTCTCCGCTGCGCTCAGAATGACAGCCGACCGAGAGCCTCGGTTTTGGGATAGGCTGGCTCTAAGTCCGCACGACCTCTATCCTCAGGCGCCAGTGGGCGACCATCTCCCCGTTTGCCACGATATCAGCGTTGTGGTAATTCAGCGACGAACTATGTGCCTTCATGGAAATGTGCCGAGGGGTCGAAAAGGGCTCAACCACGGGGTTTTCGGCTCATGGGCGCGAGGGAGAATGGCCAGATTTCTAGCCCAAAATGGCTGAAAGCGTGCCTTACCTTATAGAGGGGGAGAACAGGCGGCGGGGGGTTCTGGTCGGGGCGAGACGCCCCTCCTACAAGGTTAGGGTACCGGGCCCGCGTGTCCGGTGAGTCATGAAACCACTGCTAGTCGCGGCGAGGACGCCGCTCCCACAGCGGCGCGAGGCCTAAGGAGTTGGGTGAGATATGGCTGGATTGGGAAGTGAAGCGATAGATGGGGCGCTGCCGGAGACGCTGGCGGCGATCATCAACGGAGTGATCCAGGCGGAGAACCTCCGGGACCGAAGCGCCGTGGACAACACCCTCCGCCTGCTGGAGGGGCTGCGGGAGCTGGGCGGGGGCGCCAGTCCGGAGGCGCTGGCGGAGAAGGTCGCGGAGGTGGGCGTGCCGCGGTTCTACCAGACAGCGCTGCTGAGAGTCATCGTGCAGATGGCGATATCGGCGCGCAAGACCAACGAGATGGGCGTCGGCCTGGGCGTCAAGGTGGCCGTGGCGACCATTGACGCGCGGTACGCGGCCAAGTACAGCGCGGCCACCTCGGCGGCCTCGACGGTGGAGGTCGAGATGGTGCCCACCGATGCGCCGGAGTATCTGCGGCCGGTGATCGAGCTGCTTCAGGCGCAGTTGCCGCCTCCGCCGCCGCAGCCGCCGCTGCCGGAGTAGGAGCTGCGGGGCGGGCCGCGGCGATGTAGGATGTGGGATCAACGGCGGGCACGGCTAGTCGGCAGCTGGAGCTGCCTCCTACGCATTTGCGGTGAGCAAAGCGATGAAACGGATCAAGTTGCAGAGAGCGATAGAGGTGCTGCGGCAGGAGGTGCAGGCGGCCGCCGAGGGCGGCGGCGTTCTGCGGCTGGGCGCGGGGCGGCTGCGCCTGCGGGCGCAGGTGTCGGTGAGCGAGGAGGGCGCCTTCGTGGTGGAGGAGGCCACGGGACACGAGGTAGACATCGAGCTGGAGGTGTACCCCAGCGATGAGTGATTCCCCCGTGCCGCCCAGCCTGCCACTGCGAGACCTGCTGAGTGACCTGGTGGCGGCGGTGGCGGCGGCCGATGCCGAGCTGGAGGTGCAGGGCGAGCCCTTCGTGATCCCCAGGGCCAGGGTGAGCACGGAGTTCGTGCTCAGCGTGGACCGCAGGAAGACCATGGGCTTCCTGCTGTGGGCCAAGACCAGCGGCTCGCAGCACCAGGCGCGGGCCAGCGTGGAGCTGGAGCTGAACGCGGCGCCGCCGGCTCAGTCGGCAGCCACCGAGCCGCAAGGAGTCGGCAACGGGCAAGAGGGCCTGACGCAGGCCGAGTTGCGCCAGGTGCAGGTGCTGCTCCTGGACAGGGCAGCGCCGGCTCTGCGCGAGTACATGGAGGACCACGACCTGCGTCCGGGGCAGCCCTGGAACGCGCACTGGCAGATCGCGATGCTGCGGGGGCTGCGGCAGCTCGGATGGATCGGACAGAGGCCCAGGGGGCCGAACAGGGAGGCGCTCGCGTTCCTGCGGAGCGACGGATAGCTTCAGGCCAGTGGCCACGGATCAACACGGGTAGACACGGATGAAGCAAGCGCTGGGAGAACGGCAGGGCAACGCCGACGGCCCACCGCAGGCCACCGCCGCAGGCTGAAGCCTGCGACTACCCACAGCACGTCGCCAGTTCGCGCCACCACTAGTCGGCAGCTGGACTCGTGCTACGTAGCGAAGCTACTTGGCAGAGTAGCAGCTGCCTGCCACGCGGATGGCGGGGCGCGTGGCGTGGAGCGTCCCTACAGGTCGGCGAGGCGGGCGAGGACTTGCTGGGGGGAGGCGGTGCCGGTGGTGCCAAGCTGCTGGATGGTGATGGAGGCAACCAGATTGCCGACCAGGGCGGCCTCCTCGGGGGTGGCGCCGGCGCAGAGGGAGAGCACGATGCCCGCCGTGGTGCTGTCGCCAGCGCCGACGATGTCCGTCTCGCCCGTGACCTTCACCGCGGGGATGTGCCGACACTCCCCCTGGTGGCAGAGGAAGATGCCCTGGTCGCCAGCGGTCAGGAACACAGGGCGCCGGTTGCGCTGGGCGAGCTGCTGAGCGCACTCCCTGGCGAGGTCGAGGGTGTCCTCGCCCTCGTGCCCGGGCCGGACGGCCTGGATGGCCTCGCGGCGGTTGGGCTTGATCATGATGCCGCGGTACTCGCCGATGCGCACGCGGGAGTCGGCCAGGAGGACGGTGTCGGAGTGCTGCTGGGCCAGGGCGGCCAGCTCGTCCCGCACGCGGTCGGTGATGACCCCGCAGTTGCGCTCCTGCACCTGGTCGGCGATGACGACGCCGTGGACCTCGGGCACGCAGGCGCGGAGGCTCTCGATGATGCAGTCCTCGAGCTTGGGGGGCAGAGGCGAACGGTTCTTGCTGTCCTGACGGTTGATCTCGCGCTCGGAGCCGTCGGGCTGGATCACCATGGGCTTGGTGTAGGTGGGCGTGAAGCGGTCGGGCGTCTGTGCGAGCAGATCGGTGTCCACGCCGCGCTGGCGGAGGCCCTGGAGCAGGTCGTAGCCCTCCCCGTCGTCGCCGATGACGCCGACGGCGCGCAGCTTGCCGAGCTTGAGCGCCGCGAGGTTGTTGCAGACGGTTCCGGCGGCGCCCGGGGAGAGGCGCTTGGCGACGACCTGGTAGGCCTCCAGACCGGTCTCGAGCGAGGTCTCAGCCAGGGCGGGATCTATAATCAGGTACTTGTCCAAAAAGAAGTCGCCGACGACGGCGAGGTCGAGGTCGGGAAAGCGGGCCAGCAGTTGGCGGAGGCGGTGTGGGG
>JBHIEF010000347.1:0-3051 GCA_046760465.1 Armatimonadota bacterium | reverse complement strand
TCCGGTATCTTTACCAGGTGGTGAACGGACCGACTGACGGCCCGTCGGGGGGCTTCCGCACGACCGTGCCTCCGGGCCGCGGCTTCTCGTTCGTAGCCTACGGTGACAGCCGCAGCCGGCTGGCGGAGCATGGCCAGGTGGCCGATGCCATCTTGGCCGCAGACCCAGCCTTTGTGCTGCATACGGGGGATATGGCCGCGGACGGCCGCAACCTCGAAGACTGGCGCGTGTTCTTCGAGGGGGCCAGGAACCTGTTGCCCCATGCTCCCATCTTCCCCAGCCTGGGCAATCACGAGCGCAACGCGCCGCTGTACTTCGACTTCTTCACGCTCCCGGGCAACGAGCGCTACTACTCGTTCGACTACGGAGACTGTCACTTCGTGGCTCTGGACTCGGACCCGCCCTACGTCAGCAGCCGAGAGCAGCTCGACTGGCTGGCTCGCGACCTGGAGGCGCACCAGGGCGCCGCGCTCACCTTCGTCTTCTTCCACCACCCGCCCTACAGCGTGGGCTCTCACGGCAGCAGTCGGGCAGTGCAGGAGAACTTCTGCCCTCTGTTCGAGAAGTACGGCGTGGACGTAGCCTTCGCCGGGCACGACCACGACTATCAGCGCAACGAGGTGGGTGGGATCGTCTATGTCGTCACCGGCGGCGGCGGCGCGCCGCTCTACGACCAGAAGACGACCGCGACTTGGAACAAGGTCACCAGGAAGACGCTCCATTATGTGCTGGTAACTGTGTATGATGCCGACGTACGCGAGGCTCAGGGAAAGGCCGCGCTGATGGAGGCGTTCACGCCGGACGGCAGGAGCTTCGACCGCGTGGAGCTAGGTAGCTAGGGCAGTGCCCGCACCTCGAGGGCGGCGCCGATGAGGACCAGGGCGAAGACGAAGCCCAGCGTGCGGCGCAGGCTCGGCGAGGCCAGCAGCGACAAGGCGCGCCCACCCAGCGCTCGCGGTCCGGCCGACGCGTGCAGGGAGATCTCCTCCGCCAGGGCCAGCCCAACGGCCACGGAGAGCGCGATGGCGGGGAACTCGAACAGGGCGTGGGGGAAGAGGCCGGCCACGGCGCCGACGACGCCTGGGATCCACTGCTGGACCAGGGCTCCAGCCAGGTGCAGCCCGAGCACTCCTCCGGCCAGCAGCCCCGAGGCCCTGGGGGCCAGCACGGAGATGGCAGCCGCGCTGCGCGCTCCGAAGCTGGGAGCCTCGCGCACCTCGGGGGCCACCAGGCCGCCCAACCAGCACCAGGAGCGGGCAATCTGGTAGGAGGCCCGCCCGAGCAGGCCGTAATCGCGCGGCGCGCTCTCGTCACGCTCGTGCAGCCGGGCCAGGAGGGCAGTGCCGGCGGCGCCGAGGCTGGAGGCGATGATGGCCGCCAGCGCGTTGCCGAGGATCAGGGCGGCGAACACGGAGACGTACTTGGCTGCCAGGCCCACGGGCGCCAGATAGATGGCGCGCAGCTTGGCGAACAGGTTCACACTGAAGGTCGGCATCGCCGCCCCAGCGATCGTCCCCAGCACGAACACCATCAGCGTCCCGGCCAGAAACAGACGCCCCGCGTGAGCCAACTTGCCTGGAGGGAATATGACCCAGGCTGCTGGCTGCGATGCGCCCAGCTCCGCCGCCGATGCCGCCTGCATTCCGCTGCTCATGGTCGCGCCATCCTCGCCCCGATCGCCGCTGAAGCCCTCGGCCCCGTCCCCACTGCGCCGCGCTCCCGCACGGGCGCACTCCCTCAGACTACCCAATTCGCGCCCCGGACATGTGTGACTTTCCACAACACGGCCCCATGTTGACAGCAAAAAGAGCCGCCCACACCCGCGGGCGGCTCCCGTACTGGCGGCCACCTAGTCGGTCGCGCTACGACGGGAAGAGGGCAGTGATCTGCTGCCTGTCGGTGCCGTCGGGCAAGGCGTGCCAGGCCTCGCGGGCGATCGTGAACGTGAAGCGCGTGCCGTCGGGGAACCACACCGGGAACCCAGCGGACTGCGGCGAGGCGATGATCTGGGTCTTGCTGCTGCCGTCGGCGTTCATGCTCCAGATGTCGAAAGCGCCCGACTGGTCTGAATGGTACAGGATCACGTCGGTGGCGGCGCCCGTGCCCGTCGGGTCCCAACTGGGGCCGCCCTCGTTGAATGTGCCCGCAGCCGTTAGGTTGATGATGGAGGTGACCGTGCCCACGGC
The DNA here is from genome assembly GCA_046760465.1 of Armatimonadota bacterium. Classification (GTDB taxonomy): domain Bacteria; phylum Armatimonadota; class Zipacnadia; order JAUWAU01; family JBHIEF01; genus JBHIEF01. The sequence goes on along the minus strand of JBHIEF010000347.1, from coordinate 865 downwards.
CGGGATAGTCGCCACGTAGACGTCGGTGTCGGGGGTCGCGTCGTCGTCGCCGTCCCCGTCACCATTGGCCGAGTCGTCGTCGGACTGGTAGGCCAGTCGCGCGCCCGGGCCCACGCTGGGCCACTGCTCGTCAGCCGTCGAGCTGGTCAGCCGGCGCTTGTTGTTGCCGTCGCTGTCCATGATCCAGATGTCGTTGTCGCCTGACCTGTTGGTGACCCACACAATCTGGTTCCCGTTGGGTGTGAAGGCGGGCTGCATATCCGAGCCCGGGTCGGTAGTGAGCTGTGTGCGGTTGCCGCCGTTGCGGTCCATGGTCCAGATGTCGCGGTTGCCGGCGTCGTTGGCCACGTAGACCACCGTGGACCCGTCTGGCGAGAAGAACGGGTGCATGCCCCCGTCGTTGTTGGGATCGCCGTCGTCAACAAACTGGGTCAGCAGCGTGGAGCTGCCGCCGGCGTTCGGAATGCGGAAGACGAATAGCTGCCCGGTGCCACCGAAGGAGGCAAAGACCGTGTCATTGTTGTCCGAGGACGTGCGCTCGGAGACGCTGTGGAACTCCTGCGCTGGGTTTGAGTCGCCGCAGCCAGGCCCCAGCAGGACGATGGCGCCGTACAGCAACCCTCCCAGCAGGTAAGTCGCGCACCTCAAGCTCCGGCTGCAACCCATAGTAGCCATTCCCCCGTCGCCCCCTAGCGAACGGGCGACAACAAGTGACCGCCTAGTTCATTGACAATTGCCCGCGACGATGGTTGCGGGTGTGGCAGCGGTCACAGACTATACCACCGGCCGCTGCCCCTGTCAATTCCGCGTCTTCGCCGGCCGCAGGATTCACTCCTCTAGGCCGCGAAGGGCGATGGAGGTGGCG
>JBHIEF010000346.1:0-3058 GCA_046760465.1 Armatimonadota bacterium | reverse complement strand
ACCCCCAGTCTGTGCTCTGTCTCGCGCGGCGGGGGAGGCGAACGAGGTTTCGCCGGGCGGGCAGAGAACCCTCGCCTGTTCGCTGATGCCTGGATCGGAGTGACACGGAATGCTGCATCATCCCGAGCTGACGGAGCGGCGCGTCGAGCGGTTCCTGCGCGACCCGCGGCGCCTGTGGTACCAGGGCTCGGCCCCGCTGGCGGCCGAGTTCATCCACAGTGAGGAGCCCATCCCCTTCGCGGAGTTGGGTGGTCGCCAGTGGCGGCCCATCGAGCTGGGGGAGCGCTGGGGTGGCGTATGGGAGTCGGCCTGGTTTCGGTTCAGCGGCTCGGTGCCCGAGGAGTGGGAGGGGAGCGAGGTCGTCTTCCTCGTAGATACGCAGAGCGAGGGGTGCGTCTTCGACCAGGAGGGCGAGCCGCGTCTGGGGCTGGTGACGGGCGACGAGTTCAGCCGTAAGGCGATGGTGCCCCTGGAGCTGGGCGAGCGCGAGGGGAACCAGGTCACGCTGCTGGTGGAGGCGGCCGCCAACCAGCGGCACATGCACAACTGCCACCTGCGCGAGGCGCGGCTGGTGAGGCTGCGACGGGACCGGTGGGACCTCTACCACGACATGGGGTTCCTGAGCCGGCTCATGCGCGCCCTGCCACAGGAGCATCCGCGGCGGGCGCGCATTCGCTACGCTCTGAACCAGGCGCTCAATCTGTATGGCGAGGGCACGGAGGAGGAGGTGGCCGCGGCGAGGGCGGCCGTGCGGCCGGTGCTGGAGTCGCCGGCCAACGCCTCGGCGGACAGGGTCAGCGCCATCGGTCACGCGCACATGGACGTGGCGTGGCTGTGGCCGCTGCGGGAGACGGTGCGCAAGATCCGCTCCACCTGCGCCAGCGTGCTGCGGCTGATGGAGGAGTACCCCGACTACCACTTCGGCGCCAGCCAGCCGCAGCTCTTCGCCTTCATGAAGGAGCACTACCCGGGGCTGTACGCGCGCATCAAGCAGGCGGTGCGCGGCGGGCGCTGGGAGGTGCAGGGCTGCATGTGGGTGGAGGCCGACTGCAACCTCAGCAGCGGCGAGGCGCTGGTGCGGCAGGTGCTGCACGGCAAGCGGTTCTTCCAGGCGGAGTTCGGCATCGAGGTGGACCACCTGTGGCTGCCGGATGTGTTCGGCTACTCGGCGGCGCTGCCGCAGATTCTGCGCAAGTCGGGCTGCCCCTACTTCCTGACCCAGAAGATCTCCTGGAACCAGTTCAACCGCTTTCCGTACCACACGTTCCTGTGGGAGGGGATAGACGGCAGCCGCGTGTTCACGCACTTCCCGCCCTCGGACACGTACAACTGCGACTGCACGCCGGGGCAGTTGCTGTTCACCGCGCGCAACTTCGCCGAGAAGGACCGGACGGATCGGTGGATCTACCTGTTCGGCTTCGGCGACGGGGGCGGCGGGCCCTCGCGGCATCATCTGGAGCTGATCCAGCGCGCGCATGACTGCGAGGAGCTGCCGCGAGTGACGCAGGAGCCGGCCCGCGACTTCTTCGCGCAGGCGGAAGCGGCCATTGACGACCTGTTGGTCTGGCGCGGGGAGCTGTACTTGGAGCTGCACCGGGGCACGCTCACCACCCAGGCCCACAACAAGCTGATGAACCGGCGCTGCGAGCTGGCGCTGCGGGAGGTGGAGCTTCTGTCAGCTCTGGACCTGCCAAGCTACCCCGCCGCCGACCTCGACCGGCTGTGGAAGCTGGTGCTGCTGAACCAGTTCCACGATATCATCCCCGGGTCGAGCATCAACTGGGTCTACCGCGACAGCCGGGAGCAGTACGAGCAGGTCGCCTCCGAGAGCGAAGACCTCTTCAGCCGGGCCGCGCAGCGCATGGCCGAGCGCGCCGACACCAGGGGCGAGGGGCGTCCCGTGGTGGCCTTCAACTCGCTGTCGTGGGACCGCGAGGAGTTGGTCCGCGTGCCTCTGGAGGAGGGCGAGGAGTCGGCGGGCGTGTTCGACTACAACGGCAACGCGCTGCCGCATCAGGTGGTGGAGGAGGACGGCGATCGCTACGCGCTCACCCTCGCCCGCGTGCCCTCGATGGGGCGAACGACGCTGTTCGTGCGTGCGGGCGCCACCGAGGCCGAGGCTGCCGCGCCGCCCAGCACGGTCGAGGCGGGGGAGAGGCGGCCCTTCGGCGAGCTCAGGGTCGCCCCAAGGGCCACCCCGAGCCGCGTCGAGGGGCGGCTGGAGAACGACGTCCTGCTGGCCGAGTTCGGCGACCGGGGGCAGCTCTGCCGCCTCTACGACAAGGAGGCGCGACGGGAGGTCCTGGCCCAGGGGCAGACGGGCAACGTGCTGGCGCTCTACGAGGACGTGCCGGTGACCTGGGACGCGTGGGACGTGGACATCTACTACGAGGAGAAGCCGCCGCGGGAGGCGGAGCTGACGAGGCGAGCGGTCGGCGAAGAGGGGCCGCTGAGGGCCTCCCTAATCCACGAGTACAGGCTGTCGGGCTCGACGATCAAGCAGGAGGTGCGCCTGGCGGCGGGCAGCCGTCGGCTGGAGTTCATCACCGAGGTGGACTGGCACGAGCACGAGAAGATGCTGCGCACCTCGTTCCCGGTGGACGTGCGCTCGGAGCAGGCCAGCTTCGAGATCCAGTACGGCCACATCGCCCGCCCGACCCACCGCAACACCTCCTGGGACATGGCGCGCTTCGAGGTCGCCGCCCACAAGTGGGCGGACCTGTCCGAGCCCGGCTACGGCGTGGCGCTGCTGAACGACTGCAAGTACGGGCACAAGGTGCACAGGAATGTGCTGGACCTGAACCTCCTGCGCTCCCCCAAGGAGCCCGATCCGGAGGCGGACATGGGCCAGCATCGCTTCACGTATGCGTTGCTGCCGCATCTGGGGGACCTGTATCACTCCAACGTCATCCGCGAGGGGCATCAGCTCAACGTGCCCATCCGCGTGGTGCCCACCGACAACCACGCCGGGCCCGAGCCGCCGGGGGTATCGTGGTTCCGCGTGAGCCAGCACAACGTCATCATCGAGGCCGTGAAGCGGGCCGAGGACGAGGACGCG
>JBHIEF010000345.1:0-3063 GCA_046760465.1 Armatimonadota bacterium | reverse complement strand
CCCCCTCCTACGCCCTCGCCCCGCTCCGCCCCAGGAACGCCCGGCGGAATAAGCTGCGCGCCGTCCGCTCCGCCCGCTTGACCATGATCACCGAGGCCTGGGTCAGCTTGGCCACGCTCAGCGCCTTGCTCCCAAACAGGTACTCCTTCAGCCAACCCGCCCGCGCTGCCCCGATCACGACCATGTCGTAGTTCCGCGAGAGCCGCACCATGGCGGCCGGGATCGAGGTCGCCACCTCCACGTCCAGCTCAATGGGCGGCCCCGTGCGCGTCTCCAGGTCGCAGGTCAGGTAGCGCAGCCGCGTCTGCTCGTCCATGTCCGTCCCGGCCTTGATGACGTGGTGGTAGTCCGCCGGGCAGTTCCACTGCTCCGACAGCGCCTGCGCCACCTCGATGACCAGGTCGGAGTGGGGGCTGGCGCTCACACCCGTCACGATGCTCCCGATGCCCTCCTCCAGGTCCTTCTCCGCCTTGAACACCACCAAGTCGCAGGGCGCCTCGCGCACCACCTTGTCCAGCACCGTCCCCAGCAGTTGCTCGGGGTTGCCCGTCCAGCCCCGCCACCCCAGCACCAGCATGTCCGCCTGCTCCTCGCGCGCCGCCCGGATGATCCCGTCCGCAGTGTTGTGTGCGATCTTGATGACCGTCTCCACCGGCACCCCCATCTGCTGCACCACCCGCGCCGTCCGCTCCAGCAGGCGCCGCCGCTCCTGGGCCAGTCCCATGCCCTGGCTGGGCGGAAGCTGCACCGGCACCTCCACCACGCTCAGCAGCACCACCTCGCCGTTGCGTGCCTTCGCCAAGGTGGCCCCCAGATGCGCCAGATTGGGCGCCGTCATGGGGTTGTACGTGGGCACCAGCACCGTGTACTGCCCCGGCGAGGGCAGGTGGTGCCCGATCACGTAGACCTCCCGCTCCGGAGCCACCACCTTGCGCATGGCCAGGAAGAACGTCGCCAGCCCCAGGCCGATCCAGGCCAGTGCGATGTACCAGGCCGGCCGGTCGAACCAGAACTGGAACACGCCCAGCCCCAGGCAGGTCGCGATCCCTAGCACGGGAGTGACGGGGAAGAAGGGGATGCGGTACGCCCGCCGCAGATCCGGCTCGCGATAGCGGATGACGATGGCGGCGGCGTTGGTGAGCGCGAACGACAGCAGGAACAGCAGGCTGGACCCCGAGCCCAGCGTCGCCAGCGGCACCACTGCCGCCATGGCCAGGATGATCACGCCCGTGATCAGGATGGCAATGTACGGCGTCCGCCGCAGCCAGTGGATGGCTCCCAACACCTCCGGCAGCATCCGGTCTCGGCCCATGCTGAACGCCACCCGCGAGGAGGCCAGCACGGTCGCGTTCAGCGCCGACATGGTCGAGAACAGGCCCCCCGCCACGATCAGCAGCCCTCCGTAGCGCGGCATGAAGTTCTCCGCCGCCTTCACAATGGCCCGCTCCTCGTACTCCCCCAGGAAGCTCCACACCGGCTGATCCACCGCGCGCACCGCCCCCAGGCAGACGAACACCACCAGCAGGTAGATGGCCACCGTCACCCCCAGCGACCAGAAGATCGCCCGCGGGATGTTGCGCTGCGGCTCCTGCACCTCCTCGCTCACCGTGGCGATCAGGTCGTACCCCTCGAAGGCGATGAAGGTCAGCCCCATCGCCAAGATGATGCCGAAGGGCCCGTTGGGCATGAACGGCGTGAAGTTGGCCGCCGCCTGCCCCCCACCCCCGCCGATGGCCCGCAGTCCGAAGGCGGCGAAGATCAGCAGCAGTACGATCTTGATCAGCGTGATGGCATCCTCGGTGCGCCCCGTCACCGCCGCCCCGGCCACATTCAGAGCGATGAACCCCGAGGCGACCAGCAGCGCCAACACTCGCTCCGCAGCGTACCGTCCGATGGGGTCAACCAGCGCCCCGTACACGCCGGGCGCCGAGGTCTGTATAAGCTCGACCAGGTAGCTGCCAAACCCCCTGGCGTACAGCACGCACGCCACCGTGTACGCAAACCACAGCATCCACCCCGACAGAAAGCCCAACGGCGGCGACAGCGCCCGCCGCACGAAGGCGTACCCGCCGCCGGCCTCCGGCATCACCGAGGCCAGCTCCGCGTAGCTGAAGGCCGTCAGCAGCGTCACGAACCCGTTGAGCGCGAAGGCCAATACCGCCGCCGGCCCCGCCTGCCCGCAGGCCATCCCCGTCAGCATGAAGATCCCCGCCCCGATCATCGCCCCTACGCCGATCATGATGGCGTCGAACAGGGTCAGGTCCCGCGCGAATTCTACCTCTAGGTGCCTTCTGGGTCTGGCCTCGCTCATCGCCTCGCGCCGCTCTCGCTCAGTTGCACCGATTGGCCCGTCTGGTACGACTCGTGCATCGCCAGGATCACCTGCTGGTCCCGCAGGCCGTCCTCCCCCGAAGGGCTCACCGGGCCATCCTCGAAGATCGCCCGCGCGAAGGCCTCCAATTGCCTCTGGTACATGTCCGCCCCCGGCGCCGCCGGCCGCATGTAGGCCTGTTGGGCCGCGTCGAAGATGGTCACGTCCGCGTGGCGGTGGAAGTACGGAAAGGGCGTGTGCGCGATCACGCTCCCGCCCACGCCGTGCACCTGCACGCCCTCCGTCCAGTCCATCTGCACCGTGCGCACCACCTGGAACGTCCCCAGCGCCCCGCTGGCAAACTCCAGCGCGCTGACCGAGACCGTGCGGTCATCTCCCTCCACCCCGAACGTGCTCACCTTGGCCACTGGCCCCCCGAACCACAGCACCAGGTCCAGGCTGTGCACCCCATACCCCGCCACATCACGCAGGTGCGGGCTGGCTATCGCCTCGGGATACACCTGCGCCTCCCCGCGCTCGGGTCGCCGGCCCAGCGTCTCCACGTACCGCCCGTGATAGGCCGAGTCGAAGCACCACCCCGACACCAGCAGTTGCCCCCCCATCTGCTCGCGCGCAAACTCGTGCGCCCGCTCCAGCGTGGGGTCGTGCCGCTTCATGCACCCCATTTGCAGCTTCACCTTATTACGACGCCCGGCCTCGACCATGGCCTCGCATTCTTCCACCGTCGGCGC
>JBHIEF010000344.1:0-3072 GCA_046760465.1 Armatimonadota bacterium | reverse complement strand
TGGGTCAGCGCAGGCGGAGGACGCGGAGGTTGTCGGCCAGGATCTGGTCGGTCTGGGCGATGACCTCGTCGAGGTCCTCCGTGGCGCGGAAGTAGCGGCCCGAGAGCGCGTCGGCGGCGCCGCTGACGAGCCGGACGGCCAGGTCGGCCGCGAGGTCGGGCGGGGCGTCGCGGCCCTGCTCGAAGATGCTGCGGAAACTGGGGCGCCAGCGCCTGCCCTCGGGGCTGTCGGCGATGAACTCGGTCATGGCGGTGCGGACGGTGCCGGGCATCATGGCGAAGGCCTTGACGCCGTATTCTGCCGCCTCCTGGGCCAGGGCTTCAGTCAGGCGCACTACGCCGGCCTTGGAGGCGTCGTAGCCGGTGGTATAGAGGTGCGGCGGGTCCACGCCCGCGCCGACCAGGTTGATGAGGTAGCCGCCTCGGCGCTCGATCATCCCCGGCAGCACCGCGCGCGAGCAGAGGAAGGTGCCGTAGAGGTTGACCATGAGGTCGCGCAGCCAGCGCTCGGGGTCGGCCTCCCAGACCGGCCCGAGGACGGAGAGGCTGCCGGCGTTGTTGACCAGGATGTCAACGGGGCCCAGGCGCTCGCGGACCTGGGTCACCATGTCCTCAACCTCGGCACGGGCGGTGACGTCGCACCGTACGGCCAGGGCCGTGCCGCCGGCCCGCTGGATTTCCACAGCGGTCGCGCGCGCCTCGTGGGCCAGGACGTCGGCCAGTGCTACCCGCGCGCCACAGGAGGCGTAGGCCTCGGCGATGGCGCGGCCGATGCCGCGAGCGGCGCCGGTGACAATGGCGACGGCGTCGCTGAGATGCATGGTCCTCCCCACCTGGTTGTGCCACGCGCGGCGCACTTGGCGGGGGCATTTCCGTGCGACGCGGGCGAATCCTGCCGGGAGCGGCGGAGGGGAGGATGGGGCTCTTGCCGGGCGAAGTAAGGGAGGGCGCGCCGGGGGCGTTACAGACACCTCGCGGGCCCGAGTGAACAGGCATGGCCAGCAAGAGGCTGGAGAAGAAGGCGGCGGAGCTGCGGGACTTCCTGAACTACCACGCCTATCGGTACTACGTGCTGGATGCGCCGGAGGTCTCGGACGAGGAGTATGACCGGAAGCTGCGGGAGCTGCTGGAGCTGGAGCGGCAGCACCCGGAGCTGGTGACGCCCGACTCGCCCACGCAGCGAGTGGGCATGCCGCCGCTGGACGAGTTCGGCACCGTGCAGCACCGGACGCGGATGCTGAGCCTGGGGAACGCCTTCGACGAGGAGGAGCTGCGGGAGTTCGACCAGCGGCTCAAGCGGCGGCTGGGGCTGGAGGCGGAGGAGGAGCTAGAGTACGTCTGCGAGCTGAAGATAGACGGGCTGGCAGTGGCGCTGACCTATGAGGACGGCGCGTTCGTCCAGGGGGCCACGCGGGGGGACGGCATCAGCGGGGAGGACGTGACGCAGAACCTGCGCACGGTGCGCAGCATTCCGCTCAGGCTGCTGGGCTCGCCGCCGCCCTTGGTGGAGGTGCGCGGGGAGGTGTACCTGGGCGAGGAGGAGTTCGCACGCATCAACCAGGAGCGCATCGGGAACGAGGAGGCGCCCTTCGCCAACCCGCGCAACGCGGCGGCCGGCTCGGTGCGGCAGTTGGACCCGAACGTCACCGCCGGGCGGAAGCTGGACATACTCCTGTTCGGGATAGGCTACGCCGAGGGGCTGAGCTTGCAGACGCACACCGACGAGCTGGAGGCGCTGGCAGGGTGGGGCCTGCGGGTCAGCGAGCACTGGCGCAGGTGCGAGGGCATCGAGCAGGTCGCCGAACACTGCCAGGAGTGGCAAAGCCGGCATGGGGAGCTGCCGTACGAGACCGATGGGGTGGTGGTCAAGCTCAACCGGCTGGACCTTCAGGAGGCGGCCGGGGCCACCAGCCACGAGCCGCGCTGGGCGGTGGCCTACAAGTTCCCGGCCGAGGAGCAGGTCACGCAGGTGCTGGAGATCGGCATCAACGTGGGTAGGACGGGGGCGCTGACGCCGGTGGCCAAACTGGAGCCGGTGGTGGTCGGGGGGGTGAGCGTGCAGAACGCCACGCTGCACAACGAGGACGAGCTGCGGCGCAAGGACGTGCGCGTGGGCGATTGGGTGGTGGTGCGGCGGGCGGGGGAGGTCATCCCCGAGGTGGTCAGCGTGCTGGCCGACCGGCGCACGGGGCAGGAGAGGGAGTTCAGGTTCCCGCGCAAGTGCCCGGTGTGCGGTGCGGAGGCGGTGCGACCCGAGGGGGAGTCCGCCTGGCGCTGCACCAGTCCCTCCTGCCCCGCGCAGCTCAAGCGCACCATCGAGCACTTCGCCGGTCGCGGGGCCATGGACATTGACGGGCTGGGGCCGGCGGTCATCGAGCAGCTCGTGGACGGCGGGCTGGTGGAGGACTACGGGGACCTCTACGGCCTGGAGCACGAGCAGCTCGCCGGCCTAGAGCGCATGGCGGACAAGTCGGCGCAGAACCTGCTGGAGGCGCTGGAACGGAGCAAGCAGGTCCCGTACGAGAGGGTCCTGTACGCGCTGGGCATCAAGATGGTGGGCGAGCACGTGGCCCAGGTGCTGGCGCGGGCGTTTCCGAGCATGGACAAGCTGGCGGCGGCCAGCCAGGAGGAGCTGGCGCAGGTGCACGAGGTGGGGCCGCAGATCGCCGAGAGCGTGAGCAGGTTCTTTCGGCAGGAGAAGAGCCGGCAGGTGATCGAGAAGCTGCGGGCGGCGGGCTTGAGCATGGAGAGGGCGGAGCCGCCGGAGGCCGAAGCGGAGTCGGCCCTGGCCGGGAAGACGGTGGTGTTCACCGGAGCGCTGGAGAGGCTGACGCGCGCCGAGGCGCGGGCGCTGGTGCAGCGGCTGGGCGGGAGGGTGACCGGCAGCGTGAGCAAGAAGACCGATTACGTGGTGGTAGGCGCGGACCCGGGCTCGAAGTACGACAAGGCGAGGGAGCTGGGGGTGGAGGTGTTGACGGAGGAGGAGTTTTTGGGGAGGGTGGGGGAGGGGTAGGGATGAGGCGAGATTCTTCGCTGCGCTCAGAATGACACAGGGCGCGAGCGGCGCGGCGCC
>JBHIEF010000343.1:0-3078 GCA_046760465.1 Armatimonadota bacterium | reverse complement strand
CTCCATCTCGCCTGCCTACCCTGCCGACCCCACCCTGTGGGCCGTCGTCGAGGGGGGCGCGGCCTACCGCTCCACCGACTCCGGGCTGACCTGGGAGCAGTTCGACCCCGGCTTCGAGCTGCCCCCGATGGCGCGGCTGGCGCCCAACCCAAACTACCCCGCCGATCCGACGCTGACGATGGTAGACCCAACCGCTGTCGGAGACCTGAACCTGCCGGAGGGCCTCTCGGCCTATCCGCTCGCCCTGGCCGAGTCCGGCGGGACGCTGCTCCTGGGCACGATGCGCGGGCTGTACCGCTCCACCGATTCCGGCGCAACCTGGGCCGACGCCAACTCCGGCCTGCCCGCCTCGCCCGTGGAGACGGCGGTCGTTGCCTCGGACGGCACGCTCTACGGTTCCGTCGGCGGCGAACCCCGGCTGTTCCGCTCGCCGGCGGGCGGTACGCGCTGGGAGCCGCTGGGCCGGCTGCCGGAAGGGGAAGACGGCGAAATCTCGATCTACGGCATAGCCGCAACTCCGCCCGTTCTGGTCGTCACCACCTATGATCGCTTCTTTGTCTCCCGCGATGGCGGCCTGACGTGGGAGCGGATGGCGGGCGAGGGGCTGCCCTGGGTCAGCTATCGCCGCCTGGCCCCGTTGTTCTCGGCCGATTTCGCCGCGCGCGGGGTGGCCCATCTGGCTTACAGCGGCGACGTGTACCGCACCGAAGACTGGGGCGACACCTGGATCGAGATGGAAGGGCCGGTGGGCGTGAAGAAACTGCTGGAGAGTCCCGATGGCCGATTGATCGCTCTGGCCTCGGGGTCCGCCTACGAATGGGACCCGCAGGCCGGGGAGTGGGTGCGTCGCCCGGTTGATTTTGGCTTTGGCGGCGAGCCAATCGTCGCCCGCTTCGTCACCGAGCAACTGGCAGTGGCGGTGATGGACGACAAAATCTATCTCTCGGAGGACGGCGGGCGGGGCTGGACGCGCATCGGGCGGAGCGAGCTGGAACAGGCTTACGACTACCTGATCTCGCCCCGCTTCGACGCCGACCGCGCCATCTACGCCCAGAGCGCGACGGGAATCTACGTCTCCACCGACGCCGGCCGGACGTGGGTCGGGGCCGGTGAGGGCTTGCCTCCCTGCGAGTACTACGGCGGCCCTGAGTGTGACCTGGCGCTGCTTGGCGGTGTGCGCTCCGACACCGGCTACACCATCTATGCCTCGGTGCGTCACGATTTCCAGACCCGCTTGTGGATGGCCCACGCGGAGGAGGATTAGGAAGAGAGGAGGTCCGAGAGAGCAACGATTTGCTCACCCAGCATGGGGAAGTGTTTGACGTTCGATGTCACCAGCATCAGCTCGTGCTCCAGCGCGGTGGCGGCGATGAGCGCGTCGGGGAACGAGACCTGGAAACCCTTACGGGCGTGAGTGTAAATCATCCGCCCCGCCCGGTCGGCGATGGGAACGGTGATGGGAAGACTGATCAACGAGAACAGGAGCGCCGCGGTCATTTCCTCCTCACGGGGGTGCATACCCGCGAACACTTCTACTCTGGAAGCCGCTGAGACGTACAAATAGTTGGTGGAGTGTACACTGTCGAGCCAGTCCAGGACGTTCAGGTCGCGCCGCAGGGCCTTTATGAGCACGTTGCTGTCGAGGAGGTATTTACTCATCTTGCATATCCTCGGCCAGTTGCACGTCCCAATCGTAGGAGGAATGACCGTACTCGCGCAGTCGGCGGATCCAGCGATCTATGTCCTCCGGCGTCGCCAGTTCAGGGTGATCCTCGTCCCGCCAGGCAGGTCCTTCGTCTCGCAACTGGGCCAGCACACGGCGCAGCCGCTCGCGGCGGGCCGCTTCCTCCGCCGCTTTGACGATGAATCGGTTCCGCTCCCGAGGCGACACGACCGAGTCTATCAACTCCAACACCTCGACCGGGAACGTCACATTGATCCGTCGTTTCGTAACTGTCGTAGATACCGTCATAACACACCTCCATAAGACATCTGAATTATACACCTTATTCCAACACAGTCAAATCACACATCACGTCTGACACTTCACGTTTCACACTTGACGTTTCACGTTTCACTATGTCCTTTCTAACCCCTCTCGCCCTCATATTCGCCGGACTGAGCATCCCCATCATCCTGCTCTACATGCTCAAACTGCGGCGGCGGGACGTGCTCGTCTCCAGCACGCTCCTCTGGCAGCGGTTGCTGCGCGACCGGGAGGCAAACGCGCCCTGGCAGCGGCTGCGCCGTAATCTGCTCCTGCTGCTACAACTGCTGGTGCTGGCGCTGCTGACCCTGGCCCTGGCGCGGCCCTTCTTCCCCGTGCCGAGCGTCGTCAGCGGCAGCGTCGTCATCCTGCTGGATGCTTCCGCCAGCATGCAGGCCACCGACGTGGAGCCGACCCGCTTCGACGCGGCCCTGCGGGTGACGCGGGAGATCATCGGTGGCCTGGGCGCGGGCGACGTGGCGACCCTCGTCGCCGTCGGGCCGCAGCCCCAGGTGCTGGCTTTGGCGACGAACGACCGCGCACTCCTGCGCCGCGCCCTGGAAGACGCCGTCCCCAGCAACGGCCCCGCCGATTGGGAGGCCGCTTTCGCGCTCGCCTCGGCGGGGCTGGCGGGCGCTGCGGACACCCAGGCGGTCATCATCTCCGACGGGGCACTGCCGGAGACGCTGCCGCCGCTGCCGGGCCAGGTACGCTTCGTGAGCGTGGGCCCTTCGACCCTTCGACAAGCCGGTGTGGTGAGCTTGTCGAACCATCAGGACGGCGCAGGCTCAGGACGAGGCGGCGGGAGCGACAACCTCGCCATCACCGCGCTGGCGACGAGGGAGGGAGCAGAGGGGCCGCAGGTGTTCCTCCGCGTGATCAACTACGGCGACGGTGACGCCGAACCGCTGGTCGAGTTCTCCGCCGACGGCGCGCTCTTCGACGCCCGCCGTCTGCTCGTCCCGGCCCATGGAAGCGGAAGCCTGACCATCACCGATCTGCCCTACGACCTGCAAGTTTTGCAGGCGCGCCTATCTACCGAGGACGTGTTACCGCTCGACGACGTCGCCTGGACAGTGCACGCACCCCCT
>JBHIEF010000342.1:0-3117 GCA_046760465.1 Armatimonadota bacterium | reverse complement strand
GCGCCCCTCGACTTCCTCGGGCACCCCGTCCGGTAGGAGCTTGACCAGCGGATCGACCCAATAGGTTGTGACGGGCATGTCGCCGACGCCTCCAGCAGGCTGTGGCGTTACGGGGGCAGCGTAAGCGGCCACTACCAGGCCCGCGGCGAGGGCCACGCAGCGCCCCAATGTCACATGCATCGCCATGGCGTTCCCTGGCAACTGCCTTCCCACCCACGCCGCGCCGAACAGCGGTAGGCACCCGCGAGGGTGCCTACCACGTGACTCGAACATGAACTTCGCGCCGGCTCTACCCGGATGCCTCCTCGCTCTCCTCCTCCTCGGCAGGCGCCTCTTCTTCCGGCTCGGCGGCCTCGGAGACGGTGCCCTTCGCCGCCCCCATGGCCAGTGCCAACAGCGCCATGGCCACGGCCATTCCCACGAGCAGCAGCAGAGCCGACTGCACGGACACCTCGTCCCTCAGCCTCCCAAAGGCGATGGGGACGGTTGTGCCGCCCAGCAGGCCGATGGCGAAGATGAGTCCGAACGCACTGCCGTGGACTGCGGCGTGGTACTTGCCGAAGGTCACGCCGGCGATGTTGGGGAAGTTGGGCCCCAGGGCCAAGCCCACGATGATGACGCCGGCCCAGCCCAGGCCAGGCGACCCGGACACGCACATGATGCCCACGCCCAGCGCCGCCAGGATCGCCATGGCCACGATCGCGGCCACGCCGCGCTCGGGCGTGACGACGCGCGAGGCGATGAGACGGGAGATGATGAGCGCCAGCCAGAAGGCCGGTAGGCCGTACGTGGTCGCCGTGCCCTGGTCCAGCCCCACGTCCTGAAGATAAGTGGGGATGAACCCCATCATGCATACTTCCAGGGCGATCTCACAGAAGAGCGCGAGGCCCCCGGCTATGACCGCGCCAGTAGCCAGCAGCCTGACGGCCTCCTGTGCGCTGAACCCGACGGCCACGTCCGGGTAATCACGACCCATCGCGGCCAGCACGATCGGCAGCAACACCACCACGGCGATGACGGTCACGGCCGGGCCGTAACCCAGCCCTCCGATGAGCAGCCCCACGATCAGCGGCGTCAGTAGGCCACCCACACCGAAGAACACGTTGCCCAGGTTCAGAGCCGCCGGGGGATTCTGGCCGTCGAACAACACCTGCGGGATCAGCGTGTTGCCCACCGTATTCAGGCACATGCCGCCCACGCCCAGGATGACACAGGCGATGAGCGCCACCGCGTAGCTTCCCGCGAAGGCGAGGGCACCGATACACGCCGCGCTGACCAGGAAGCCAACGATCGCAAACGGCTTGTGCCCATACTTGTCCACGAGCGGGCCAATCAGCAAGATGATGATGAGGCTGGTGAACATGAGCGCGGAGATGAGCTTGCCGACGGCCGTGCCGGCCTCGTCCTCGCTGATGCCCAGCTCTGTGCACAAGCCCAGGCTGACCGCACCGATGATGGAAAAGACGATTCCGAGGCCAAAGACGCACAGCAGGGCGATGGGCGCTGCAAGCTTCATAGATACCCTCTCCTTTCCCTTGCGGGCCTGCTTCCGCGCGGCGCGGGGGGACTCCTCCTGCGGACAGGGCCTGATTCCCGTGCCTCCACTCATCCTCCTCCCCGCGACGCAGAGGTCTTCTCGGTGGCCGAGTGGAATAAGCCCCGGCGACGTCGCGAATCGAGCCGGCCCCGCCGGTGTTAGCTATAGCAGAGGTGTGCGAAGGCGTGTAGGTCTGGCCCGGCGAGGGAGACTTTGGCCTGCCTGCTGCCCTGAAGAGGGGCAGCGACGTCACCACCCCCGCACAGTGCTATTCAGCTCCACGGGAGCCATGGAGGGAGACAGCATGCCGCAGGATCGCCGCATGACGCGACGGGAGTTCGTGCGCCGCGGCGCGACGGCCGCAGCGGCGGTGGGCGCCGTGGGCGCACCGGCCGTGAACGTACTGGGCGCCAACGAGATGCTCAACGTCGGCCTCATCGGCCCGGGCATCCGCGGCGTCCACCTGATGAGGCAGATGAAGGGGATCGAGGGGGTGCGCATCACCGCCATCGCGGACATCTACGACGGCTGGCGGGCGCGGGGCGTGGAGATGGCCAAGGAGACCGCGCCCGAGGTCAAGGCCTATGATCACTACAAGAAGATCCTGGAGGACAGAGACCTCGACGCCCTCGTGATCGCCACGCCCGAGCACGCCCACTGCCGCATGCTGATTGACGCGCTGGAGGCTGGCTACGACGTCTACTGTGAGAAGCCCATGGTGCACACCTGGAAGGAGGGGCAGGCCGTCGTGCGCGCCAACCAGAAGGCCAAACGCATCGTGCAGATCGGCACCCAGCGGCGCAGTACCGACATCTACCATCAGGCGGCCCAGATCGTGCAGTCGGGCGGCATCGGCCAGGTCACGCAAGTGCGCGCCTTCTGGTACCGCAACACCACCGACGACAAGCCCCAGTGGCGGTACCCGATCCCCGAAGACGCCTCGGAGGACAACATCAACTGGGACGCCTTTCACATGGGCGCGCGCAAGCATCCCTTCGACATACACCGGTACTTCCAGTGGCGCTGCTACTGGGACTACTCCATGGGCATTGGTGGCGACCTCATGGTGCACCAGGTGGACATCATCAACATGGTGATGGGCAGCAAGATGCCCAGCGCGGTGACGGCCATGGGCAAGATCCTGCGCTTCCACGAGCTGGGCCGCGAGACGCCCGACACCTGGAACGCCATTCTCGAGTACCCGGAGGGCTTCTACGTCAACTACAGCTCCATCTTCAGCAACGAGCACTACGGGTTCGGCGAACAGTTCCTGGGCCAGAGCGGCACCATCGAGATCGTGAGCGACAACCTAATGCGCATCTACCCGGAGAGGCACGGGATGAAGCAAGTCGAGGCCCAGGAGATCGAGGCCAAGGTGGCCAAGACCAAGCCGCACCTGGAGAACTTCTTCGAGTGCGTGCGCACGCGCGAGCAGCCCAACTGCGACGAGGTGCAGGGCTACTACGCCTCGACGGCGGCGTACATGTCGGTCCTGAGCCACCACAAGGGCAAAGTGGTGAGGTGGGACGAGGAGAAGCAGAAGATCGTCAGCTAGGGAGAGCAGCATGAGCGAGAACGAA
>JBHIEF010000341.1:0-3145 GCA_046760465.1 Armatimonadota bacterium | reverse complement strand
GTAGGGCGTGGCACTTCGCCTGAGCGGGCGCACATGAGTGCAGTGGCACTGAGCCTGGTGTTGGCCTCCGCGCTGATCCACGCGGCGTGGAATGCGCTCATCAAGCAGGCCCGGCTGCATGCTCGGGGGCCGCACACCGGGCCGAGCCGACGCAGCCTGGTGTTCGTCTGGCTCATGGTGCTCTTCTCCATTCCCTGGTTCGCGCCGGTGTTGGCTATTCAGTGGCCCTCCCTGGCGGTGCCGCCGGCAGGCTGGCTGTGTCTGGCGGGGACGGCGCTGCTTCACTTCCTGTACTACGTGCTGCTGGCGCTGGGGTATGCGGCGGGCGAGTTGTCGGTGGTGTATCCGGTCGCGCGCGGGGTGGGGCCGGCGTTGGTGGCCCTGGGGGGCATTCTGGCCCTGCGCGAGCCCGTCAGCTTGCCGGGGCTGGCGGGCATCGCAGCCATCATCGCTGGCGTGGTGGGCCTGAGCCACCTGAGCGGCAGGCTGGCGGCAAGGCGCCACGCGAGGGACGGGCGCGGCCTGGCGTACGGGATGGGAATCGGCCTGACCGTTGCCGGCTACTCGCTGGTGGACAAGGTGGGGGTCGGCGACGTGGGTGTGGCCCCCGAGGTCTACATGCTGCTGGCCCACGTGGGCGCGGGGCTGGTGCTGACGCCGGTGGTGTTGGCGACCTGCGGCGCCGATCAGTGCCGCCGGGCGATGCGCCGTTCCTGGGCCCGGCCCGTGCTGGCCGGCGGGCTGTGCGTGGTCGGCTATCTGCTGGTCCTGCACGCCTTCAGAATGGCCAACGCCAGCTATGTGGTGCCGGCGCGGTCGTGCTCCATCCTGTTTGCGGTGCTCCTGGGCGGGCGGTTCCTGGGCGAGCGGCGCGTCGGTGGCAAGTTGCTGGCCGCGTGCGCCATCGTCGGTGGGATATGGCTGATCGCGGTGCGAGGGTAGTGGCGCGGCCCTGGCGAACCGACAGGGGATCCGGGGTACGGGATGTGTGATGCGGGATGCGCGGTAAGCGGCGTGTGATGTGCGTCTGGGCGGCTGGCCTGGCGTTGACGGCACTCCTGTCGGGTGGCTGCGGGACGAGGCCGGAGCCGCCCGAGGTCGTCAACCGACCCGTCGAGCCCCCCGAACCGCCAGAGCCGCAGGACTTCACCATGTGGCGGGGCAATGCGTCCCGCACCCTGACCGGCATCGGCACCGTGCCGCGGCGGCCCAAGGTGAGGTGGCAGTTCGGCACCAGCGTGATCCGAGAGGGGTACCGGGAGCGCCGCGGCGTGGACCCCGGGCAGTTGTGGCGGGGGCTGGGCTGGACCGGGCAGCCCAGCATCATCGGCCGCAAGCTGGTGTTTGGGTCGCCGGATAGCTGGGTCTATTGCCTGGACCCGTTCATGGGCACGGTGACGTGGAAGCACAAGTGCGGGCACGCCGTGAAGGGCTCGGTGTGCATCGCGGACGGGCGCGTGTACGTGGGCGCGCGCGACAACATGCTCCACTGCCTGGACCTGGAGACGGGCGATCCCATCTGGGAGAAGCGTATCGGCAACGACATGGACTCCTCGCCGTGCGTGCTGGACGGCAAGGTCTACGTGGGCGGGGAGGATGGCTACGCCTACTGCTTCGACGCGGACACGGGGGAGGAGGTATGGAAGACCAGCGTGGGCGGGAGCGCGGAGAGCTCCCCGGCGGTGGTAGAGGGCAAGGTGTACCAGGGGTGCTCGCGGGGGTACATGTACTGCCTGAGCCAGGAGGACGGCAAGGAGCTGTGGCGCTTCCGCACGGGCGATGACACCGACTCCACGCCGGCAGTGGTGGGGAGGCGCATGTACTTCGGCTGCGAGAACGGCCGGTTCTTCTGCCTGGACAAGGACACCAGTGACGAGATCTGGCGCTTCACGGCCGGTAAGGGCATCTGGGGCTCGCCGGCAGTGGGCGAGGGCAAGGTCTACATCGGCTCGGCGGACGGGTACTTCTACTGTCTGGATGCCGACACCGGCGACCCCATCTGGAAGCACAAGTGCCGGACGCGCATCTGGGGCTCGTCGGTGCTGGTGGACGGCTGCGTGCTGTTCACGGTACGTAATGGGCGCATGTACTGCCTGGATGCCGAGAGCGGCGAGGTCGTCTGGTGGTTCAACGACGGCTTCGACATGATCTCCACGCCGCTGGTGGCGCGCGGGCACATCTGGGTGGGCTCGCAGAATGGCTGGGTCTACTGCATCCGCGAGGCCGAGCCGGACGAGAAGCCGGACGAGGAGTGGTTCTGGACGCCGGAGATGCCCGCTGGCCACGTGCCCCAGGGGCAGACGAAGGCGCATACGACGTGAGGTGCGATGTGAGATGTGCGATCTGGGATTTGGCGTCGGGAGACAGCGAGGCGGTGGAGGAGAGAAAGCGATGTACGATGTACGATCTAGGATGACGATGCGGTGTGCCGAAGGCAGGGCGAGGACTGCGGATGAGTAGCGGGGCAGGCGACTCCCAGAGACTTAGACTGCCACTGGTGCGCAGGCTGCTGAAGCGGTTTCACCCCGAGGCCATTCCCGGGCGGGCCGCGGCGATCTACAACGCGGTCAGCTCGTCGCGGATGTTTCGGTTCCACTACGACCTGGCGGCCGAAGACATCGTCAGCTACTGCGCCAAGGGGAGGCTGCTGGACATTGGGACCGGGCCGGGCCGGCT
Source organism: Armatimonadota bacterium (assembly GCA_046760465.1). Lineage (GTDB taxonomy): Bacteria > Armatimonadota > Zipacnadia > JAUWAU01 > JBHIEF01 > JBHIEF01. Next base: position 469 of record JBHIEF010000341.1, on the reverse strand, counting down.
GCTGCTGAAGCTGCATCAGCTAGCCCCGGACATGAGCCTCGTGGGCCTGGACGCCTCGCCCGGCATGGTGGCTCAGGCGCAGAGGAACGCGGCCGAGGCGGGGCTCGGGGACGCGGTAGCGGTCACGGCGGGCTATGCGAACCGGCTGCCCTTTGCCGAGGGCGCCTTCGACATCGTGGTGAGCACGGGTTCGCTGCATCACTGGAAGGACCCCATCGGCGGCCTGAACGAGGCCCACCGCGTGCTCAAGGACGAGGGCCACGCGCTGATGTATGACATCGCCAGCGACACGCCCAAGGACGTTCTACGGGAGATGAGGCGGCGGTTCGGCTGGCTGTGGCCGACGCTGTTCTGGCTGCATGGCTTCCAGGAGCCCTTCTACAAGCGCGAGGACTTCGAGGCGTTGGCCGGCGACAGCGCGTTCGCGGAGGGCAGCACGAAGCTGGTGGGGTTGCTGTGTTGTCTGGTG
>JBHIEF010000340.1:0-3151 GCA_046760465.1 Armatimonadota bacterium | reverse complement strand
TCTTCGACCATGCCGACGGCTTCGCCGCGGCCATCTCCGAGCTCCGCACCGCGGCGGAAGGCCCGCCCCAGGCTGACGGCGCATCGTAGGGCAGGAGCTTGCCTCCTGCCCAGCCTCTGGAAAGCCCGACCCACCGGCGCCCTTCGCGCCTCGTTTGACACACGCCCGGCGCGGTGGTAGAATCGAGCCGCAGCCGGCATCGTAACTAGTGGGGCCCGGCCAGGGCCGGGCCAGCATGTTTCTTGGCGTCGCTCAGACGGACCAATCCCCCTGCGGGATCGTTTGGGAGGGCACGATGCCGAACGATCTGAAGGTGTTCACCGGGCAGTCCAACCCCCAACTGGCCAAGGACATCTGCCGCGAGCTGGGCATCCCCGTCGGCCAGTCCGAGACCTCCAGGTTCGCCAACGACAACCAGTTCGTCCGCATCCTGGAGAACGTGCGCGAGCAGGACGTCTTCGTGGTGCAGACCGGCGCCCCTCCGGTGGACAGCAGCCTGGTCGAGCTCCTGCTCATGGTGGACGCCCTGCACCACGCCTCGGCTCGACGCATCACCGCCATCATGCCCTACTACCACTTCGTGCGCTCGGATAAGAAGGACGAGCCGCGCATCTCCATCGCCGCCCGTCTGGTGGCCGACATCCTGGAGGCCGCCGGGGCCAGCCGGGTGCTGACCATGACCCTGCACTCGCCCCAGATCCAGGGCTTCTTCCGCATCCCCGTGGACCAACTCAGCGCCGCCCCCATCATCTGCGGGCACTTCGAGGACGACGGCGTGGGCGATGCCGTGGCCGTGGCTCCCGACGCCGGCAGCGCCAAGCGCGCCGGCGTGTTCGCCGAGCGCCTGCACATCCCGCTGGCCATCGCCGACAAGCGCCGTATCGGACACCAGGACAAGGCCGAGATCACCGGCATCGTGGGCGAGGTGGACGACAAGCACATCCTCATCTTCGATGACGAGATAGCCACCGCCGGCTCGCTCGTCGAGCTCACCGACTACCTGGCCAAGAACCATCGGGTCAAGAGCATCCGCGCCGCCGCCACGCACGGCGTGCTGGTGCGCGATGCCGTGGACCGGATCGCTGCCTCTCCGCTCGAGGAAGTCATCATCACCGACACCATCCCGCTTCCCGACAGCAAGCGCGCCGACAAGATCAAGGTGCTGAGCGTGGCTCCCCTCTTCGCCCGCGCCATCAAGAGCATCAACACCGGCGAGTCCGTCAGCGCCCTGTTCACCTAGCACCCGTCGCGTGTAGGAGCCAGCTCCTGCTGGCGAGGGCTCGCGCGGCGGCGTGCGGTCCTGGCCATGCGCCCGCAGACCATGCACCGTAGCTTCTACATCGCCCCCGGACATCCCACGTCTTCGAAAGAGGCCCGCCCATGCCCCGCCGACTGATGGAGCACATGACCGTCGAGGACATGGAGGCCGCCCTGGGCGAGACCCAGACCGCCATCATCCCCATCGGCGGCACCGAGCAGCACGGCTACCATCTGCCCCTGGCCACCGACATCCTGAGCATCTACCACATCGCCAAGGCCGCCTCGGACCGCACCGGCTGCCTGGTGGCCTCGCCCATCTACTACAGCTACTCCGGCGGCACCCTCAAGGGCACTACCGACATCTCGCCGGCCCTGACCGCCCTGCTGGTGATCGAGATCGCCGAGTCCCTCATGCGCCAGGGCGTGCGCAACGTCATCATCGCCACCGGCCACGGCGGCGGCGAGCACGTGCAGGCCATGAAGGCGGCCGGAGAGCTGCTGCGCAGGCGGCACGATGGCCTGCGCGTCGAGGTGCCGCTGCTGTGGGAGATCTGCCCCAAGCTCAAGGAGCGCTTCGACGCCGGCGACCACCACGCCGGAGCCATCGAGACCTCCGGCATGCTCTTCGGCCGGCCCGAGCTGGTGCGCACCAAGGACGGGCGGCCCGCCACCGCCGAGACCACCGGCCGCGAGGTGCGCTACGAGCCCGACTGGGAGGTGGGCGTCAGCGGCGATCCGCTCCCGGCCAGCGCCCAGCTGGGCCGCGAGCTCTTCGAGGAGTCCGCCGACGCGCTCGCCCAGGTCGCGCGTCAACTGGAGTCAGGCGACGAGTAGGAGCCGCGCCTGCCCTGAGCAGGCCGTGTGTGGAGTGCGAAATCCCCCGATTTCGCAGCGCCGTTGCCCGCCGTTGAGGGGTGGCAGGTCCGGGCTGGCGTGCGGTGGGTAGTCGCGGACTTCAGTCCGCGGCGGTGGCGTGGGGTGTCGAGCCGTCGCCAGTAGCAGAGGAAAGGACCACCCATGCACCCACCCACCCGCCGTGACTTCCTCACCATGCTCCCCGCCGCCGGCCTGAGCGCCTCCTGGCTGGCCTCGGCGGCACGGGCGCAGCAACCCGCGCCGACACAAAGGGAGGACAACAAGATGCCCCGCACCGTCCGCTACGAGCTGCTTCGCCCCGGAGAGCTCCGGGAGATCGTCGAGGCCACCCCCATCGCCTACGTCGCCTTCGGCAGCCTGGAGTGGCACGGCCAGCACCTGCCCGTGGGCTGCGACACACTGAAGGCCCACGCCGTCCTCACCCGCGCCGCCGAGCAGGCCGGCGGCGTGGTCCTGCCGCCCGTCTACTTCGGCTACCTCGGCCCGTGGAAGCCCTTCACCTTCCACGGCCTGGAGGAGGAGGCCATAGACGAGCTCTACGGGATGATCTTCAGGAGCTTAGTCCACTGGGGCTTCAAGGTGCTCATCGGCATCACCGGCCACAACGTGAAGGAGCAGCGCGCCGCCATCCAGCGCGCCATTGACTCCGTGGCCAAGCCCGGCGAGATCGTGGGCGCCGCCGGCTGGGAGGTGGACTTCGCCGAGGACCGACAGAACTGCAACACCGACCACGCGGCCAAGTGGGAAACGTCGGACATGATGCACCTCTATCCCGAGTGCGTGGACATGAGCCTGCTTAGCGACGCCGACTTCCAGGGGGAGAAGCTCTCCGACGGGCCGCCGTACGTGGGAGGCATCGGCGGCCTCGACCCGCGCGAGCACGCCTCGGCGGAAGTGGGCGAGCGCTGCATCGAGCTGGCTGCCGCCGGCGTGGCCAAGAAGGCCCGCGAGCTGCTGGCGAGTATCAAGGGGTAGGGATGGGGTCCATCCTCGTGCGCCGATGAATCACGTAGGG
>JBHIEF010000339.1:0-3160 GCA_046760465.1 Armatimonadota bacterium | reverse complement strand
GTTCCGGGTGGGGGGCTCCCGCGATCTTGCACACCGTGTTGGGGATAACCAGCGTGCCCATCTGGTCCGCCCCCTGGTCTGGGTAGACCATTGCCACTGGCTTGCCGTCGCGCATGCCGGCCAAGACGTCGTCAGTATCCGTGAGCCCCACCAGACAGCTCCCGCGAGCCACCTCGTCCCGCACGGCCGCGTTCCCGGGCACGATGACCACTTCGTTCTGGTTCAGGGCACGGAAGTAGTCCTTCGCCTTCTGCTCCCCGAGATGAGCCCAGATCGCCGCCGTGTGAGTCGCCGTCGTGCCGAAGGCCGGATTGGCCAGCGCCGCCTTACCCCGCCATCGTGGCTCAGCCAGGTCGTACACCGACTGCGGCACCTCCGGCACATCCACCAGCTCGGTGTTGTAGACGATCACGCGCGCGCGCGCCGCCATGCCGTACCAGTAGCCCTCGGGATCTCTGAACTGTGCTGGTATGTCCCCCGCCGTCGCAGGATCGCACGGCGCCAGCACGCCGTGTTCCTTGAGCTGGAGGGTCCGCCCCACCTCCGAGTTCCAAAAGACGTCGGCCTCGGGATGGTCCTTCTCGGCGAGCAGCCGATTCACCAGGCCCGTGGTCTTGCTGGCCTCGATGTCATACACGGCATTGACCTTGCAGCCATACTGCTGCTCGAACCGGGCCAGTACGGGCTCGGAGTAGACACGATCCAGGGACGTGAACACGGTGACCTGGCGCTGCCTTGCGCCACAGCCGCAGGGCAGAGCGAGCATTACGGCCGCAATCGCCCCCAGCCCTGCCACCACTCCGCGCACCATCGGTCAGTCCCTCCGTCGCTCAACTTCGCCAGACGCTGCGTGGCATCCCGCTAGCCTCATGGCCGCGGCTGCGCTCGCGCCCCGCAGGGCGTGAGTCCGGCCCTCCACCCCTATTCGACGCTTGAGACCCACAAGAGGATTCCCGTTCGCGGTGTCGAGCTAGCCCAGCGCGCCCAGCATCTCCTCGTGACGGGGGCAGAGCCGGCCGCTCTCGATCTGCGCCCTCAACAGCTCCTCCTGCCAGTGGGCGTCATACAACGGGCACCCTGGCTCCGGACAGAACGCCTCGCCAAAGGCAGCATAGAACACGGCCTGCAAGGCGTACCCCTTCGCCACCTCCGTCATGCGCCTGTCCCGATGAACCAGGAAGCGCTCGCGGAACTCGTCGTCGAGTCTGGCTATCTCGCCGGTCAGGCCGGCCGCCTCGAACTGCATTCGCATGAGGGCATACTCCCGAGGGCGCGCAGGCGCCTCCACCAGCCCGTACACGGAGATCAGCGACACCGGCCCCATAACGATGGTGCGCAGGTGGTGACGATTGTCCGCCCGCTCGTACGTGGCCAACGCCAGCCCCGTGAACGAGAGGTGCGCGTGTGTCAGCGTGCGCTCCTGGCGAGGCAGGGCCTCCGCGAAGGCGCTGGGCAGGTCCAGCCCCTCGTAGACGGGGTACGTCCCGCCCTCTTCCTGCTCCTCGAACCACGGAGGCGTCGGCGCCGCCAGCGACAAACGCAGGGGCGCCAGATCCGCCTCGGTGGGCCCACCGTGTACCTCCGCGAAGGCCCCACGCAGCTCGACGTTGAGCGCAGGCAGGCGCTGCGCCAGGTCGGCACAGACCTCTGCGACGTCAACGGAGCCCTCGGGCGCCTCGTCGTACAAGTGGACATGCGCCAGGCCTACCGGCTCAAGCATCCGCCTGCTCCAGGGTGAACTCGGCGAAGTCCTCGTAGTAGGAAACGAACTCGAACCCTCGGTGAGAGACGGTGGGCGCGTCCTGCGGGATGGGGAAGGCAGCCGGCGCGTCCTTGCGGAGGTAGCGATGGCTGTAGACCTGAAGACCTTCGGCGCTGATATACAGCTTGGTTAAGTGGGCGTCGCGCGAGGCGTGGCTCTGGACCTCCAGGCACTCCCACGTGTTGCTGCCGATGGTCAGCTCCACCGCCCCGTGGATGCGCCGATGCTCCCAACGCATCCCGGGTGCCAGGCGCCGGGGAAAGCGCGCGGTGGGCTCCTCGATCGTGGTAACCTGCCCAGGGTTGCGGCGGATGCGCAGCAGCCAGGCCACCTCCGTCTCACGCAGCGCGACGTAGAAGGTGCCTCCCGCGCAGAGCGACCCGTCCGGCCGCGAGCTCCTGCGCTCCACCTCGTAGCATCTCTCACCCCTATAGTCCGCCAGCCCACTCACTGCCATATCGGTGATGATCTGGTGTGGCTGGGGCAGGTGGAGGTAGGAGATGAACCGTATCTTCTGGCCCTCGCCCAGGGAGATGAAGTAGTGGGCGATCCCCGTGAAGTCAATGGTGAAGTCCACGATGGCCAGCGGCCGCACGATCACATTGGGCTTGGCGGGCACGACGATGGGCATGAGTACTCCCGCACGTTTTCGCCGTCGGCCCGCACCTTCCTGCCCCCGGCGGTGATCCCCGCGACCGCTGCTCCCGCCTGGCCGCAGCAATGACGATGGCCGCCGCACGAAAGCGGCGGCCATTGTGTCTACCGGCGGTCAATGCACGGCACTCGTGTCCACCTCGCCGAGCTACTCGATGTTCACCCGAGTGCCGCTCCCCTCCTCTTCGGCCTTGGGGATCCTGATCTCCAGCACCCCGTCGCGGTACTTGGCGCTCGCCTGGTCGGACTGCACAGGGGTGGGCACCGGGATGGTCCGCGCGAACCGACCGTAGCGCAGTTCGCGTCGGTAATACCCGCTGTCGTCATCCCCCTCCTGGTGCTCGTGCTTGGTCTCTCCGCGAATGCTCACGGAGTCCTCGGTGACCGTAACGTCCAAGTCGTCCTTGCCCACGCCCGGCACCTCCGCGCGCACCAATACCTGGCCGTCCTCGTCGCGCACGTCCACTCGCGGCCACTCAGTGGAGTCCTCCCACAGGGCAGGCAGCCACGAACGCCCGAAGAAGTCATCGAACCAGCGGTCCAGGTCGTGGAACCTGCTCCTGCGCGACAATTGCGGCCTCCAGCGCATCAACGTCATCGTCAATCACCTCACCTTTGCCTCTTGCTTGGCTTGGCCCACTAGCAGGGACCATACGCCGCAATCTACCTTATTATATCCAGATGAGATACCTTTATAACATTATTATCAAGGTAACCAGGCGAGGCCTGCATGGAGACGCCAGA
>JBHIEF010000338.1:0-3234 GCA_046760465.1 Armatimonadota bacterium | reverse complement strand
ACATCGGGTGATGTTGCACTCCAGAAACGGCACTAGCGCTGGCCTAGTTCCTGAATGAGCTCCAGGTAGTACAGCGCGTTCTCGAGGGGAACGTTGTGGGGGATGTGGTTGCCCACGGCGAAGAAGTAGCCGGGGCAGTCGCGGCCCAGGTCGGCGCAGCGCTGGACCTCGGCGCGGACCTGGTCGCACGTGCCGAAGGTGAGGATGCGGCAGTCGGCGTTGCCGATGATGACCTTGGTCTGGCCGTAGCCCTCCACCACGCGCTCCAGGCTGGTGAGCGGCTCGAAGATGAAGCCGTCGGCGCCGGCCTCGGCGATGTCGTCCACGAACTCGGTGTAATCCCCGTCGGAGCAGAAGAGCACGATCTTGCCGGCCTCTTTGAGCACGCTCCAGAGCTTGCGGTAGCGTGGGAAGACGCAGCGCCGGTACCAGTCGGGGTGGAAGATGGCGCCCTCGGTCCAGACCATGTCGTCGTGGCAGATGAACACGGGCGCGCTGGTCTGGGCCCAGGCCTGGAAGTTGGCCATGGAGATGCGGAAGAAGCCCTCCAGCACCTGGTCGAAGCGCTGGTAGTCCAGGGGCGCGGCGGTCAGGAACATCTCCCAGCCGAAGGCGGCGATGCAGGCCGAGACCAGCGTCTTGTAGTAGCCGCCGGTGGTGACCAGCGTGGGGTGAGCCTGCCGGCGGCTCTGGTATGCGTGCTCGAAGAGCTGGGTCCGCTCGGCGAGGTCGGGCAGGCCGTACTCCTCGACCGGGTCGAAGCTCAACACGTCCTCGGGGTCCCCAAAGGGGCAGTGTACGTTGTCGTCGTAGTCGGTGCCGCCCTCTTGGAAGACGGCGTGGCCCATGTTGGTGGTGCGCCCCTGCCAGGCGGGGCCGTCGTTGGTGCCGAAGAGCAGGTCGTAGTCGGTCATCTCGTAGAACCTGCTCCAGGCGCCGCCGTCCTCCCGGGGGTCCAAGCCCGTCACGGCCTTCACCAATCGCGGGTGCGAGCAGTACTCGGTATGGGGGATGGTGGGCGGCATGTCGAGGTGCAGCGCCGCCCAGCCGCGGTCGTAGCTCACCGCGCTTCCTCCTCTGCCGCGTTGAGGCCGATCTGCGCCTTGCCGTCGCTGTTGTCCTGGATGAGCAGCGGCCCGCGGACCTGGTTGCCCGTGATGACCGCGCCCTCTACGTCTGGGCCGAGGCGGATCTGGAGCTTGCCGCCCTCCAGGAACTCGCAGCCGGTCACGGTCAGGCGTCCGGCGCGGGCGTCAATGCAGGGCGCGCCCTCCCCCTGCTGATCCCAGCCGGTGAAGTGGCAGGCGTTCAGCGTCACCGTGCCGCGGCCCTGGTTGACTATGTGGCTCTCGGTGGTCCCCACCGGCCAGAAGCCGCAGTTGGTGAACTTGACCGGGCCGGCGTTGTCGGGGCCGATCTCAACGCCGGCCATCTGCTGGCTGTTGACGAAGGCGATGCCGGAGTGGGCCTGCACCTCGTCCACGCGCACGGCCACGGGGCCGACGTCGGCGCCGCACTGGGTGAGCAGCACGTTGCCGCCGCCGTGGCCATTGTTCACGAAGTGGAAGCCGATGCTGTAGAAGATGCTGAAGCAGTTGACCATGTACTGCCAGTCGGTGCGGCCGATGACGAAGGCGATTCCCTGCTCGCCCATAAACTCGCGGATGCCGCCGCCGGTGCCCCAGAAGGGCCAGAAGTGTACGTCCTGCACGCGGCCCACGTCGTAGCACTGATCTATGAACAGCCCGCGATAGAGCGGCTGGGCGTACAGGCCGCGGATGTAGTGTCGGCCGGCCGTATGGGTGCCGAAGTCCACGGCCTGGTAGGGGTTGACCATCAGCACGTCTACGAGCGAGCAGTTGTCGCCGATGCCGCGGACGGTCCAGGGGTAGGCGACGGGCGGGTTGGCGAACTTCTGCTCGGGGTAGAAGATGGTGAGGCCGTGCAGTGTGCTATTGGCCCGCAGCGTGAGGAAGGGCCTGCCGTCGGGCTCGCCGGCGCCGGCCACGGCCAGCAGCGTGGTGCCCTGGTTCTGCGTGCGGGCCGTGGGCGCGCGCCAGACGCCCTCGAGCACCACGTTGCCGGGAACCTCCAGCGTGCCTCGGATCATGTAGTCGCCGCGCGGGGCGTGGACGATGCCGCCGCCGGCGTCGGCGGCCGCGGCGAAGGCCTTCTGGAAGGCCGCCGTGTCGTCGGTCTCGCCGTCGCCGACTGCGCCGAAGTCGCGCACGTTCAGCGCTCCCGGCGGGGGCTGCTGGGCGTGCGCGGAGAAGGCCAATAGGGTGGCCGCCAGGGCTATCCCGGCTCCCAGGGCGCTCGTGTCCACGGTGTTCCGGGCCTCCTTGACTGGGTGATGCGACCCGCCCCCATCAACCGGCGCCATTGACTTCCGCCTGCCCACCGACCATTCCTCCGGTTGGCCACGTGTAACTGTGGCGGGGACGACGGCTGGTCCTGGGGCTGGAGGTATCGAGTTGCCCCTCGACGAACAATGGGCGCAGCAAGGCAGCAGGAGGCGAGCGGGCATGAAGCAGATTGGACGGCTTCTTGTGGCAGGAATAGTAGCGGTCGCTATGATGGGCGCGGCTGTGGCTCAGGACCAGCCCGCGCCCAGGCCGACCCACGCCTTCCTGGTGAAGTTCGGCCTCAAGGACAAGGAGGCCACCAAGTGGGACGGCAGCGTGTCGCTGTCGGCCGGGCGCGTGATCAAGGTGGAGGGCTGGCACTTCGACAAGGAGGACAAGGCGCTGTCGGCGTCGAGCTGGCAGGCCTCGACGCGACCGAAGGTCCAGCGCAAGCTGCGCCCGGACGAACTGGCGCGCCGCGGGGGCCGGCCGCTGCCGCCGCCTCCCATCATCCCCAACGGCGTCATCATTACCGTGGCCGCTCCTGCCGAGGCCGTGGCGGAGGTCAAGCTGGCCCAGGGCAACTTCAGCGTCAAGCTGTCGGATCTGGCCTGGGGCAAGCGCCTCGCGCAGCTTCAGGGGAACGCCTCGGTGGAGCGCGTGACCATCACGGAGAGGGTCACTGGCGAGCCGCGGCACGAGGACTGGGCGGACGCCGTGATCGGCAGCAACGGCCAGCTCTACGTGTGCTACACCTCCTACGCGGACGAGGCGGACGACGTGTACCTGCACTCGCGGCTGCCCACCGGCAGGTGGTGGGCGGAGCCCGTGCGGCTCACGACCGAGAGCGGCGACAACTTCGAGCCGCAGATCGCGCAGGATGGAGAGG
>JBHIEF010000337.1:0-3245 GCA_046760465.1 Armatimonadota bacterium | reverse complement strand
TGCGCTCGCACCACACCCATCGCCTGCGCCCGTTCTACTTCCCCCTCTTCGTCGTCTGCGAGATGGCCTTCGTCGCGCTCGCAGTCATGGCGCTGCGCGGCTGGCCCCGTAGGTGGGGCCGGTCGGGTTGGCGGGCAGTGGCGGGGCTTCAGTTGGCCATACTGGCTGGCCCGCCCGCCTGCTTCCTGGCCCATCTGCTGGCCCCCGCGAGTTGGCCCGCGGCCGCCCTCTTCGCGCTCATCGTGGCCCTGACGGCCGCGCTCGTCTTGCTGGCCATGTGCCTGTCGGGCACGCTGCTCGGGCCGGTCCTGCTCACGACGGGCCTGCTGGGCGCCATCATCCTCGTTGACGGCCTGGCCGGCGCGCGCCTGCAATTGGCCTCGGTGTTCGGCTACTCGCCCATCGTCGGCGGGCGCTTCTACGGCATCGGCAACGAGAGCATGTCGCTGCTGCTGGGCTCCAGCATGGTCGGCGCTGCCGCGTGGCTCCACGCCGCACGCGGGCGCGATCCCGAGAGCCGCAGATATGGCCCGTTGGAGGTCGCGGGCCTCTCCCTGTTCTTCCTGGTCTGCGTCGTCGTAATCGGCTTCCCCACGCTGGGCGCCAACGCGGGGGGCACGATGGCCGCGCTGGCAGGCTGCGCGGCCATGGTCTTCATGCTGCTGCCGCGCCGTCGCCGCCTGCCGGCACTGCTGCTGGTGACGGGCCTGATCGGGCTCTTCCTCGCCTGCTTCATCGCCGCCGACCTGCGCCAGGCGCCCGACGCGCAGACACATATCGGCCGCGCCTTCCGGGCCGTGACCGAGGGCGGGTGGCCGGCCTTCTGGCGCCTGGCCACGCACAAGCTCGCCCGTAACCTCAGCATGCTGTTCTACACGGTCTGGACGCTGCCGGTAATCGGCCTGGTCGCCTTCTTCACCTGGGCGCTCTTTCGCCCCCAGCCGGTCGTGCGCGACATCTATCAGCGTTACCCCGCGATGCGTGGCGCCGTCGTGGGCTGCACCGTCGGCAGCGCCGTCGGCTTCGCCTTCAACGACACCGGCATTGCCATCCCCGTGATCGTCATGAGCTGTGTCTTCTACGCCATCGCCTACATCGGCGCCATGCTGCTGGCGCGCCGCGAGGCGGCGCCCGCTGGCCCGCCTTGACGGCCTTTGGGCCGGTCCGTATACTCGCATGACCGCCTGTCGTGCCGCTGCGGGTGAGCATCCCCATGGAGATGCGCGAGGCTCAGGAGCTCGAGGTCTACCGCGAGCTCATGGAGCCGCCCCAGGAGTTCGTCTCCGCCTTCGACTGGAAGACCGTGGTGGGCGCCTTCTTCATCGGCCTGGTGATGATGCCGGGCTCCATCTACCTGGGCCTGGTGGCGGGGCAGTCCATGGGCCCGGCCGCCGAGTGGACCACCATCATCCTGTTCAACGAGCTGGCCCGCCGCTCTTTCACCACGCTCCGCCGCCAGGAGATCTACCTGCTCTACTACATCGCCGGAGGGTTGACCGCCATCATGGGCACCGTGGCCCTCTCCGGCGGCCCCTTTGCGCAGCTCATCTGGAACCAGTACTTCGTCCAGTCCCAGGCCGCGGCCGGCTTCGCAGACCGAATACCGGAATGGGTGGCACCCCCCGTGGGCAGCCCCGCCCTGGCCCAGCGCACCTTCATGAGCGCCAGTTGGCTGCCGGCCATCGCCGTGCTGCTCATCAGCCAGGTGCTGGGGCGGGTGAGCTGGTTCACCTTGGGCTACTCGCTCTTCCGCATCACCTCCGACGTCGAGCAGCTCCCCTTTCCCATGGCCCCAGTGGCCGCACAGGGCGCCACCGCGCTGGCCGAGGCCAGCAGCCGCCGCGAAACCTGGCGCTGGCGCGTGTTCTCCATCGGCACCATGATCGGCCTGGCCTTCGGCCTGATCTACGTGGGCATGCCGACCATCAGCGGCGTCGTCCTGGTCAAGCCGGTGGCCATCTTGCCCATTCCCTGGATTGACTTCACGGTCAGCACGGAGCGCTTCCTGCCCGCTGCGGCCGTGGGCATCTCCACCTCCCTGGCCAGCATCATGGTCGGCTTCGTGCTGCCCTTCTGGATCGTGGTGGGTGGCTTCATCGCCGCGGTGGCCACCATGCTGGTCAACCCCGTGCTCCACAAGCTGGGGGTGCTCACGCGCTGGAGCCCGGGCATGGAGACCATCCACCTCACCTTCGCCAATCAGCTCGACTTCTGGCTCAGCTTCACCATCGGCACCATGCTGGCCATCGCCACCATCGGGGTGTACAAGGTGGTCCAGACCCAGCGCCGGCAGCGGCTGGGCCTGCGGCGGGGGCTCAGCGCCACGGTCGAGGGGCGCGGCGACCTCAACTTCTGGCTCGCGCTCGGCCTGTACGGGGCCGCCACCCTCGGCTCGGTGATGCTCTGCTACCACCTGGTGCCCGATTTCAAGTACGGGCTGGCCTTCTTCGCCGCCTACGGCTTCCTGTGGACCCCGCTGCAATCGTACGTCAACGCGCGCATGATAGGCCTCACCGGGCAGTTCATCGGCTTCCCCATGGTGCGGGAGGCCTCGTTCATCCTCAGCGGCTACCAGGGCGTCACGCTGTGGTTTGCGCCCATCCCGCTGGCCAATTACGGCGCCTACGCCCAGCGCTTCCGCGAGGTGGAGCTGACCGGCACCCGCATCACCGGCATCATCAAGGCCGAACTGCTCATGTTCCTCATCGTCATCCCGTGCAGCCTGCTGTTCTGGCAGTTCATCTGGCGACTGGCGCCCATCCCCTCCGTCTTCTATCCGTACGCCCTCAAGTTCTGGGACTTCCAGGCCCTCCAGCAGTCCCTGTGGATCACCGCCACCACCGAGAACCGCGAGCTCTTTGCCGAGGCCATCAAGCCCGGTGTCATCGCCGGCGGCGCCGCCTTCGGCCTGGGCGCCTACGGCCTGCTCAGCTATCTGGGCTGGCCGGTGACGCTCATCTACGGCATCCTGCGGGGCATGGGCACTTTCCCACACCTGATACTGCCGGAGTTGCTGGGGGCGCTGCTGGGGAGGTACTACTTCGCCAGGCGCTACGGGGCCAAGCAGTGGATGCGCTACTCGCCGGTGCTGTTCGCGGGCTTCTCCTGCGGCATGGGCCTGATCGGCATGTTGGCCATCGCCTTCGCCCTGCTCAGCCAATCCGTGACGCAGATGCCGTTCTAGGAGCTCGTGGGGCGGGCATTCCTGCCCGCCGCCGTCGGAGCCGATGTGTTGTAGGGGCGGG
>JBHIEF010000336.1:0-3305 GCA_046760465.1 Armatimonadota bacterium | reverse complement strand
CGGCAGCCATCTGCGTGGGCCGGACATTCCTGTCCGGCGGCTGCGTTGGCGGACACGAATGTCCGCCCCACGTAAGGACGTGTCAGTCCTGCCTCAGCTCGTTTCCCACCACGGGGCCACGTCCCCTCGGCCCCACCAGGGCCATTCCTCTGCTCGGCCGACCAGCCCTTGCCGCACGGGGTTCTCCCAGACGTAGTTCGCGTGCGCCATGTAGTCTTCCTCGCCGCGTAACAGGCGGTCATAGGACTCGTCCTGCCAAAGCGAGCCGGTGCGGCCCAGCATGTCGTTGATCTGCCGTGCCGACCAACCCTTGATCACTTGCAGCAGGCGGCTCAGGGGCTCCGTAGTACCCCTCGCCGGGATCGGCCTGATGATAGCATGGACATGATCGGGCATGACCGTGTAATCGTAGAGCTCCAGTCGCCTGCCGTGGAAGAAGCGCAGGGACGCGATGACGATCAGGGCCGGCTTCACGCAGGCCAGGTAGCAGGCATGGGGCCGCCTCAAGCTGTAGCGGACGAAGTACGTTGCCCCCGGTTCTTCCCAGTGAGGCAGGCGGCGGCTTCGGATGCGGAACTCGCTGATCCTTCCGCCCGATGAGTTCACTCGTGCCAATCCACTGCGTGGGCCGGACATTCCTGTCCGGCGGCTGCGTTGGCGGACACGAATGTCCGCCCCACGGAACGACGTGTCAGTCGGCGCTCTGGCAGCCATCTGCGCGGGCCGGACATTCCTGTCCGGCGGCTGCGTTGGCGGGCAAGAGCGTCCGCCCCACAGTTCGCCGGGGCCTTGGGCAGACCTCCAGGCGGTTAGGAGGCCAGGCGCTGCCTGACCAGGTTGACCAGGCCGCCGGCCTCGACCAGGTCCTTTACCGGGCCTGCCAGAGGCTGGCTCTGGAACGTCTCGCCGGTGCGCAGGTTCTTGATGGCGCCCCGGTCGGTGTCCACCTCCACCTCGTCGCCGGCCTCGATGGCGTCCGCGGCCTGGGCGCTCTCGAAGATGGGCAGGCCGACGTTGAAGGCGTTGCGGTAGAAGATGCGGGCGAAGCTGGCGGCGACGACGCAGGAGACGCCGGCGGCCTTGATGGCGATGGGGGCGTGCTCGCGACTGGAGCCGCAGCCGAAGTTGCGGCCGGCCACGATTATGTCGCCCTCCCGCACGCGGCCAACGAACTCGGCGTCGAGGTCCTCCATGCAGTGGGCGGCCAGCTCGGCGGGGTCAGTGGTGTTCAGGTAGCGGGCCGGTATGATCACGTCGGTGTTGACGTGGTCGCCGTACTTGAAGGCTTTGCCGTGTAGGATGGGCATCTGTCTCATGCGCACCCCCCATTGGAGGCTGTGTTGTGGTGGGTAGTCGCGGGCTTCAGCCCGCGGCGGTGGTCAGGGGGTGCATTCCACCGTCAGCCACCCCCGCAGGCTCAGCACCACCACCCCCGGCCGCAAGCCTGCGACTACCCAGGGCTCGCCAACGGCTCTGCTTCTCCTCCACTAACTGGCAGTCCTTACCCCTCCCCCCATCGGGCCCCTACTTGACGTCGTCCGGCTCGGCGATCTCGCCGGCGACTGCGCTGGCGGCCACCACGGCCGGGCCCGCCAGATAGACCTCGCTCTCGGGATGGCCCATGCGGCCGACGAAGTTGCGATTGGTGGTGGAGATGCACCTCTCGCCCTTGGCCAGCACGCCCATGTGCCCGCCCAGGCAGGGGCCGCAGGTGGGCGGGCTGACGATGGCGCCCGCCTTGATGAACGTCTCTATCAGGCCATCGCAGAGGGCGTCGGCGTAGATCGTGTGGGTGCCGGGGATGACCATCAGCCGGACGTGGTCGGACACCTGCCTGCCGCGCAGGATGTCGGCGGCCTGCTGTAGGTCCTCCAGGCGTCCGTTGGTGCAGGCGCCGACGACTGCCTGGTCAATGCGCACTCCCTTGGTCTCTCCGACGGGCACGCTGTTCTCCGGGAGGTGGGGGAGGGCCACCTGTAGGTCAATGTCGGCGCAGTCCCACTGGTAGACCTGGGCGTATTCGGCGTCGTCGTCGCTGCTGTAGAGCTCGTAGTCGCGGCGGGCGCGGTGGCGCACGTACTCCTCCGTCTTGTGGTCGGGGGCCACCAGGCCGCACTTGCCGCCGGCCTCGATGGCCATATTGCACATGGTGAAGCGCCCGGCCATGTCCAGGGCGGAGATGGCCGGGCCGGTGAACTCCATGGCCTGGTAACGCGCGCCGTCCACGCCGATCTTGCCGATGGTGTAGAGGATCAGGTCCTTGCCGGTGACGTGGGGCCGCAGCTCGCCCTCGAAGACGAACTTGATGCTCTCGGGGACGCGCAGCCAGATCTCGCCCAGGGCCATGGCTGCGGCCGCGTCGGTGCTGCCCACGCCGGTGGCGAAGGCGCCCAGGGCGCCATAGGTGCAGGTGTGGCTGTCGGCGCCCACCACGGCGTCTCCCGGCAGCACCAGCCCTTCGTCGGGCAGCAGGATGTGCTCGATGCCGCAGCGACTGCCCTCGAAGTGGTACTCGATGTCGTGCTCCTGGGCGAACTCGCGCATGAGGCGGCACTGCTCGGCCGCCTTGATGTCCTTGGCCGGGGTGGAGTGGTCCGCCACCAGGGCGACCTTGCTGCGGTCGAAGACCTCCCGCGCGCCCATCTGGCCGAACTCCTCGATGGCCAGCGGGGCGGTGATGTCGTTCATCAGCACCAGGTCGAGCCCGGCGGTCACGAACTCGCCCGGCTTGACCTGGTCGCGGCCGCTCTTGGCGGCGAGGAGCTTTTGGACGAGGGTCTGAGGCATGCTGTTTCCCTGCTGCTCAACGTTTCGGCAGCAAGCTGCCGAAACACCTCGGTCTACCCCTCCTCGATGAACGGCATCATCTTGCGCAGCTCGGCGCCGACCTTCTCGATGAGGTGGTCCTCGCCGGCCTTCTCAAGCTCGCTGAAGCGCGGACGACCGGTGCGGTTCTCCTCGATCCACTCCTGGGCGAAGGTGCCGTCCCGAACTTCCTCGAGCAGGCGCTTCATCTCGGCGCGGGTCTCCTCAGTGATGATGCGCCGGCCGCGGGTCATGTCACCGTACTCGGCCGTGTCCGACACTCGCTTGCGCATGCCCTGGATGCCGTGCTTGAAGATGAGGTCCATGATGAGCTTGAGCTCGTGGCAGCACTCGAAGTAGGCGATCTCCGGCTGGTAACCGGCCTCAACCAGCGTATCGAAGCCGGCCTTGATGAGCTCCGAGACGCCGCCGCAGAGCACCGACTGCTCGCCGAACAGGTCCGTCTCGGTCTCCTCGGCGAAGGTGGTCTCGATGACGCC
>JBHIEF010000335.1:0-3309 GCA_046760465.1 Armatimonadota bacterium | reverse complement strand
CTCATACACGCACTGCCCGCCGCCGCCTGATCCCAACAATCCTGACACGCACCGGTTTTCCAGCGGTTGACTTGACCCCAGGCGTGTGGTATACTCCTGCTGGGTACATGACGGATCAGCTGCCGCCCTGGTCCACCCTTCAGGAGGGTGTCGCTATGTCACTGCTCCGCGCGGCCAGATCGTCCACTCTGATCGCTGCCCTGATCGTCGCCTACGGCGTGTTCGCCGCCTATGGGGTCCTGGCTCAGCCGGTGGCACGCCTCAAGTCGCCCGCCGAGGGCACGGTCATCTCGGACCAGATCTACATCGAGGTGGCCTTTGACAGCAAGTCCACACAACCCGTGACGCGGATTGTGCTGTACGTGGACGAGCGGCCCGCCTTTCAGTACACGCTCAAGGAGCCCCGAGGCTACGGGCAGCAAGTGTTCAAGTGGAACACGCGGCAGCTCGCCAATGGTCCGCACGTGCTCATGGCGCAGGTCTTCGACGCCGCGGGGCGCCCGTGCAAGAGCCCGCCGCAGGTGCGCGTGTACGTTGACAACGGCGCGGGCGGGCCGGGGCCGGACGTGCCCACGCCGGCGGAGCTGGACGAGATCCCTCCCACCGTGCGCATCACCTCGCCGCTCAACGGGGCCAGCGTGTCCGGCAAGATCGAGATCGGGGTGGAGGCCACCGACGACAACGGCATCAAGTTCGTCTTCGTCTACATAGATGACCAGTTCAAGAGCATGACCAATCGGCCACCCTATCGCTTCGTGCAGGATACCACCAAGCTGGAGAACGGCCTGCACGTCATCAGCGCCAAGGCGGTTGACCCGGGCGAGAACCGCGGGGAGTCCGCCAAGGTCTATGTGAGGGTGAACAACCCGCGCTACACGACCTCGGCGGCGCCCGCACCACCCTCCGAGCGCGTGCCGATGAGCCCGCGCCCTGGGGTGACGCCCACCAGCCCCCTGGTCGGCAGCCCGGTGGCGCCTCTGGCGGCCGAAGTGGGCACGCCCGATCGCCGCCCTCTGCCCAGCCCGAGCCTGACCCGGGTGGCCATGTTGCCCGAGGCGGCTGACTCGGCCACCTACGCCATGCGAGCCGCGCGCCCAGGCGTCCCCGCCACGGGCACCCGGGCGGCGCCCGCCATTGGCCCACCGACGACCAGCGTGGCCAGCGCTCAAGTGTTGCCGATGACGTCGGCCGCGGTCGAGCTGGCGCTGGCGTCGGGACGCACAGTCGGCGGCACGGTGCGAGCCACCGCGCCCACCAGCGCGCCTTCCGTGGCGGCCAGCAGCATCCAGGCGCCGGCCGCGAGCAAGGTGCAGCCAGAGGCCAGTCCGCAGAGGACGGTGGCAACTGCGATGCCGCAGGCGAGGCCCGCGCCCTCCGCGGCCAAGGCCACGCGCCCCATGGGTCGGCCCCGCTCAGCGCTGACCACGCCATCCCAGGCGCGGCACGACGTGCTGCCGGCCCCGGACGCGTTTCTCGCCAGGCTGCCCACGGCCGTGGCCAGTCACGGCCCCCGCGCCTCGCGACCCGGCGCCGCCGGGACAGTGGTCGAGCCATCGGCCCCGGCGCCCGCGCCGACGGCGCACGCTGGCACGGACAAGGCAACGGCCTACGCAGCCCTGCCAGCCACGTGGGCGGCTAGGTCCCCGGCGCGCGACGCGCTGCCTCCCAGCCAGCCGCGTGCCACGCGTCCGGACCTGAGGCCCATCGAGCACATCGTGCATCTCGGCGGCAAGCAGTTCAAGGTGGTCTTCGACGATGAGCCACTAGCGCTGCGGACCAAGCCCACGTCCAAGCGGGGCGTGGCGGTGGGTCCGATCCGCGAGTTGTTCGAGCACGCGGGCGGCCAGGTCCACTGGTATCCGGTGGAGAAGCGCGTGTGGGCCGCCAACGATGATGCCGAGGTGGAGTTGACGATCGGCGACCCGAACGTCAAGCTGAACAAGCAGCGCGTCGTGCTCAAGCTCGCGCCCTTCATCAAGAATGGGCGCACCATGGTCCCCTTCGGCTTCCTGGAGAAGGCGCTGAACGTGACCGTGATGTACGAGCCGGACGCCGATCGCATTCTCATCACGTCCAACGAGCTCTGAAGGCCCGTAGACGAACCACGAGAGTTGGATTCGAGGTAGGTCCAGGCACGAGTTCCTGGTTAGCTTCGACGGACCAGCCAGCCTAAGCGACCTCACCTTAACCGCGATCCCGGGCGAGGCCAGCTTGGGCTTTTTCATTAGCTGCTGCCCCCTGCGGCGAGCCAGGCGGAGGCACGAAGCACATGTTGGCTTTCGGCACGCAAACCATCAACGCGCGAGGCCACCTGGAGGTCGGTGGCTGCGACTGTGTGGAGTTGGCACGCGAGTACGGCACGCCACTGTACGTGTTAGACGAGGCCCTCATCCGCGAGAACTGCCGCCGCTACCGGAGGGTTTTCGAAGCGGCCTACCCACCGGGGGTGAACGTAGCCTACGCCGGCAAGGCCCTGCTGACCCAGGCCATCTGCAAGCTGATGGCGCAGGAGGGGATGTGGCTGGACGTCGCCTCGGGCGGCGAGCTCCACACCGCGCTGGTGGCCGACTTTCCGCCCGAACACATCTACTTCCACGGCAACTACAAGTCGGCGGCGGAGCTGGAGATGGCCCTGGACGGCGGCGTGGGCGAGATCGTGATTGACAGCCTGGCGGAGATCGAGGCCCTCGAGGCGCTGGCGGGCGGCCGCGCGCAGACGGCCGCGGTGGCCATACGCGTGGCGCCCGGCATCAAGGTCCACACGCACACCTACATCCAGACCGGCCAGGTAGACAGCAAGTTCGGGCTGGGAGTGGAGGGCAGCCTGGCCATGCGCGGCCTGCGTCGGGCGGCCGGCAGCGGTCATCTGGATCTGCGCGGCGTCCATTGTCACATCGGCAGCCAGATCTTCAGCCTGGAAAGCTACGAACGCACGGTCGAGATCATGCTCGACCTGATGGCGGAGGCCCAGGCGGAGGGCATCCGCCTGCGCGAGCTCAACCTAGGCGGTGGGCTGGGGATCCGCCACACGCACGAGGACGCGCCGGTGCCCCTGGGCCACTTCGCGAACACCATCTGCACCGCGCTGTCGCGGGGCCTGGAGGAGCGGAAGCTGGACCCGCCCACGCTGGTGCTGGAGCCGGGACGCTCGATCGTGGGCGAGGCCGGCCTGACCCTCTACACCATCGGCGTGGTCAAGGAGATCCCCGGCGTGCGCACCTACGTGTCAGTGGATGGAGGCCTCTCCGACAACCCGCGGCCGGGCCTGTACCAGGCGGAGTACGAGGCCGTGGTGGCCAACAAGGCCAA
>JBHIEF010000334.1:0-3320 GCA_046760465.1 Armatimonadota bacterium | reverse complement strand
GAAGAACCTGGCCCCCTGTTCGGACAGGATCTGCACCGTTCAGCGTGGAGATACCGGCTGACCAGGTCCTCCCGCTCCTCCAGCGCGCGCAGCCAGATTGGCTCCAGCGGTATCCCCACGCTGAACGGGGCTATCTGCACGCCTCGCTCCTCGCCCAGGGCCTTCGAGACTGCCAGTTCCTCCGGGTAGTCGTCCGGCTCAGGGTCGTCGGTGAGGATGGACTCCTCGATGCGGTTGACCTCGGCCTCCAGGTCGTCGTACGTCGGCTCCGGCATCGGGCTGCCGTCCACCTGCTGGTACCGCTCCGTCGCCGGGTCGAAGCGCATCACGCGCCACTGGCCGTCGGGGTCGCCGTAGCGGAACGTGTGCTCGTCCAGTTGCTCCGAGGGCTTCTCATCGGTGCGCCACCGTGGGACGCGGACGATGTCCAGCTCCAGGCCCTCGGCCAGGGCCGCCAGGTCCTGCCGACTGCGCTCGATGAGCTCCCGGTGCGCCTCGCCGCCGTGCCACAATGCCATGGCCTCCTGGTACCGCAACGTCCCCTCGCTGGTCCAGACCTCGCGGCCTAACAGCTCTGAAGCCACCCGCGACGAGATGCCCGCGATGTAGAAGGGCACCTCGTCGGGCGTCTCCTGGGCGAATGCGGCCAGTACGCGGTCTGTAGCGTCTGGGTGACTCAACTGCTCGTCACCTCGGGTCCTCGTACGCTGGGGTGCCGCGCGCAAAGCGCTTGGCCCACCCACGCGCGCATATCCCAGTGCCGATTTAGCCACGTGGCACGCCCCGCTGGTGGTGCTGGCGACAGGGGGCAGCGGGACTGTGAGACCACGCTTGCCCGCCCGGGCACCGATACCGGCAGGCATGTGCCCGGAGGCCGCAGGAGACGCTGCGCCAACGTGACGGGCCAGCTCGGGCTGCGTACCCATGCGGCCGGCGATACGTGTGGTGGCGCATCATCCGGCACGCTCCTTCACCGCCGCCACACGGACCCCGAGGATGGTGGAGAAGGGACGCCCGCTGGCGAGCCATCGTCTCGTCGGATGCGGTAGCCTGCTCAGCGTCCGCTCCAAGCAGACAACCGGCCGCATGGGGAGGCCGATCACCCTTCGCTTGGGCCGTATCAGCGCGCATAGGCTGGAGAACCCGGCCGCCTGCAGGAGTGCAGCCACCTCGCCGTTAGTGTACTCCTTCAGGTGGAAGCCCGTCGCGATGTCATCGAAGTACTTCGAGATATCGTGCGGCCCGAGAAGCGGTGCGGTGTGACGCACACGTAGATGCCTCCAGGTGCAAGCGCTTGGCGGACGCTCGCAAGCTGTTCACGAGCATCGTCGGGATGAAGATGCTCCATGACCGAATTGCTGTACGCTAGGTCTACGCTGCCTTCAGGCACAGGGATGCTCACGCCGTCTGAGAGTATCAGGCGGAAGTTGTCCGGACAGGCTAGACTGCTGGTCACCTCTGCGGAGACATCCACAGCATAGACCTTGTCAGCCCTCTTGGATACCTCGAGTGAGAGGGCGCAGTCCCCCGGCCCTACCTCCATGAACGTTCTCGCCCGTCTTAGAAAGGGCTGCAGCAACACCATCTGCGTAGCCACGTGCTCGGCCTGAAGCGTGGCGTCTAGTCTGCGCTGGAGGCCGGGATGGTGAGGCAGCCTGCGGTTGCGCTCGTCGTAGAGCAACGGATATAGGCCGCGCCTCTCGGCCTTGCTCGCCCTGCGCAGCAGGTCCGCGAGCTCCCTCTCTATGTCGTAGTGCTCTCTGAGCTGGTCGAGCGTCCTCGTTTCGCTCTTCGGCACCCTGACGGGCACAGTCGTCTCCTATCGTAGGCCGCTATCGGGAATTCGGCCGTGTCTCATCGGGCCCGCCAAGCTCCGGGCATCGGGCGACCATCCGGGCGCCCGACGGGCGTGATGTGCCCCCCGACGCGACGCGCTCGGCCCATCGCGACCCAGAGCGGCGAGGGCGAATGTCCAGCTCCAGGCCCTCGGCCAGGGCCGCCAAGTCCTGCCGACTGCGCTCGATGAGCTCCCGGTGCGCGTCGCCGCCCTGCCGCAGCGCCAGGACCTCCCGGTACCGCAGCGTCCCCTCGCTGGTCCAGACCTCGCGGCCTAACAGCTCTGAAGCCACCCGCGACGAGATGCCCGCGATGTAGAAGGGCGCCTCGTCCGGCGTCTCCTGGGCGAATGCGGCGGCGATGCGCTCCAGCGGTGACATGGCGATGGTAGCTTCGCAGCGCGCGACAGTCAGTCCTGCTTGGGGGCCCTCCCCAGGGCTGTTCTGCCACATAGGGGCCGATTGATTGCACCCCGGACTGCCCCGGGAAGCGAAGACGCCGACCGGAGCCGCCAGCCCGAGGGCCGATAGCTTCCGCGGCCTGGTTTGCCGCCGGAAGCCAACCGGCCCCGACATGCGCTATCGGGGCCGGGAACGTCCGTCAGAGCCTGGAGGTGCTTCGTGCGGCTACGTCCTGCGCCATCGGCGCACCAGAGCCAGCGCGCCGAAGCTGATCATGCTCAACAGCGACGGCGGAAGCTCGGGGGTGTTGTTGACCCAATCGCTGCCGTCCTCGTCCCACTTGATCTTCACAGCCGTGCGCACTGGGTCATGGAGATCAAGCGGCGCGTCCGTCCAGAGCGTGAACCTCGCCAAGTCGGGCGGATGCGGGTATACGTACGGACCGCCCTCTCCGTTCCACTCCCACACGACCTTGTTGCCATCTGGTGTGGGGCTCCACGCCAACGTGCCCCAGTTGGTGCCATCGTCGTGTGAGACTTCGGCCGTGCTGTCGCTGTCCTTGGTGACGGGGTTGTTCTGCGCGTAAACGACGAACGCAGCCATACGGATGGTGCTATCGTCTGTGGCTTGGGAAGCCGCGTAGTCCCCGCCGTGGAAGGTCACGGTGTAGACGTACTGCCAGTCTGATGCGCTGGGATTCCCAGAGCCGCCCGGATCGGTCACATCCAGGACAAAGTCGTATGCGGTGGGATCGATGATAGTGGACTCGAACGGAGGCGCCGGGTCCGCATGAACCGCTCCCGCCGTCAGGAGCAGAAGACAACCGACCAGAAGCGGACACACTCGCCGCAACATGGCAGGCCTTTCCCAAGCCAGGGTAGCGTGATTGTACGCGAGTTCCCTGCGGCTGTCAAGCATTCCTGCCCCTCTGTGGCCCATGTTACGGAACATTTACCTGGCGCCGTTGGCCCCCCGATGGGCTTGCACAGCAGGCCGGCATCCGCGGTGCGGGCGCTCGGGCCCCCGCACGCGGCTAACCAGGGTTATGTGGCACTGCCGACGCCGCGCCAGGCGAGGGCGAGG
>JBHIEF010000333.1:0-3333 GCA_046760465.1 Armatimonadota bacterium | reverse complement strand
TGCGCAAGACCAACAAGTACCTCGAGTCCATCGGCAGGGCCTAGAAGTGCGTGGAGGGAGCCCCGATCGGGGCCGGCAGAATGCACCCGGGGTGTGCTGAGTCGGTCGGCGCCGCGGGTGTGATCTATGAACACGACGATTGACGACGGAAGACCGTCGGCGCAGAAAGTGGCAGACGCACTCCTCGTACCGCGAGACCTGGGCCCCACGCTTCTTGTTGAAGCTGGGAGTGCCGATTTGCGAAATGCGGGCGGTGCTGCCCTAAGCAAGGCCAACGATGCCATCTACGAAGCGCTGGAGACCGTTCATCCCGACGCGATCAGCGGCCAGGTTCTTCTAAAGGTGCACGTAGGGGAGCCCCGCTGGGCTACGCGCATGAATCCTGCCTACATGGAAAGCAGTGTGCGGTTCGCGCAGGAGCATGGAGCTTCGGGTGTGGCAGTCGGCGACACAACCGTTGCATACACAGGACCTCGCGGGCACAGGAAGAATCCGATGGGCGATGCGTCCACTTACGTGCGACTGGCACGACGACATGGCTGGTCCACGGAGGGCGATGCCGGGGCCCCCTTCGTCGTCCTGGACCGGCCGTCCACGGCCGTGCCCGGGCTGTTTGAGTTTCAGCAACGGCAACAATGCAACCAACTCGATGGCATCTGTCGGTTCAAGGATTTCTACCTTGCCGGAGGGTTTGCAGCGGCGGACTTCGTGGTGAATCATGCTCACCTGACCCTGCACGCCCTGGCCGGAGTGGCGGGCTGTGTGAAGAGCATCGCGATGGGTTGCTCGGCGCTGCGCGGCAAGCTGCGCATGCACCAGTCGCTGCTCCCGGAGTTCGACTCCGAGGCATGCACGCGATGCGGGCGCTGCGTCGAGAGCTGCCCCGAGGGCGCCCTCCGGCTCGACGACGACGCGCTGTGCCCCGCCGTCGACCCGGAGCTCTGCATCGGCTGCGGCGAATGCGAGGCCGTCTGCACGCTTGGCAGGGGGGCTATCACGCTTCAGGGCGAAGACATCACCGACTGGCAACGCGGCGAAGACACGCTCCCTCTGCGGATGGCGGACTACGCGATGGGGCTGATGAACGGCAAGTGGGAGCACACCGTCCACGTCCTCCACATGTATTCGGTAACGGAGCGCTGCGACTGCGTCGACGCCCGCCAGGAGCCCATGCTTAAGCACGACCTTGGCTTCCTGGTCGGCCGGAACCCCTTCGCCATCGACCAGATCGCGGCTGACCTGCTGGCCGACGCGCTGCGGAGCGAAGGCCGGCCTGTGGACCAATCGCTTCTGCGGACGGCCGCGCGAGCCGCGTCTCACGTTGAGGACGCTTATGGCATGAGTTGCGAATCACGGTTGCTGGAGGCTCGCGCGCAATAGTGCGCAGGCGGGTGCAGCACACGATTAGAGGGAGTCTGGACATGACAAGGAGCAAACACCCCCAGGCGGTCTATGCGGATTTTGTCTCCGACGGTCATTACCAGCCCTATCGCGGTAGACTTCGCGGGAAGTACGACAACGTGAGGATATATTGGGAAGATCAGATAAGGGCCATGAGCTTGCGCCCCCATCTGCGCAGGCTGGTAGGCTGGAAGGCGCAGTCGGGCAACAAGGTGCGTGTTGTGGACCTGGGGGCAGGCACCGGCGAGGGTCTGCGGCTGCTCACGTCGGTGATGCGCAAGGAATCTGATCTACGCCTCAACCAGACCAGGATACTGCCTATGGACATGATCGAGCAATATGTAGGCTGCGATCTGTGTGAAAGCATGGTCGAACAGGGGAACGTCGCCTACGCCAGCTGTCCCAACGTCGTGTTCCGCCAGGGAGACTTTTCCAAAGGCTTCCCGCTGAAGGATGAGCAGCCCTTTGATTTGTACTTCTGCTCCTACGGTTCCTTCTCGCACATCGGTGATGATGCGATGGAGCGTCTGTTCGGCGAGATCGCCGAACATGCCGGCCAGAGGGCGCTGGTGGTTGGCGAGTGGCTGGGGCGGCATTCCATCGAGTGGCCGTGCTATTGGGATGAGCCGGGCGAGGCGATGCTGGACTACTCGATGAGCTGGCTGTCAGCGGACGCGGAAGGTGAAGCGGAGCACTTTCCCATGCGGTTCTGGCTCGGAGATGAGATCCGCGCCCTCGTTCGGCGTGCCGCGCGAAGCACCGGCGCACAGATCCGCGTGCTCGACCTCTACGATTGCTCCGTGTTCGTGGGACGACATGTTGACACGCAGGAATACAACGAGTGGGTCAGCCCAGTGCGAGCGGTCGTCAACAACCTGCACGAGGCCAACGTCCGCACAGACCTCGAAAGACTCAAAGTCGAGGTGGTCCCTGTGCCGGGGCACGACGGTCTGAACAGCTACTTCGCCAAACTAAAGTTCTGCTGGAACAACCTCGTCAACTACTGTCAGAGACGGTTAGAAAAGCGTCAGCATCCGGTACAGATAAGGAACTGGCGTAGGTTCCCGCTGGCTCTCCAGATGGCGATCATGACGTTAGACCGGGTGGTTGATGCCGTCTCATGGATGCGAATGGGAGACCCAAGGGCCAACATCATCGAGCCACAATTGGGCTACTGCCTCAGGAACCTGGAATATGAGCTTCAGGAAGGCGCCGGAAGAGGTCACAGCCTCGTGGGCATCTTCGAGGTCGACCGCCGCGCCGAGGACTGAACGAAGACAGGCCGGCCGCGAACGGCCGGACCACACACGGGAAAGAAGTGACGCACCTGGAATACGACGTCTCGGACATGTCGCTGGCCAAGCAAGGCAAACGCCGCATCGAGTGGGCCGACGGAGAGATGCCCGTCCTTCAACTGATCCGAGAGCGATTCAACAAAGAGCGGCCGCTTTCGGCACGGCGCGTGGCCGCCTGCCTGCACATCACCGCGGAGACGGCGAACCTGGCCCGAACACTGAAGGCCGGCGGCGCCGACATCGCCCTGTGCGCGAGCAATCCACTATCCACCCAGGACGACGTCGCCGCCTCGCTCGTGGAGGACTACGGCATCCCCGTCTTCGCCCGCAACGGCGAGGACCGGGACACGTATTACCGGCACATCCACGCCGTGCTGAAGCGCAAGCCGACTATCACCATGGACGACGGAGCCGACCTGATCAGCACGCTGCACTCCGAACTGCCCGGCCAGTGCACGGACATCCTCGGTTCGATGGAGGAAACGACGACGGGCGTGATCCGGCTCCGGGCGATGGCCGCCGACGGGGCGCTGAGACTGCCGGTCTTCGCAGTCAATGACGCGGATGTGAAGCACCTGTTCGGCAACCGCTATGGCACCGGCCAGTCGACCGTGGACGGCATCATCCGCGCCACCGA
>JBHIEF010000332.1:0-3402 GCA_046760465.1 Armatimonadota bacterium | reverse complement strand
AGTCGGCACAACCTCTCTCTACCCGCGCTGCGCGCGGTGCATCAGCCAGATGCCCAGGCCGCCGAAGATGACTGCGGGCAGCCAGGCGGCGAGGGCTGGGTGCAGCGCGGCGCCGAAGGCAAGCTTCTTGGCCCACCACAGGCTGTTCCAGTACAGCCATCCCAGTATGATGCCTACGGCCGGCCCGGCAGCGCCGCCGAACCGCGAGGTCTGGTAACTGATGGGCAGCGCGATGAGCACGACGATGACGCAGGACAGCGGCAGGCTGAACTTGAAGTGCAGCCCGGTGCGCAGCTTCTGCGTTTCGCGCCCGCCGGCGGAGAGCACGGCGATGCGCTGGCGCAGCTCGAAGCTGGTCATCTGCTCATCGGGCCGCTGGTCCACGAGGTAGCTCTGGAGGGGCGCCTGGAGCTCATAGGGCCGGCGATAGAAGGTCTCCACCCGGAGCAGCCTGCCGCGGTCATCCAGTCGGTAGACCGCCCCTTGGTACAGGGTCCACCGGCGGCCCTCATACTCCGCGCGCTCGGCAACTATGATCTGTCGGGGCGTCAACCCCCGGCCGGGCTCCTGTATCATCACCTGCTGTATGGTATTCGTCACCGGGTCCAGGTGGCCCAGGAAGAAGAACTCGCCGCCGGGGCCCCGGATGGGCACGTTGCTGGCAGGTCGGGCCAGAGGCTGACCCAGGGCCATCTGGGACAATACCTCCAGGCCCCGTCGGTTGGCCACCGGCGCGACCCACTCGTTGATCCCGTAGGCCAGCAACGACCCGACGGCACCGGCAGCGATGAGCGGCGCAGACAGGCGCCACAAGCTCACCTGCGCGGCCTGCATGGCGGCCAGCTCGCCGTCGCGCGTAAGGCGATTGGTGACCACCGCGGTGGCCAGGAGCAGGCCAGCAGGCAGGGCCAGGACGGTGACCGTGGGGAGCCTCAGCGCCAGGTACTTGGCCACTACGCCGGCGGGCACGTTGGCGCTGAACATCATCTCGCCCAATCCGCGCGCGTGGTCGGCGAAGTAGATCACGGCCAGGAGGCTGCCGCCGATGGCGAACGGCAAGGGCAGTCGAAGCAGTAGATGGCGATCCAGCAGCTTCATGGGCTAGGGTGGCAGGTTGCAGGTGTCAGGTTCCAGGTTGCGGGTGTTGGGCTCAAGCCCCCGTTGATGGCGCCAACGTCAGCCGTGGCACCTGGCACCTGAGACCTGCAACCTGATACCCGTCCGTTAGCCCTCCAGGACGACGAAGGCCACTGCGTACTCCCGCTCGTGCGAGATGGAGACGTGGATGCGGCGGCCGCCCAAGCGCTGGGCAAGCTGCTTGACGCGCCCGCGGAGGCGGATCATCGGCTTCCCGCTGGGGAGGTTGTAGTTCTCGATGTCTCGGAACAGCACGCCCCGGCGCCAGCCAGTGCCCACGGCCTTCATCAGCGCCTCCTTGGCCGCCCAGCGGGCCGCATACTCCTGGGCTCGGCCGCCTCGGCGCTGGCAATTCTCCACCTCATAGGACGTGTAGACCTTGTCCAGGAAGCGCGCGCCGTGCCGGTCCACCATGCGGCCGATGCGTGCCACTTCCACGATGTCAATGCCGATGCCGATGATCACGATGGCCAGAGCAGCTCGGGGGCCGCCTACCTGTGAATGATGACGGGAGTGCCGACCTTGATGGTGTCGAACAACTCGATGGCGTCCTTGTTGTACATGCGGATGCAGCCGTGACTGACGGCCCGGCCGATGGAGCTGGGCCGGTTGTTGCCGTGTATGCCGATCACGTGTCCCCTGTCGCCAACTGCGGTCGTGCCCATCCAGCGGGGGCCCAACGGATTGCTGCGACCGGGAGGCACGAGGCGTCCGGTGGTCAGAGAGCGCCAACTGGGCCAGACCGCCTTGTTGGCGATGCGGAAGCGACCCAGGGGCGTATTGACGCCGATGCCCACGCATACGGGGTAGGTGCGGACCTCACGGTCCAGGAACTTGACGGTCAGGGTCCGCTTCGTGCGGTTGATGTGGATCTCGTACAACTCGGCCTCCTCGCGGACGGGAAGCTCCGCGCCATCCACCGCCACCCTGGCGCAGCCCTCGTCGTCGAAGCTCACCGGCACCCCGTAGATCGCCCCGAAGTCCTCCAGGGATATGTAGAACGTGCCGTTGAGCAGGCGAGCCGGCAGTTCCATCGCCAGCTCGCGCTCATTGCGCAGATAGCGGCGCGTGTCGGCCTGGTACTCCATCAGGCCCAGACGGCTGATGGTGTGGGCGGTCTGGGCTGCCTCGTCCCAACCCGTCATGCCGCCGATGAGGGCCATGCAGTCGTTGAGGGCCACGTACAGCGTGTCGTCCAGCCGCTTGGCGACCAGGAAGCGGGGCTCCGCGGCACTCGACGAAGCCGGGTCCGCCTTCCCGTTCGCCTCCGCAACTTGTGTCTCGAGAGAAGTGAAGAAGGTACGGGCGAGGGGGCCTGCGGTCGCGGGGGCCGGAGCGAAGGCTGCTCCGTACGAGCCCCCGGAGGGATCAGCCGCAGCCAGAGCTTCGGCGGCCGCCAGGGAGTGGATGGCGGCGCTGTCGGCCACGTACAGGCCGAAGACCAGAAGCGCGGGTAGGCCACAGAGGGTAAGGCCCCGCACGACTGTGGGGCTGCAAAGGAGTTGGCTGGCCGACATCGTGTACCCGCCGTGAAGAGCGTTGACCCGCGCCGATGGTATCACGTGATACTCGCGAATGTCAAGTCTCGCGGCCGCGGGGCCACTCACGGAACCTGGCGCCTGCCCTGAGGTTATATCACACGAGCCCAGCCACGACTCCCCAACGTTGGAGGACGCGATGCGCCTGCCGGCCCTGTTGCTCCTCGCCAGCATGCTGACCGCATCCGCCCAGCCATACCCGCCCTACGAAGACGACACGCCCACCACCACCTACCCCTCGACCAGCAGCTTCGGCACTCGGCACATAGACACCCTACCCAGGGCGGAGTATCCGCGGCCACTGGGGCGCCCGACAACGTGGTATCCGTCCACGGTCGAGACGAACGCGGCTACGTTCGACCTGGCGCTGCACACCAAGAACAGCTTCCGCGCGGGGCGCGACGCTTTGGAGCGGCTGTGCGTGGTGGAGGCGACGGTCACCAAGGAGGCCGGGCGGCGGGGAGAGCTGATCCTGCGCGACGGGGAGGACGCGGAGGTGTGGCGCGAGCGTGTGACCTGGCTGGGGCCGGATGCGCGCTATCGGGCCTACTGGCTTCCCGCCTGGATCGGCGGCCCAGGCAGGCTGGAGCTGGTCGTGGGCGGGCGGCAACAGGCCGGTTGTTTGGCGGACTTGGCGTCCCGAACGCGGCAGGCGTTCTTCGAGGTGGAAGCGCTGGACCCGCCTAATCCGCTCAACAACGGGCTGGGACTGATGCCGGCCTGGCAG
>JBHIEF010000331.1:0-3410 GCA_046760465.1 Armatimonadota bacterium | reverse complement strand
AACCGACGGCTAGTCGTGGAGTTGCCTCTGGCCCAGGCGATGTGCCTGGGCGCCTTCATCGCCCGTGCACACCGATTGGGGTAAGATCGGCCCAGAATTGAGGTATCACCGTTGCCCTGGGCGTAAGGGAGTTTCGCAGGAGCGTGGCTGTCTGGGCCCCCCTTGCCCTCCCCTCCTCCTTCTGCTATCATTCTCCAACGAGGGCTTGAGCAACACGAGGAGTCGTGAGCGCCATGGGACGCAGGCTGGGCATCCTGGGAATACTGCTGGTGTTCGTGGCCGGTTGCGGCGGGCTGGAGTCGCCGGGCACGCGCGGGGGGACGGGTCGGTCCACCCGCCGGGCGCGCGCAGGCGTGGCCGGGGGCGCGGCCGCAGCCGTGGCCGCCTCCGAGATGCAGTACCACGGCTGGAAGGCGCTGCGCCTGTCCAACGGCATCATCACCGTGGTGGCCGTGCCCGACATCGGCGGCCGGGTGATGGAGTACAAGCTCAAGGCCCACCCCTTCCTGTGGGTCAACCCGGCCGAGTTCGGCAAGCTCTACGACCCTCCCAAGACTGAGAAGGAGCGCACCTGGCACAACTACGGCGGCTACAAGATCTGGCCCGCGCCGCAGTCCGACTGGCACGGCCCGCCCGATCCGCTGGGCTCGGCGCTGGACGCCGGCAGGTGGAAGGGCGAGATCACCGGCCGCGACGGTCAGACGGGCGTGCTCAAGCTAGTCAGCCCCGCCGACAAAGAGGTGACGGGTCTACAGATCACCCGCGAGCTCACCTTGCACAGCGGCACCACGCGCCTGACCGTCAAGGAGACCTTCAAGAACGTCAGCGACGAGGATCGCACCTGGAGCATCTGGGACATCACCCAGGTGCCCGGCTCCCTGAGCAAGGGGAAGAAGTCCAGCCCCGAGGCCAGGATCTACTTCCCCCTCAATCCGGCCAGCAAGTTCGGCAAGGGCTTCTACGAGATCATTGAGGGTGGCTCCAGCCAGTGGCTGCCCGAGGTGGCCCCCGGCCTGGTGGGGGTGAAGTACCTGCACCAGACCGGCAAGATCGGCGCCGACAGCCAGGCCGGCTGGATCACCTACGTGGACGAGAAGCACCAGTACACCTACGCCAAGCGCTTCCGCGTGGATCGCACCGGCAACTACCCGGACAAGGGCTCCACCGTGGAGGTCTACACCAGCGGCGATCTGTCCTACATGGAGGTGGAGGTGCTCAGTCCGCTGACCACCCTCAAGCCCGGCGATTCGTTTAGCTTCACCACCGACTGGTACGCGGGCCGCTGCGGTGGCCCCACGCTGGACTGCACCAATGTGGGCGTCACCCAGAAGGCCCTGGAGCTGGGCCAGTCCCAGGGCCGCACGGTGCTAACGGGGACCTTCGGCGTGTTCCTGCCCGGAAAGCTGGAGATCATCTTCCAGGACGACGCCGGCCAGGAGCTGAGCACGGCCGCCTCCATCGAGGTGGACCCCGACAAGGTAGTGGAGCTCAAGCAGCCCGTCTCGGTCTCCCAGGAGGCCACCCGCATTGCCCTCCAGGTGGTCAACGAGCTGGGCACGCCGGTGGGCATCCTGGCCGAGGCCGAACTGGGCCCGGGCGGGTCAACCGTGGCACGTACGCCGCCCAGCGCCAGGAGCTCCAGCGGCTCGCCGTAACGCGCAGCAAGGACACGGCATCCCTCCTGCAAAGCCCGACCCCACCGCCGCGCGCGCCGAGGCGGCCGCCCGGCGGCCGCGCGCGGATCGCCACATGGAACGCATGACCCCAGGACGCCAGTTAGAGCTGCTGACCCAGACGGCCGTGGACGTGGAGCGGCCCGAGGAGCTGCTGGATAAGCTGCGCCGGGGAAGGCCCCTGCGCGTCAAGGCGGGCTTCGATCCCAGCGCGCCCGACCTGCACCTGGGCCATTCCATCCCCATGGACGTGCTCAAGCTCTTCCAGGACCTGGGGCACACCGTGGTCTTCATCGTGGGCGACTTCACCGCCCGCATTGGCGACCCCAGCGGCAAGCTGAAGTCCCGCCCCGTGCTCACCGACGCGGAGATCGAGGCCCACGCCCAGACCTACTTCGAGCAGGTGGGCCACATCCTGGACGTGGACAAAGCCGAGGTGCGCAGCAACAGCGAGTGGCTGGAGGGCCTCGACTTCGCCGGCGTCCTGCGCCTCAGCGGCAGCTACACGGTCGCCCGCATGTTGGAGCGCGACACCTTCGCCCAGCGCACGGCCGCCGACGAGCCCATCACCATCACCGAGATGCTCTACCCCCTGGCCCAGGGCTACGACTCGGTGGCCATCGAGGCCGACGTCGAGATCGGCGGCACCGACCAGCTCTTCAACCTGCTGGTGGCCCGCGACGTGCAGCGCCACTACGGCCAGGAGCCCGAGGTCATCATGACCTTCCCGCTGTTGGTGGGGCTGGACGGCGTGGAGAAGATGTCCAGCAGCCTGGGCAACACCGTCGCCCTCACCGACCCGCCGGCGGAGATGTACGGCAAGCTGATGAGCATCAACGACGAGGTAATGCTCGACTACTACCGGCTCCTGCTCAAGCCCCCCGAGATCGAGATCGAGGACATGCGCAGCCGCATCGAGGCGCGCGAGGTCAACCCGCGCGACATCAAGGCCCGGCTGGCCCTCCAGGTTACCACCCGCTACCACGGCGAGGAAGCCGCGCAGGCCGCGCAGAAGGAGTTTGACCAGGTCTTCGCCCAGGGTAGGCTCCCCAGTGAGATGCCGGAGGTCGCAGTGGGGCCCGACGACCTCGCCCAGGGCGGCATCTTGCTGAGTCGCCTCATCACCAGGGCCGGCCTGGCCACCAGCGGCAGCCAGGCGCGCCGCCTCATCGAGCAGGGCGCCGTGCGCCTCGACGACGAGCGGATTACCGACCCCTGGGCGGCCGTTGACCCGAAGTCGGGAGCCGTCCTGCGCGTGGGCAGGCGGCGCTTCGCGCGCATCGTGCGTAGGGAGGAGCCCTAGAACAGGAGGTGTTGGACATGGCAGAGACTGGCGGAGGCGAAACCGGCATATCCCGCGCCCTCAAGTACGTCATCGCCGGCGCGGCGGGCGCCATGGTGGGCGCGGCCATTGGCCTGCTCTTTGCGCCCAAGGCGGGCAAGCAGACCCGTGAGGACCTCAAGGCCAAGGGCGCCGAGCTCAAGGAGAAGGCAGCCGCCGCGGGCGGCAAGCTGGGCGAGAGGGCCGCGGCCGTCGCCCAGAGGGCCCGCCAGGTCGGCGAGCAGATCAAGGCCCAGGCGGAGAAGGCCAAGGGCCTGCGGGTGACCGTGGTGCAGGAGCCCGAGGACGAAGAGGAGCCCGCCGCCGAGGAAGCCTGAGACGACGTTGCCCCGCGCCAAGCCACCAAACAGCCCCAGGCCCAAGGCCTGGGGCTGTTTGACTCGTGCGAAGCGCGT
>JBHIEF010000330.1:0-3452 GCA_046760465.1 Armatimonadota bacterium | reverse complement strand
CAGCTCCTGCCGGGCCTCGATGACGGCAGGCACACCCATGTGCCCCAGGCGGCCTCCTTCGGGGGTGGCGGGCGCATCTCAGTCCACATGTGCGTAGCCGTTGGGGCCCGCGTCGGTGGGTGGCTCGAGATCGCCCACCGTCAGACGAGCCCAAGAGCCACGATGACTCCAAAGACGACAATGACGGCTCCGGCGACCTGGTGGAAGAGATGCACGTGCTCCCCCCACAACCCTCTCGAACGGGCAACCATCAGACGATAGACCAGGAACTCGCTCTTCAGGCGCGCGCATACCACCATGAACAGCCCCGCCGCGACCATCAGTGTGCCCCACAACAGGTGCATCGGCTTCTTCCTTTCGCGGCAGCGACGTCTACTCCACGCTCATCTTCCTGACGTCTTCGTGGTTGAGAACGGCGGCGCCCGCCTTGGCTAAGAGGGCGCGGTCCTCGTTGGTGTATGCTGTGTCGCCGGTGAGGGTTGCGATGTTGGCATCTACTTCGGCGGGCGAACGCATGCCGATGGCCATGACCTGGACGCGGTCGTCTTGCATTGCCCAGCGGATCGCGGCGCCGGGCAGTCCTTCGAACTCCTTCTCGCCGAAGCCGCTCAGCATGCCCGCCCCTATGACCTTCATCGCGACGATTCCCATTCCGAGTTCATGCGCCTTCGCCAGGCATGCGTTGCGGAGTTCTGTGGTCAGCGGGGAGAAGAGCCGGGAGTTGCCGCGCGGCAGGTAGCCGTACGCCAGCATGCACAGATCGAACCCACCTGTTGCCGTCAGCTCCAGTGCTTTGTCGAAGTAGTGGTGCGCCGAGAAGCCCACATACCGGGCCAGCCCCTCGTCACGTGCCTTCACGAGTTCCGCGTGGACTTCCATGCACTGCTTGACGGTCATCTGCTCGACACCCGGTGTGCCGTGGATCATGATGGCGTCGATGTACTCTGATTGCAGTTCTGCCAGGTTCATATCGACTTGCCGGGCGGCCTCACCCTTAGGGACCGTCGTGAAGCGCCCATCCGGCTTGGACAGGTCCCAGAAGTCCACCTTGGTCGTGATGAAGACGTTGTCGCGGACGTCCTTCAGGGCTTCGCCGATGATCGCCTGGCTGTCCTCGTAGGTGTAGCTGATGGCCGTGTCGTAGTAGCGGATGCCGCTGTCGTACGCGTGGCGGACCAGCCTGACACGGTCCTCCGTGGACAGGGCGTTTCCCCACTTCGTCGCTAGGGTGGCCCCGCCAAAGCCCAGGATCGGCACCTCGACTCCTGTCTTGCCCAGCACCCGCGTCGTGATCGTGCCGGACTGGGCGATCGGTTTGGGCTCCACGGGCTGCGCGGCCGTCTCCTGCGCTTCCTGCCGGCACGACGCCAACCCCGTTGCCGCTGCCGCAGCTCCCGCCACCTGTGCAGCCCTCCGGATGAACGTACGTCGCTCGATGCCGTCGCTCATGGTAGCTCCTATTTGGGCGCGCCCTCGCAGTGAGGGTAGCGGTAGTCGGCGCCATCCGTCTTCGACACTTGCCTTGTGGACCCGTCCTCCAGGAAGTACATGTAGAGCGAGGGGCTGGCGTGGTAGACGATAGCGACCTCGTCCTTCGTCCAGCGCGGGTAGGCGAACCAGCGTTCCGCCCGCTCTGCATTGGCAAAGGCCTTCGCGTTCGTGATCGCCGGCCCGTGTGCATCGAAGTCAGCGATGTAGAGCGTGCGGCCCGGGTCCTTGTACTCGAAGCCGGCCTGGTACTCGAAACAGACCCGCGTCTCGCTCGGCGAGAGGCTGACGCGGTCGAGGATCCCACGCTCCGCGAGCTCGCACTCGATGCGCTCGAAGGTGGGCTCGCCGCCCGGGTTGGGCGTCATCAAGTAGTAGCCTCGCCCCTCCTCCGGGTGGATGCGCTGGACGAGGATGCGGCCGTCCATCAGGCACGTGTACGCCCAGGTGTGGTATCGCCTGTCGGTGAGGGCGATCTCCTCTCCCGGCCTTCCGCCGACCTTGCTCGCCATCACCATGAAGCCACCCGTTTCGGGGTTCTTCCGGTTCCAGATGGGCGTGTTCGTCCCGTCGCGAGTCCAGGTCGGGTTGAAGTCGGTATGTGTGCCGTCAGTGAGCGTGTGGAAGCCCGTGCCGTCAACGTTGATGATGCAGATCTGGGTGACCCAGTTGGTCACGATCGGATCATCCTTCAGCCTGCGGAAGAAGACGAGCATGTCGCCCGTCTTGGACCACGACGGCTTGAAATCCTGATGGCCTGTTGTGAGCGGCTCGCCCTCCGGCGTTCCGTACTCGTTCACGTGTATCTCGCCGTTCATGAAGTACGAGCCACGGTACCCGGTGGGCTCCACGGGCAGCGGCTCGGCCTTGGCCCTTCCGCCATGCTCGCGCAGCAGCTTCTGCATCTCAGGATCGGAGGCCGCGTCCAGTGAGGTGTTGCCGTGCTTGTCCGTTGCATTCACATCGGCGCCTGCATCGATCAGTAGCTTGGCGAACTCGACACGGCCGATGAAGGCGGCCCAATGCAGCGGAGAGCCTCCATGCTCGTCGTCGGCCCTCGTGTCGAGGTCCGCACCCCTCCTGACCAGCAACGTGGCCGCCTGCAGTTGATCCGCCAGGACCGCAATGTGCAGCGGGGTCCCACCTGAGCCGGGAACGCCGGGGAGGACGAAGGTCCCGTTGATGTCTGTGCCCGCCCGGAGGTGCTCCCGGATGGCGTCCAGGTTACCCTTGGCGGCAGCCTCCCAGATGCTGATGGCTGGCGCCTTGGTAGTCGGCTCCACGCGAGCCTCCTCACAGCCGGCGATCAGTGCGGGGACCGTCAGTGCAGCCGCGGCCAGCAGGTACCGCTTCATCTGTCTCAGCTCCTGTGCGCGGCCATGGGCCCCGGCGACGGTCGTCAGCGCCCCTGAGCGAGAAGCTCCCGCATCTCGGCGCGACCGGCTTCCACGGTCTCCTTGTCAACCTCCAGGCCCATGAGCCGGGATTCCCCATATCAATGGGGTGTGGCTGGTGCCTAAGGCCGATAGGCCCAGAACCGGGATACAGGTTTGCCGCCGCGGCCATCGGGTCCTTCTTCTGTGACGGCGGAGCCCCTGGGAAGTCCGGCCCAGCGGGAGCAACGCACCTGTGACGGCCCTGGAGTTGGTCGAGGGACGGACGGCGGGCGCGGCCGCACGCCCCTCGTGGTGAGGAGCGGGTGTTCTGCGGCAATCCTGGCAGTACCGTGATGGCCTCACGTCGGCACCGGCGATAGCAGCCGGATGCCGGTGAGTATCTGCCCGAACAGGTCGCGCGGAATTGCCACCTCCGCCATCTGCACGATCAGCCGGCGGGCATGACGAGTGAGCCGGGCGCCAGTCTTCACCAGCTTCTCGCGCAGTGTAGTCAAGCTCCAGCGGGCCATCTCCGCAGGCGAAGCTCAGCAGGGCCGGGGCCGCCGACGCGAGGGGAGCGGCCCGGAG
>JBHIEF010000329.1:0-3508 GCA_046760465.1 Armatimonadota bacterium | reverse complement strand
CGGCCGCGGCAGGGGCCCTGGGGGATCGGCAGCAAGGCGGTGCCAACTCAAACCACCGCTCTCCAGCGCTGAGAGCCTATCCCAAGACCCCAAGGTGTCACCCTGAGCTGCGGACTGCGTAGCAGTCTGCCCAGCGAAGGGTCTGGCATCGGGCCCACCACGAGGTTCTTCGCTGCGCTCAGAATGACGGCCGACCGAGAGCCTCGGTTTTGGGTTTGTCATGAGACGGTCTCCTCCTGCGGGTGTAGAAAGGGTGCTGGTGGCAGGCTCGAAGTTGGCGCAACCTGGAGGGGGCTGGGAGCGCGGACCCACACCTGCATTGTGTGGCGGCGGGGTGTGTGTGCCCTTGCTTGCTTTTTCGGAGGCGTTTGGCTATAATTGCGCGCAGCGGCCGGCTTGTCCGGCCTCTAATCGTCAATCTGCACCGGACAGCGGGGATTTGGGGACGGCGAGGGCCGATGAAGACGCTTGTCGAGCGGACCCGAGAGGGACAGGATGTGCCCGAGCTGCGGCAGATCGCCGAGGCCGAGCGGGTGAGCTATGAGACGGTGGCTGCGGGGGTGGCGGGGGGCACCATCGTGGTCCCGCGGAGCGGCCACAGCGAAGCTCGCCCCACCGGCATCGGGGCCGGCCTACGCACCAAGGTCAACGCCAACCTGGGCACCTCCCCCGACTTCGACTCGACCGCCGAGGAGCTCACCAAGCTGCGCTTCGCGCTGGAGGCCGGGGCCGATACGGTCATGGACCTGAGCACCGGCGCGACCATGGACGAGACGCGGCGGGCCATCCGGGAGGCGTGCCCGGTGCCGCTGGGCACGGTGCCCATCTACCAGGCCGCCATCGAGGCCACGCAGCGCTACGGGTCCGTAGCGCACATGCCGGCGGAGATGCTGTTTGAGGTTATCGAGCGGCACGCGGCCGACGGCGTGGACTTCGTCACCGTCCACTGCGGGGTGACGCAGGCGGCGGTGGGCCACTTGCGGCGCCAGAGCCGCCTGTGCGACATAGTCAGCCGGGGCGGGGCCTTCCTGGCGCGGTGGATGGTGGCGAACGAGGCGGAGAACCCGCTCTATGAGCACTATGAGCGGCTGCTGGAGATTGCTGCGGGCTACGACCTGACCCTCAGCCTGGGGGACGGCCTGCGCCCGGGGTCGCTGGCGGACGCCACCGACCGCGCCCAGGTGCACGAGACCGTCGTCCTGGGCGACCTGGTGGACGCCGCCAGGGAGATGGGCGTGCAGGCGATGGTGGAGGGGCCGGGCCACGTGCCCATGGACCAGATCGAGGCCAACGTCATCTTGCAGAAGCGGCTGTGCGGCGGAGCACCCTTCTACGTGCTGGGCCCGCTGGTAACGGACGTGGCGCCGGGCTACGACCACATCACCGGGGCCATCGGCGGGGCGCTGTGTGCGGCGGCCGGGGCCGATTTCCTGTGCTACGTGACCCCCGCCGAGCACATCGCCCTACCCACCCCCCTGGACGTGCGCGAGGGGGTCATCGCCTCCCGCATCGCAGCCCACGCGGCCGACATCGTCAAGGGTGTGCCCGGCGCCGGCGAGTGGGACCAGCAGATGTCCCAGGCGCGACGGGCGTTGGACTGGGAGCTCCAGGCGGAGCTGGCCGTGGACCCCGAGCGGGTGCGGGAGCTGCGCGCCGAGCGAGGGGCCGTGTCGGTGGAATCGTGCTCCATGTGCGGCGAGTACTGCCCCATGCGGGAGGAATGGCTCCAGACGCCGGCGGCGGAGAGCAAGTCCCCCTAGTAGATCGCTAATCCTGGGAGACAGGCACGCATGTCTATCGTTCGCATTCGGAAGAAGATGGGCGCGGGCATGAAGTACCTGCTGGGCGGCATCCTAGTCATCTTCGGCGTGGGCATCTTCATCTCTTTCGGCGGCCGGGGCGGAGGTGGGGGGGGAGCTCCGCAGGGGTTCCAGACGACGGGGCCCAGCGTGATGGCCACGGTGAATGGGAAGGCCATCACTCGACAGGTGTTCATGACGCGGCTGATGAACATGCAGGGCCGCTTCGCCAGCCAGCAGTTGGCGGCAGACCGACACAACAAGCTGAGGCTGCTGGAGCAGTTCATCACCGACGTGCTCATGACCGAGGCCATCCGGCGGGAGCGCATCAAGGTGTCGCGCGAGGAGATCGAGCAGGGGATGGAGCAACGGGTGCAGGCGCGGCTGGCGCAGCTGTTCCCCTCGGAGACCGGGGGCTACTCCAAGCGCAGGCTGAAGGCCTTTCTGGAGAAGCAGGGCATCGCCTACGACGACTACCTGGAGCGGCTGCGCGCCGAACAGGAGGACTCGCGCGATTACGTCATCGGGGAGCTCGAGCATCAGAAGCTGAGGGAGAAGATCCAGGGATCGGTCCAGGTCACCGAGGAGGATCTCAAGGAGAGCTTCAAGCAGGTCGAGGCCCGGCACCTGCTCATCGCGCCGGAGGCGGCCACGCCGGAGCTGTCCGAGCAGGCGCAGCGGGCCGCGGCCAAGCAGAGGGCGGAGAAGCTGCTGGCCCAACTGAAGGCCGGAGCGGACTTCGCCAAGCTGGCGCAGGAGCATTCGGACGACGAGGAGAGCGCGAAGAAGGGCGGCAAGCTGAAGGCGCTGAAGCGCGACGACGTGTTCGTGGAGCTGATGGGCTGGTTCCCAGAGGCGGGCGCTCTGATACAACAGTCGCAGGGCTACACTCGGCTTCGGCGCGACGCCCGCAAGATCAGCGACGCGCTGTTCGCGAGGGCCAAGGGGGAGCTCACGCCGGTCATCGAGACGGTCGCGGGCTTCCACATCTTCAAGGTCGAGGGCATCAAGACCGAGCTGCCCGAGGACTTCGAGGACAACAAGAAGCAACTGCTCGACAACTACCGTCGCTCGCGGGGGTTCGAGGCCTGGGCGGACTACGAGGCAGCGCTGCGGGAGTCGGCTGAGGTCGTCATCGAGGACGCGGAGTTGGCCGCCTACCAGGCCATGGAGGCTGGCGACTACGAGGCAGCCTACGCCCTGCTCCAGGAGGCGCTGGGGTACACCCGCAGGGGCGAGTACGTGGGTGACCCGTTCGTGAACTACCAACTGGGGCAGGTGGCGGAGAAGCTGGGCAAGCCCGAGGCGGCCCTGGCGCACTATGCAGACGCCGAGCAGGCGGCCGCCGGCTCGCCCGATCTGCATCTGGCCATGGGCAAGCTCTACCGCCAGCGGAAGCAGAAGGCGCAGGCGCTGGCGCAGTTCCAGCAGGTACACGAGGCAGCCGAGACGCTGGCGCCGGAGAACCGGTTCGTGCATCAAGAGCTGAAGTCCATCTACGAGGAGATGGGGGAGAAGGAGCTGGCGGCGGCGCAGCAGGCCTGGTTGGACGAGCTGGACAAGGAGATGGAGGCGGCGTACGGCCCGCCGCCGGCGGCCTGATCGCAGCTAGCGGCCCCTACCTCACAGACTTGCCGCCAACTTCCGTATCTTCGCCGCCTGACGGGGCAGCAGTTCGGGGATGTTCAGCTCGTAGGGGCACTTGGGGA
>JBHIEF010000328.1:0-3508 GCA_046760465.1 Armatimonadota bacterium | reverse complement strand
CGTCCCACATCAGCGGGGACTTGAAGTTCGGACACAGGTGGGCCCGGTTGGGATACGGCAGGAGCCAGTAGAGGACCCACAGCCGCCCCAGGTGGATCAGGGGAAACAGCCCCGCCGTCATCACCGCAAAGACCGTCATGGCCTCGGCCGCGCGGTAGATGGCCGTGCGCCACCGCACCCGCAGCAGGTAGAGGATGGCCGAGATCAGGGTGCCGGAGTGCGCGATCCCGATCCAGAAGACGAAGTTGATGATGTACGCGCCCCAGCCCACCGGGTGGTTGATGCCGGCCACGCCCATCCCCACAAGCACCTGATAGGCCCAGCACGCGCCCGCGGCGCCGATCAACAGGACCAGCCCGCCCAGCACCGCCCAGTACGTGCGCGAGGGCGGCGCCAGCGAATGCAGGACGGCCTGGTTGATCTCTCTGTAGCTCAGGTGCGCCACGTGCCCTCCCCTGCTTCGCGGTCGTGCAGCAGCCTCTTCAGGTAGATCACGGCCGGCTTGGTGTTGAGCTCTCCCAGCACTTGGTAGCAGCGAGGGTCCTCGCGGACCAGCCGGGAGACCTGCGAGTTAGAGTCCATCAGGTCGCCAAATACCATCGCCTCGGCCGGGCAAGTCTGCGCGCAGGCGGGGACGATATCGCCGTCGCGCAGGCGGCGGTTCTGGGCCTTGGCGCGCTGCTCACCCTCGCGGATGCGCTGCACACAGAAGGTGCACTTCTCCATCACGCCCCGACAGCGGACGGTGACCTCCGGGTTGAGCTGCCAGTTGAGTGGCTCCGGCCAGTCGTGGTCGAACCAATTGAAGCGCCGCGCCTTGTAAGGGCAGTTGTTGGCGCAGTAGCGCGTGCCCACGCAGCGGTTATACACTTGGGCGTTGAGGCCGTCCTCGGAGTGCACGGCCGCGTAGACGGGGCACACGGGCTCGCACGGCGCCGAGTCGCAGTGCTGGCAAAGCATGGGCAGAAACAGCATCGGCGCCTGGTCGGAGCCCCAGTCGAAGTAGCGCTCGATCCGCAGCCACGCCATCTCTCTACCCTTGGCCACCTCCGCGCGCCCCACGACCGGGATGTTGTTCTCGGCGTAGCAGGCGACCACGCAGGCCCCGCAGCCGGTGCAGCGGTTGAGATCAATGACCATGGCCCAGCGATGCCCCGCGTGCTCGTGCGGCGGGTACAGGTCGCGCTTCAGGTCGTAGCCCTCGGGCAGGGGCAGGTAGAGTTCCTCCTCCGCCTCCCGATCCACCCGCGAGAGCCCGACGGTGCGGATGATCTCGCGCCCGTGCTGGGAGGAGCTGCCGGCCGTGGTCACCGCTGGCTGCCGCGCGCCGGCGCGACTGATGGTGACAGACAGCAGCTCATTGCCGGTGACGAACGCCACCATGGGCAGTGCGTTGGCCCCGGCGCCCTCCGCGTTGCGGCCGTAGGAAGTGTGGCCCTGCCCCAGCGGCACGGCGATCGTCTCCGGGGCGAGTGCCGGGCAGGGGACGGCCGGCGCGCGCACTGTCCCCGACGAGCTGGAGACCTCGACGATGTCCCCTCGCGAGATGCCCTGCTGCCTCGCCTCCTCCTCCGGTATATCCACCCAGGAGCCCCACACCGCGTTGGTGACTGGGTCCGGCAGCTCCTGTAGCCACCCCTTGTTGGCGCCGCGCCCGTCGTAGAGCGCCGTGGAGGGGTAGGCGTGTATACTGATGCCCCGCGCCTGCCTGGGTGGGGAGAAAGCGAAGTCGGCCAGGCCACTGTCCAGTTCGGGCGTCTTGGGGGCCGCCTCCGACCAATGCCCTCCCCGGCGGACGCTCTCGGTCCAGAAGGCCTCGAAGTCCTCCTCTGGAGCCAGGCGTTCGTGGAGTTCGCGCCATTCGGCTCGCAGGTACTCGCGGAAGTCAGCGGCCCCGAGCCCTGCCTCGACGTGCACGCCCGCTGCCTGGGCCAGCAGCAGCAGTATGTCCCCCGCTGAGCGCGTGTCGAACAGGTTGACCATCGCAGGCTGGATGATCCCGCGGACGCCGGTCTCCGGCTCGTAGTCGCCCCACGACTCCAGCGGATGGCTCGCCGGCACCACCCAGTCGGCCGCGGCGGCGGTCTCGTCCATGCAGGATGACAGGCTGACGACCGTCTGGGCCTCTTCCGTGATGAAGCGGACGAGGTCGTGGCCGGGCGGCAAGGCGTAGAGGGGATTGGCCCCGCAGACCAGCAGCACTTCCACGCCGCCCTCGGTTACAGCTTCTGTGAAGTCCTCGAGCCGCGAGGCGTCGGCACACGCGCCCAGGGCGTGTTCCCGTCCGAAGTCCACGGCTTGGCTGCCCACCGCGTAATTCAGCAGATTCGCCGCGACCACGGTCTGCACTGCTTCGGGGGTCTCGTCGTAAGGCGAGCCGGCGAGCGCCACCGGCCGGCGGGCTTTGGCGAAGGCGCGAGCCAGGTGGCGGATGCTCTCGGCCGCTACGCCGATGATGGGGCCGACGCTCTCGGGCGAGTGCGCCTCCGTCAGCCGTTCGAGCAGGGGGGCCGCTCGCCTGGCCCAGCCCTCGCGCGCTGCTACGTGCAGCATGGCCAGGGCCAGGTGGGCTTCGTGCCCGGGTCGCAGCCAGAAGCGCTCATCGGCGTTGGCGGCCGTCAGCGACAGCCGCGGCCCTACATACACGCACCGGCCCATCCGGCCGCCCCGCACTTCGCGCATGGCCGCGAACTGCCTGGTGTTCCGCACCGGTGACAGCCACGTCTCCAGGAAGTCGGCGCTCAGAGAGAGGACGAAATCCGCCTTGCCGAGACCGTAGGCCGGGATCGCGTCGCGTCCAAAGGCGATTCCGGTGCCTCGGCGCAGAGCGGCGTAGCTCAGGGGCTCGAAGACGAGATGATGCTCGGGCGGGCTGCCGAAAGCGGCCAGCCACTGGCGGACCAGCCGGGTCAGAGCGCCCGTCTGGAGGTCGGTGATGATCGCCACGCGCCCCGTCCCCCGCAGTGCGCGCAGCGGCTCGCCAAGCGAGGCCAGGGCCTCCTCCCAGCCGGGCTGGGTGCTGTCGCCGCCCTGCGCGCGCAAGGGACCGTTGACTCGGTCGGGGTCGTAGAGCCCCTGGAGGGCAGCCTGGCCGCGGGCGCAGAGGCGGCCACGGTTGATGGGGTGGTCGGGGTTGCCCTCCACCTTGACGGCCCGCCCCTCGCGGCAGCGCACCAGCATTCCACACCCGGCAGGGCACTCCCGACAGGTGGTCGCGTACCAGGTGGGAAGGCCGGGGACGACATCCTGGGGAGGGAAGACGTAGGGAATCAGCTTCTGGGCGCCGCTGGCCGAGATGCCGACGCCCGCGCCGACGCTTCCGGCCGCCTTGAGCCAGTTTCGCCGGGACACCCGCATGCCGCTGTCGAGCCTCCGCTATCGCTACTCAGGCTTCCTCGACCGTCTGCGGCTGTCCTTCCTCTGGTCATGCTGCCCCGGCCGCGACCCCCGCGCCTAGTGAGCACTGCCACATCGGCGGCGCAAGCTCGTGTCAGGTTGGTGTGCGGGA
>JBHIEF010000327.1:0-3537 GCA_046760465.1 Armatimonadota bacterium | reverse complement strand
TCTGTGCACTCCAGCAGGACCAGCCTGCGGAGCCCGAACTCATCGGCTATGTGAAAGGTCGTCTCGATGTCCACCGCGCTCCTGACCGCAACATGGATGGGGACCTTCCCGCGCATGGCATCGGCGATGGTGCGCTGGGCCGGGCTCAACTCCTCACCCGATTTCCTGGCCATTTGCGTGTCGAAAAGCGCCTTACGTAGCAGCCACACGACTCCCATCCGCGTGGTCGGCTGGCGGTAGTAGAAGCTGTCCGGCGTCTGGTAGCGCGGGATGCGATTCCCAGATGCCGCGTCGTTCCCCATGACGACCGTCAGCTCGCGGCCCTCAGCCACGAGCATGTCGTCGAGCGTATCCCCAGTCGACTTGATCACCGCCCCGGAGCCGGCGATGACGTTGGCGTTTCCCGGGGCGATGCGGAGTGTCGTCACGCCAAGCTGCACGGCGCGCTTCAGGGCCTTGCTGTCGCTGTCTATCGCTCCCGAGATCCGGAACGCCGGCGTGATCTCGTCCGACTGCTCGTTCGCATCGCCCCGGATCGCGAACCGAGCATTGGCGTCCACCAGGCCCGGCATCACCACGCCATGC
The DNA here is from genome assembly GCA_046760465.1 of Armatimonadota bacterium. Taxonomy (GTDB): domain Bacteria; phylum Armatimonadota; class Zipacnadia; order JAUWAU01; family JBHIEF01; genus JBHIEF01. Next base: position 2,952 of record JBHIEF010000327.1, on the reverse strand, counting down.
GCGGCCTCGATGACAGCAGCTTCTTCGGGGATCCGGATATCGGTGCCGATGCGCTTGATCTTGCCGTCCGCGATCAGGATCGTCCCGCCGCTGATGGGAGCGCCCGCCATCGTGATGATGCGCCCCGCCTTGACCGCCAGCAGGCCATCGGCCGTGCCCTGTGATCCGCACAGCAGCGGGAGCACTAGGCTAGCGGCAGCGATGTGAGGCGTGGCGCCCTTCATCTCGCTTCACGCTCGTAGACGATCTCGCCATCCACCACGACGAGCTCAACGGGCCGTGTCACGTCGAGCGGTTCGCCCGCGGTCACCACCAGGTCGCCGTCCTTGCCCACCTCGATGCTGCCCACGCGGTCCGCCACGCCGATGAGCTCGGCCGCATCCAACGTCAGCGCTCGCAGTGCCGCTCCCTCGTCCAGGCCGGCGGCGACGGCAAAGGCTGCGGAGCTACGCAAGTCCCCTGTGTCGGAGAGCGGAGCCAGCGACGCGAAGGCCAGCTTCAGGCCACTCTCCGCCAGTCGAGCGGGGGCGGACAGTAGCTTCTCCGTCGGCGTCGTACTCAGCGGCAGGCAGATTACCGACAGGCCGGTCCCCTCGAGGATCCGTGGCAGTTTGTGGGCCGCGTCCGGTGCCATTACGCTCGCCCGAAGGCCGAACTCATTGGCCAGCTTGGCCGCGCGCTCGGTGCTCGCGACGCCGTCGCAGAACATCTGGACGGGCATCTCCCCTCGCACCGCATCCGCCAGCAACTCCCCCTCGCCTTCCGCCCGCGCTGCGGCTGAGAGCTCTTGCCGGAGCATGTCCAGCAACCCCGGCATGGAGGTCGGCTTTCGATCCCGCATCAAGGCGGACTCGGCCAGCACGAGCTTCACCGCCGCGTCCCTCTTGAGCACCCGCCCCGGGCCGAGCTTGACCGCCGAGCAACGCCCCCCTATGGGGTTGGTGTAGCCTGGCGCCAGCAGGATGGTCGTCACCCCGGAGCTGGCCGCTCGCCGGATGTCCTTCCTGCCGGCCCAGAATGCGTCCAGCACGAGCGTGTCAGTCGCGCCTGGCGCGACCTCCTCGTCCCGCTCTGCGCGAGCGAGGCCCAGATGGGAGTGGGCATCAACGAAGCCGGGACACACGTGTTTCCCGTTCGCCTCGATGGTCCTGGCTCCATCGGGGGCCGAGAGCTGCGGCCCCACGGCGGCGATCCTGCCGTCCAGGACCAGCACGTCGGCGCCCTCGAGCGTGTCGCCGCTGATGGTCCATACGGTTCCGCCGCGCACCAGCAGGCCATCCCCGCTCGCGAGCCCGTTCGTGCTCAGCAAGAGGATCGCCGCCAGCGCTGGGGTCAGGCCCGCCGAGCGCCTCAATCGCCCGCCCCCCTCTCAAAGGCCACGGCGCCGTCCACGATGACCATCTCTACTTTCGAGCGAATGTCGAGCGGCTCGCCGCCGATGATCGCGATGTCGGCGTCCTTGCCCTCGGCAAGGATGCCAACGCGATCTGAGACGCCGAGTATCTCGGCCGCATTCGCGGTCACGGCGCGGAGCGCGAGGTCCCGACCTAGTCCGTTGGCGGCCGCTACGGCAGCGCACGCACGCACGAACTTCGAGTGCAGCCCTTTGCTCCCGCCGACGCCCAGGGCGATCTCGACGCCTGCGTCGGCCAGCACGGCCGCGTTAGCCCGGGAGTGTTCGCCGTACTTCAGTCGGGACGGGGGCACGAACGACAGCGACACGGGCGCGACGATCACCGGCACCTCGCGCTTGGCGATCTCGCCGGGGATCTTGTGTCCCTCGCTGCACCCCAGGAGGATCAACTCGATGTCGAACTCGTCCTTCAGCCGAAGCGCGTTGAGGATATCGGCCACGCGGTGGGCCTCGATCTGCAATGGGACCTCCTCGCGCAGCACGCGGGCCAGGACCTCGGAGCCGGGGTCTGTCGAGGGCTTGCGTGGGCGGTCCGGCTTCTCTCCCTTCGGCTTCTGCTCCTTGCGGCCCTCGCCGTTGCCGTCCTTCCCGTTGCCTTCGGTCCTCTTCTCGTACTGCGCCAGGTCGCGCTCGTACTTCCGCCACGTCCACAGGTAGTCCCGCGTTGCGAGAAGAGCTTCCCGGATCGAAGCGTACGTCGCCAGCCTGTGCAGGGAAGAGGTGCTGTTCCCCGCCGGAACGCCGATCTGGCCCCGGACTGCAACGCCGTCGGAGACTACCGTCAGCGGCCCCGGCTCGGGCGCCACTTTGAGCACGCCGCTCAAGCCACCCAGGAGGCTACGGCTACCGGGGACGGCATGCACGCTCGTGACGCCGTGTTGCAGGACCTCCGCGCCGTCCTCGTCGTAAGGGTCCACGCCGTCGGTTATCCGCAGCTCGGGAGCGATCTGCGTGCCCTCCATTAGCTCCTGAGGGTACACGTAGAGCCGCGAGAAGGCGTCCACCAGGCCCGGGATGACCGTCTTCCCGCGCGCATCAATGCGCCGCGCTCCCGCGGGTATCTCAACGGTCTGCCCGACGGCCCGGATCTTGCCTTCCGAGACGAGGACAGTGCCGCCCTCTATCGGCTCGCCGGCCATCGTGATGATCCGGCCGCCCTCGATGGCCAGCACACCAGGCTCTGCCGCCGGCTGGGCGGCCAGCCCCGTCTGCAACGGGACCAGGAGGACGACGACCACCGACAGGATGCTCAGCTTCGGTCGCATCGTCAATGGGGCGAGCGTTCCTCGCGGAGAGCCGGTTATCCTGCCATCCCGTGCAGCCGTCACAACCGCGTCAGGCAGATGGCACGGGCCAACTGGCTGGCAAGGCCTTTGTGTGCCCTGGCATCTGCGTGTTTGGGGTCGTCGCAGCACCATCTGCTGCGGAAGACCTCAGACGCCCTCGTCCCCTCCTGACCGGCGGAGGTGACCGCCGTCAAAGTCAGGAACCTCTCCTGCCGCCCCCAAGCGCATCGCCAGAGAGAGGGTGGATCCGAT
>JBHIEF010000326.1:0-3583 GCA_046760465.1 Armatimonadota bacterium | reverse complement strand
TGTCATTTCCCACGACCTTGACCCAGGTATTCTCACGAGCATGACCCACCCCAGCGGGTAGTATTCTCACGAGGATGACCCACCCTTCGGGCGGTATTCTCACGAGCATGACCCACCCCTGAGGCCGACACCGGCCATACTGAGCGCACACCAATTCCGAGGGGGTGCACGGTATGGCGTACCGGGAGGTCGGCATGTGGGAGATCCTCAACGTGCTGCGGCGGATCGGTCGCGGCGAGAAGAAGGCAGCCGTCTCGCGGGTGACGGGGCACCGTCGCAAGACGATCCGGCGCTATGTGGCGACTGCCGTGGAGCTGGGCTGGCAGCCAGGGCACGAGGAGCCCACCGAGGAGCTCGCCGTCCGGGTAGCAGAGCGACTGCGTCCCGGTCCCGAGCCGAGCGGTCTGGGAGAGACTGAGCGGCGGTTGCTTCCCCACCGCGCCCGGATCAGTGCCTGGCTGAGGCCGGCGCAGCAGAGCGAGGGGCGCGGGCTGCGCTTGACCAAGGTGCAGGAGCTCTTGGCCCGCCAGGGTGTCGAGGTCCCCTACAGCTCGCTGCACCGCTTCGCGGTGAAGTACTGCGGTTTCAGCGACCGTCGGCGCGTGACGGTGCGGGTGGCCGAGAGCCCTCCTGGGGAAGTCGCCGAAGTGGACTTCGGCCGGCTTGGCCTGGTGCCGGATGATCCAGAGACGGGCAAGAACCGGGTGGTGTATGCCCTGATCGTCACGCTGGTCTGCAGCCGGCATCAGTACGTGCACGTCACCCACTCGCAGAAGCTTGAGCACCTGATCGGCGGGCTGGAAGACGCCTGGGCGTTCTTTGGCGGGGTCACGAGACGCCTGATCGTCGACAACCTGCGGGCGGCGATCACCAAGCCCGACATCTACGATCCCGTCTTCGCGCGCACGTTCGAGGAGTATGCGAGCTGGCGCAGCTTCACGATCGACGCCGCCCGGGTGCGGCACGCCAGGGGCAAACCGCACGTCGAGAGAAATGTCCAGTACGTGCGGGACAGTTTCTTCCGCGGCGAGCAGTGGCTCGATCTCGGGCACGTCCAGCGTGAGGCACCTCGCTGGTGTCTCGAGACCGCCGGGCTCAGGATCCACGGCACCACGCGCAAGCGTCCGCTCGCGGTGTTCGAAAATCAGGAGCGGGCTCGCCTCTTGCCGCTCGAGAAGGAGCGCTTTGATCCGCCCCACTGGGGGAAGTGCAAAGTCCATCCCGACCATCACATCAGCTTCCAGAAGGCGCTCTACTCGGTCCCCACCCGCCACATCGGAAAAACGGTGTGGGCGCGCGGCGACACGAAGCTCGTGCGCATCTACGTCGGGGGAAGACTCGTCAAGACACACCAGCGGCAGCCACCCGGTGGGCGCTCCACCGACTACAACGACTATCCCCAAGAACTCGCGCCCTACGCCATGCGCGATCCGGATCGCATGATCCGCGAGGCGCAACGACACGGCAAGCACATTGGGCGCTTCATGGAGGCCCTGCTCGCGGGATCCTTCCCCTGGGCCAAACTGCGCCAGGCCCAGCGGCTCCAACGCCTGGGGCAGAAGTACGGCTTCCGCCGCGTAGATCAGGCCTGCCGCCGTGCGCTGGCCTTCGAACTGATCAACGTCAAGCGCCTCGAGCGGATCATCCGGAGCGACCTCAGCGACGTCCCGGGCAAACCGCATCCGGAAGGGCAGCTCGTCCAGTTCCCGCCCCGCTTCGCGCGGCCCGCCACGAGCTTCTCACACCAACCCACCACAGGAGATGACCATGACCGAAGTGAAAGCATCACTGAAGGCGGTGCTCAAACGGCTGAGGCTCTCAGGCCTGTTGCCCACACTGCCCGACCGGGCCAGCTACGCCAAGAAGGCCAAACTGAGTGAACTCGACTTCCTGGAACTCGCCCTCCAGGACGAGATCGACCGGCGCGAGCACAAGAGCCTGGCCACACGGCTCAGCCACGCAGGCTTCGAAGAGGAGCACACCTTCGAAGACTTCGATTGGGACGCCCCGGTGACCTTTGACCGTGATCGCGTGCGGGACCTCTTCGGCCTCGGCTTCATCGAGCGACACGAGGACGTGATCTTCCTCGGCCCGGTGGGCGTCGGCAAAACCCTGCTCGCCTCGTCCCTGGGCCACGCCGCCTGCCGCGGCGGCCATCACGTGCGCTTCCTCAGGAGCGACCGCATGCTCAAGCTGCTGCACGAGTCCCGGGCGGACAACTCGACGGAGAAAGTGCTGCGCAGCCTCCTCGCGCCCGATGTCCTGATCATCGATGACTTTGCCCTCAGGCGTCTCACCCACCAGCAGTCCAGCGACTTCTACGAGGTGATCATCGAACGGCACCGCCGCGCGTCCACAATTGTGACTTCAAACCGCAGCATTGAGGAATGGATCCCGCTGTTCGACGACCCGATCCTCGCCCAAAGCGCGCTGGACCGGCTGGGCCACAACGCCTACCAAATCGTCATCGAGGGCGAGAGCTATCGCAGCCGGCAACGGCCCGGCCAACACAACCACACGGCCTCTAAGGCCCTCAAGCGAAGGAGGTCATAGCGGGAAGACCGTCGAGCCGGCGCATGAAACTGCGTGTAACATCGGATCAGGCACCGATCGTGAGAATCCGGCGCCCACATTTCGCTCCTAACGCACGATCCCGACCGAGGGAGGCATCACAGCAGTACCCCCCTCCCCGTGCGGTGACGACATTGCGGATCGCGGGGCCTACACGCAGTATCGTGTGCATCCATCACGGCCTCGGGGTAGGTGGGTCAAGGTCGTGAGAATAGGTGGGTCATCCTTGTGAGAAGTGACACGCGGTGACGGCGTCTTCACAACAGCCCGTTGCATATACGGCGCGGGAGGTCGCCGACGGCGGCACGATTAGCGGCCGCGTGACCCTGACTGGAGGAGCTCCAGCACCTGAGCGTCTCGAGATTACGAAAGACCGAGAAGTCTGCGCTCGGGAACCCAAGTTTGCCCAGGATCTCGTAGTCTCCTCCGAGAACAGCGGCTTGCGGTTCGTTGTGGTCTCGATTACGGACATACGAGCCGGGAAGCCTTGGCCGTCTGAGAGCACTGCCATAACTCTGGACCAGAACGGCTGCCGCTTCTCTCCACACATCCTCATCGTACCCGCTGGCCAGACGTTCAACATCCTCAACAACGACGGCATCCTCCATAACGTACACACGCGAAGCAGAGCGAATCGCCCGATCAACAAGGCGCAACCGGGGTTCCTGAAATCCCTCAGAGCGCAGTTCCCTTCGCCCGAGATCATCCGCGTCGACTGTGACGCTCACGACTGGATGCGGGCGTGGATAGTGGTGGCCGCGCATCCCTACTACGCGGTGACGGACGAGAACGGGCGGTACCGCTTGGAGAACGTGCCGCCCGGGACGTACGCGCTGGAGTTCTGGCACGAAAGGCTCGGGACGCAAACGCACCAGGTGACTGTCGCTGCCAACGAAACGGCGGAGGCCAACGCGGCCTACCCGGCACGGTAGGCGAGGGCGTAACCGGGCGCGAAGATAAGTACGCGAATCCGACGGTTGCTGCGTCAGGGGAAGGTGTCCATGGTGAGATT
>JBHIEF010000325.1:0-3607 GCA_046760465.1 Armatimonadota bacterium | reverse complement strand
AAGCCTGCGACTACCCACAGCGTGGCAGCCGGTGCGCGCCACCACCAGTCGGCAGCCCTTGGGCCCGGCTCAGGGCAGGCGGGAGGTGGCGATCTAGGATGTGTGATGTAGGATCTAGGATGGCGACGGCCCGCCGCCGGCCACCGCCGCAGGCTGAAGCCTGCGACTACCCACCGCACGCCGCTCGCCAAGCCCCCACCACGCCGATGGCGAGACGCATGCGGGCTGACTGTACGCGCCGCAGCCTGGACATGGGATTGCGGGCCGCGGGACACAACGTAGCGGCGCTCGCCGCCGCGTTGGGCCTCGTGGTTGCGGGTCTGGGCTGCTCGTCCAAGGACGAGCGGCTGTATCGGCGGGCGGAGACGCTGTTTAACGAGCGCAGCTATCGCCTGGCGGCGGAGGCCTACCGCGAGGCGGCGGACCAGGGCCCCGGCAGCGCCTTCGGCGACAACGCCCTGTACAAGCTGGCCTTCATTCAACGGGAGTACCTGGAGGACGCAGAGGGTGCGATCGGCACCTATCGGCGCCTGGCGCAGGAGTACCCCGACAGCGCCTTCGCCGACGACGCGCTGATGAAGGTGGGCGCGATCTACGTGCGCCAGGGAGACGCCGCGCGGGCGGTGAGCGCGTACCAGGAGGTCATCAGCCAGTTTGAGAAGCGGCCCCGGGTGTGCGCACGGGCGCAACTGGCCATCGCCGGGCTGCTATACAGCCAGAGCAAGCCGGAGGCCATCGAGGCGGCGCGGGTGGTGTTGCGCAAGTACGGCCAGAGCGAGCGGGAGTGTGCGCAGGCGCAGCTTCTGCTGGCGCGGGCGCTCCAGGACATCGAGGAGGACCCGGAGGCGGCGGTGCAGGAGTACGAGAAGCTGGTGGCCGACTACCCCGACAGCCGTCAGGCGGCGGAGGCCAAGCAGGCCATCGGGCTGATCTACTACGGGATCAAGGCCGAGGAGGCCAAGAAGCCACGCGCGAAGTGGGAGCAGCCGGCCAAGAGACTGCCGGTGAGCGCCACCTACCGGCCGCCGGGAGCGTCGTTCGCGGCGTGGCTGGTGGAGCCGCTGCGGGCGGCGCTGAAGCAGCAGGGCGGGGACTACACCTCGGCCTTCCTGCTGGGGGTGAGCGGCTGCGCCTTCCAGTTCTTCTACTCGGCCCAGGACCGGCAGGCGGGGTGGGCGGTGTTCCCGGAGAACCCGATCATCGTGACCTGCGAGACGCTGGGGTTCGCCTGCTCCAGCATCGCCAGCGAGGACCCAGACGCGGGGTACATGCGCCTGCGGCAGAGCATCATCGAGGGCACGCCGGTAATCACCGAGTACAACCTGCCGCCGCGGCAGTGGCTGCTGGTGACGGGGTTCGACGACGAGCAAGAGCAGGTGTACATCCTGCCCGGCGGCGCCAGCAGCGCGCGGGCGGTGGCGTTGGCGGACTTCCAGGGCCGCTGGTCCACCGCGGGCGGGGCGGGGCTGCCCTCGCCGGCGCCGTTCGCGCAGTTCGCCGTCGGCAAGCGCGTCAAGAGCGTGGACGCGGCGGCCACGGCGCGGACCTGCCTGCGACGGGCGGCGGCGCACCTGCGCGGGCAGCCGGTGTTCGGGATTCCAGGAGGGTTTGCGGCCTACGAGGCGCTGCTGCGGGACCTGCGCGAGCACGCCGCCGAGTTGGAGGCGATCCCAGAGGACGCGGCGGACCTGGCGGCCTGGGGACAGCGGCCGCTGGAGGGGCTGCGGGCCAACCGGCGGTCGGCGGCGGCCTTTCTGCCCGAGATCGCCACGCGCCTGCCGGAGGCAGCCCGGGAGCCGTTGAGCCGGGCGGCGCCGCTGCTGAAGGAGGTGGAGAGCCTGCTGGGGCGGCTGAAGGAGGTCTTCCCGAAGGCGCCGCCGGAGCGGGTGGCCGAGGGAGAGGAGAGCGTGACGGCGGCGGCTTTCGCGGCGCAGTGCCAGAGCGCGGCGGAGCTGGTGCAGCAGATCCTGGAGCGCGAGCAGGCGGCGGAGAGGCAGATTGCGGCGGCGGGGGAGTGATCAGCCGCGGATGGGCGCGGATGGACGCGGATAAGGCAACGTCAAGATCGTGCTGAACGTCAACGGCCCGGCGCCACCGCCTGCCACCTCCGCGGGCTAAAGCCCGCGACTACCCACCGCACAGACGCCACCCGAGAGCCATCCGTCGAGGCCGGGACATGGGCGACGGGCTGTTCATCACCGGGACGGATACGGAGGTCGGCAAGACGGTGGTGGCGGCGTGCCTGGCGGCGCTGCTGGTGGAGGAGGGCGTTGGCGTAGGCTACTTCAAGCCGGTGGCGTCGGGTGGGGTGGAGCGCGAGGGGCGGTTGGTGAGCGAGGATGCGTTGTACCTCAGTCGGGTGCTTGCCCATTCTGATCCCCTTGAGCTGGTGAATCCGATCTGCTTTCGTGAGCCCCTGGCGCCGGCAGTGGCGGCGCAGGAGCAGGGCGCCGAGGTAGACCTGGGCGCCGTCGAGCGGGCCTTGGCCGAGCTGCGGAAGCGGCACGAGTTCCTGTTGGTGGAGGGCGCCGGCGGACTGGCGGCGCCGGTGGCCGAGGGCGTCCTGGTGGCAGACCTGGCCGGACGATTCGGGCTGCCGCTGCTGATCGTGGCGCGGCCGAACCTGGGCACCATCAACCACTGCGTGCTGACGGTTGAACACGCGCGGCAGCGGGGCCTGGCGATAGAGGGCATCGTGTTCTGCTGGACGGGGCCGGAAACGGAGGAGCCCTCGGTGCGCAGCAATCCCCAGGTCGTCAGTGAGTTGACCGGCGTGCCGGTGCTGGGGACGATCCCGTATCGGCCGGAGGTGGTGGAGGCGGCGGACGGGGAGGGGTTGGCGGCCCTGCTTCGCGAAGCGGGGCTTCGCTACGCAGGACGAGGGGGAGGGTTGGTGGGGGCGGGGTAGGCTCTAGTAAGTACGATCTGCGATCTGGGATGTGTGATGTGTGATGGGAAGGGCAAGAGCGCAAGGCCTGCGTGAGTTGGACGAGGTAGTCCTGCGCTGCCTGCTGCGTTGCGGAGAGATGCCCGAACAGGGGCTGATAGACGTGCTGTGCGGGCAGGCGAGCTTGCGGGCGCGGAGGCACATGGCTCGGGCCTGGCGCTTCTACGCGCGAGTGGCGCGGGAGGGCAGCGGCGTCCTGAGAGAGCGGATAGAGCAGCTTGGCCGGGCGGGACTCCTGGAGGGAGAGACGGGCAAGCGGCGCACGCTGCGCGCATCTGTCGAGGGTAGGCGGGCTTTGAACGCTGGCCCGCCGGCGCGAAAGGACCCGTGTCAACTGCTGGCCGGCAGATTCTACCGTGGCCTGGCACTGGATATGGTGAGCTCGACGACTGACACGCGGTGGCTGCGGACTGAGGTGGGGCGGCTGGTGTACCTGGCCAAGTACCGTCAGGATGAGCGGGCGCGGGCGGAACTCGCGAGGCGGGCGGTCACGGCGCTGAGGGGGCGCGGCTGGCACGAACACGTGGATGTGATCGTGCCCGTGCCGCCATCGGGATCGCGGGCGTGGCTAGATCTGGCCTGCGACGCGGCGGTGCGCATAGGCGCGGCGCTTCACATTCGCACGGAGGTACAGGCGCTCCGCCGGGAGCGAGAGGGGGT
>JBHIEF010000324.1:0-3641 GCA_046760465.1 Armatimonadota bacterium | reverse complement strand
CAGATCGGCAAGCTCTACCCCGAGGGCATGCACGGCGCTATCGCCAAGTACCTAGAGGGCCAGCCGGGCCTGGAGGTGCGCACGGCCACCTTGGATGAGCCCGAGCACGGGCTTACCGACGAGGTGCTGGAGAGCACGGACGTCATGACCTGGTGGGGGCACATGGCCCATGGCGAGGTGAAGGACGAGATCGTGGACAAGGTGCACCAGCGCATCGTGCGGGACGGCATGGGCCTGATCGTGCTGCACTCGGGCCACATGTCCAAGATCTTCATGAAGCTCATGGGCACGCCCTGCTTCCTGAAGTGGCGGGAGATCGGCGAGAAGGAGCGCCTGTGGGTGATGGAGCCGGGCCACCCTATCGTGGAGGGCATCGGCGAGTACATCGAGCTGCCGCAGACGGAGATGTACGGCGAGCGGTTCGAGATACCCGCGCCCGACACGCTGGTGTTCGTGAGCTGGTTCGAGGGCGGGGAGGTCTTCCGCAGCGGCTGCTGCTACCATCGCGGAAGCGGCAAGGTGTTCTACTTCCGCCCGGGGCACGAGACCTACCCCATCTACTACAACGAGGAGGTCCTGCGGGTCATCGCCAACTCCATCCGTTGGGCCGCGCCCGTGGCCGGCCCTAAGTACGTGCTGGGGAACGTGCAACCGTTGGAGGAAGTCGAGCCGTCGTGACGGACGACGGCGCGTCAAGCGCATATGCAAGACCTCACGGCGCCTCGGGATGAGGCTGGCAGCCGGCGGGGTGGGTAGTCGCGGACTTCAGTCCGCGGAGGTGGGATGTGGTGGTGCGCCGTTCGCCGAGGCCACCTCCGACCACCCCCGCAGGCTGGCTTCGGCAAGCTCAGCCCAGGGAAGCCTGCCACTACCCAGGGCGTGCCAGCCACTCCACGGTGCCGCCCCCGAGGCCTACTCGGGGGCGGTGCTGCCCGCGAACTCCTGCCAGGCCTGCTCCAGGGCCGCCGCATCCGGCTGGCGGGAGTGGATGAGGAAGCGATAGCGCAGCACCAGGCGCTCGCCCGGCTCAATGGTGTAGCTCTCCGCCTGCGGCAGCACGTAGATGAAGAAGGGGTAGCGCGGGTGCACGCGCACGCGGTTGGGGTGGCGGGGGTTGCGCGGGTGGTCCATGATGGTGACGCCGCCCCAGCCGCCCTCCAGCGGTCCGCCCATGCAGCACCAGCGCGCATTGGTCTCGTTGGCCTCGGCACGCTGCCTGCCCTCTGAGGTCAGCGCCCATACCGCCTCGCGGGCGTCTATCCAGTCGTCGTGCCCGCGGTAGCACATGCCGCCATAGTAGTGCTGAGGCAGCACCAGCGGCGTATCCGTGGCGCACTCCTGCTCGCTGGTCAGGTCGAAGACCCAGTGCTCCGGCTGGTCCTCCTGGGGCGCGTGGACGGTCACTCGCCAGGTCTCGTTGAGCACCGGCACCCACTCCTCGCCCCGCCGCGCCTGCCACTGGTGCTCGGCCACGAAGCCAGCCGCTTCCTCCTCCGCAAAGCGGATGGGGAGCTGCTGGAACCAGATGCGCCCGGTCAACTTGCCCAGGTTCCAGAAGTCGGGGTGTAGGTCGCCGAACTCGGTCTTGACCCAGGCGAAGAAGACGCCGCGCTGGTGATAGTGATCGCGCGGGAAGTCGCCGCTCACCACCCGCCCCGCCGGGTTCCACACCGGGTGCATGTAGGCGTTGCGGGCGAAGGCGCGGCCCACGCCCTCGGGCGGCTCCACCACGCCGTAATTGTACTGAAGCACCGGCCGGTCGTTGCACAGCAGCTTGAGCGCGCCGTCCTCGTCCACCCAGCCGAACGGCGAGTCGGCGAAGGCGGGCACGCACGGCCACACTACGAGACTAGCGAGGCTGGCAAGCAGCATCACGCACTTACGTTCCATGCAAGGTCTCCTTCGGCAGCGTGTCGCCAGCTGGAGCCGGCTCCTACATGCAGGCCACGGTGCGTTCGTGGGCGGCACCGGAGCGGCTGGCCGTTCCCGTACATCGTAGATCGTACATCGCGCCCGCCCCGTTCCCCATCGCCGCACCGGCGCAACGTCTCAGCCATGCACAATGCCAGAGACGTCCAACACGTACATCTGCCGCTCGCCCTCGTGGGCCGAGTCAATACACACTTGCGTGCCATCGCGGTTCCAGCGCGGGTGCAGATCGCAGCGGATGGGGCCGCCCAGCTCCGGCGGCGAGTAGAAGCGGCCGAGGTCCACGCGCCGCCCGTCCGCCGGGCGGAACAGAATCAGCGTGCGCCTGTGCTCTCTGTCGGGGTAGGTGTCGGTCAGGATCCACCTGCCGTCGGGCGAGTAGCTGCAATGCCCATCGGTGGTCAGGACGCCCTCCCCCACCACCTCGACCTGGTCGGTTCGGTCGGTGAACAGGAAGTAGCGGTCGCCGATGCCGCGCTGCCGGGCCCAGGCCAGGACCTTGTCGGACCCGCACCAGTCGTAGTGTGACACCATATCGTGGTCGGCCAGGCAGTAGATGTCCGATCCATCGGGATTGGCCGTGAACAGCCGCGTCTTCCAGCCCCGCCTGCCGTGCGGCCGCCAGCGGTGCAGGAAGGCGAAGCGCGAGCCATCCGGGCTCCAGACCAGGTGGTTGAACCAGTGCTTGGTGTCCTCCATCCCCTCCTCGTGCCCGATGGCCGCCACCTGCGCGTGGGAGATGATGAGCCGGTCCTCGCCGGTGGCCATGTCCATCCAGTAGATGCCGTCATCATCGGGCGCGCCCTGGTCCTGCCACGGGTCGGGCAAGCCCAGGTAGCCGTATCCCGGACGGGCCTGGTGGATGCGGGCGTAGTTGAGGCTGACCGCGTACCTGCCGTCGCGGCTGAGGGCGCACACCGGGCGGGGCAAGGTCCTGGACTGGCCGGTCTCGATGTCGCGCACGATGGCGACGAAGCGATCCTCCTCGCGATGGTTATGCACGATCAGGCGCTCTGGAGCGCTCTCCACCCACTGGAGCATCGTGCCCTGCTGCCAGTTCCAGGCGCGTGTCTCGGCCAGGGGGCGGAACTGGTTGCCCGCCTGAAGGTCCACCAGGCCGACGGTGAGCACGTCGTCGGCGTTAGGCTGGCGGTCCATGAACGAGACTTCGTTGGCCAGCACATAGCGGCCGCTGGCATCCCACACCGTCTTGTCGTAGTAACCGAAGTAGTGGAACTTCGGACCCTTGGTGACGGGCACCGCCGCGGGGTAGTCGGGCTCGGGCATCTCGGCCTCCTCCTGGCCCGCCAGCTCGGCCCCGCCGACCGCCAGGGCCGCGCCGGCGAGGGCGTCTCGTAGGAATGCGCGTCGGGTGCGATGAGGCATGACGGCACGTCCCTTCGCACCTTCCTGCCAGACTACCTGCTCCCGCCTGCCGCAGGCCGCACCGGCCCTCCGCCAGCTGAGAGGGATTGCACGCCGCGCCGCGAAGGTCAGGGGAAGACCGGCGCACTGCGCCGGAAGCTCCATGGGAGGTGTTCTGGCATGTCGAGGAAGCCGACGATCGGACTGGCAATGGTCGTTGTGCTCGTGCTCTGCGGCAGTGTCTCAGCCGCCCTGGCGGCCCCCACCGTCACGCTGGATGGTGAGACGCTGCTGCTGTCGCCGTCCCCGGTGATACGGGCCGGCACTCTCATGGTCCCGGCCAGACC
>JBHIEF010000323.1:0-3650 GCA_046760465.1 Armatimonadota bacterium | reverse complement strand
TTCGGCCACTACACGCGACTGGACCTCATCACCGCGGGCATGCCCGAGGAGACGTACAACAAGCTGCACGATCACGACTATCCCCTCCCCCATCGGTGGGAACTGCTGAGGCCCTATCTGCCCGAGATCCGCTATGGCTCCTACGCGCGAGCTGCCTTCATTGCCGCGCGCGAGTTGTACCGCTTCGACGACATCAACGACGACAACTACCAGCAGATCTCCCTGGCCATGCAGGAGGCCAACCAGCCTGGCGTCTACACGTGGATTCTGCGCGAGAAGTGCAACATAGCCTGTTGCCTGACCCAGTGCGGCAGCACGGCGGTGGACGGGGACCTGCTCATTCCGTTGATGCCGGCCGACCAACTAGGCGCAGTGGCCAACTGGCAGCAAGTGCAACAGCGGGCCGCCGAGCTCGAATGCAGCGTCAACACGCTGGACGACTACGTGCACCTGATGGAGAAGGGCCTGCTGCGCTGGAAGGAGGAGGGCGCGGTGGGCATCAAGACGCGCTGCCAGCCGCTGCCGGACGGCGACCGGCGGCAGGCGGTTGAGGCCTTCGAGGCCCTGCGCAGGGGGACGGAATCGGGCCTGCCGGGCCTGCATCCGCTGACCACCTACCTCCTGGACCGACTGCTGGAGCTGTGCGCCCGCCACGAGATGATGGTGGCGGTGCACGCGGGGATGTGGGGCGACTTCACCACGCTGGACTGCAAGCACATGATCCCCGTGTTCATGCGCCATCCGGAGACACGCTTCGATCTGTATCACCTCAGCTTCCCCTCGGTGCACGACGCGGTCATCATCGGCAAGAACTTCGGCAACGTCTGGCTGAACCTGTGCTGGACGCACATCATGTCCCCCACCTTGACCAAGGAGGGCATGCGGGAGATCCTGGACTTCGTGCCGGTCAACAAGGTGTTCGCCTTTGGCGGGGACTACAGCAGCCGGGCGGTGGACAAGGCCATCGGCCACCTGCGCCTGGCCCAGGACAACATCGCCTGCGTGCTGGCGGAGCGCGTCGAGGAAGGGGTGATGACCGAGGACCAGGCCCTGGAGATCGCCCGCAAGTGGTTCTGGGACAATCCGAAGGAGGCCTATGGGCTGGAGGTATGAGCTCGCGTGCGCCGAAGACGCTCTCCCGTAGTTGGAGCTCCAAGTTGCAGGCATCAAGCCCCCCCCGTCACGGAGGAAAGGGTGAAGATGGTGAGTTCAGAGGCAAGCGATGCGAAGATGCCACGCCGGGACTTCCTGAAGTCCTCGGCGAGCATCACCACGGCCGCGCTGGCCGCCAACGCGTTGGGCACGAACTTCGCCTACGCACAGGCAGACGACAAGCTGCGCGTGGGCCTGATTGGCTGCGGAGGCCGCGGCACGGGGGCGGCGAGGGACTGCGTGAACGCGGCGCCGAACGTGGAGATCTACGCACTGGGGGACGTGTTCGAGGATCGGCTGAACAGCTGCCGCAACGCGTTGCAGCAGGCGCTCAAGAATAGCTGCAATGTCACCGAGGAGCGCTGCTTCACCGGCTTCGACAACTATCAGCGGGTGCTGGAGACGGACGTGGACATGGTGATCCTGGCCACGCCGCCGGGCTTTCGGCCCCAGCAGTTCAAGGCGTCGGTGGAGGCCGGCAAGCACGTCTTCATGGAGAAACCGGTCGCCGTGTGCCCGGCCGGCGTGCGGGAGGTGATGGCAGCGGGCAAGGTGGCGGAAGAGAAGGGCCTGGGCGTGGTGGCGGGGACTCTCTACCGACACCACACCGGCTACCGTGAGACGATCAAGCGCCTGCACGAGGGGGCCATCGGTGAGATCCTCTCGGCGCAGGCCTACTACCTGACCGGCGGGCTGTGGATGAACCCCCGCCGGCCGGAGTGGAGCGACATCGAGTGGCAGATACGCAACTGGCTCTACTTCACCTGGCTCTCGGGCGACCACATCGTTGAGCAGCACATACACAACCTGGACGTGATCAACTGGGTGATGGGGTCGCCGCCGGTGAAGTGCCTGAGCATGGGCGGCAGGCAGGCCCGCACCGATCCGGCCTATGGTCACATCTACGATCACTTCGGGACGGAGTATGAGTATCCGGGCGGGGTGAAGGTGTGGAGCATGTGTCGCCAGATCGGTCGTTGCACCGCCCGCAACACCAATCACATCATCGGCAGCGAGGGCACCTCCAACCCGGGCGGCTCCATCCGGGGGAAGGTGACCTACGATGCTCCGCGGGAGGGGTTGGGCCCCGCGTATGTGCGTGAGCATACCGACCTGATCAACAGCATCCGCGCCGGCGAGCCCCTCAACGAATCACAGCAGATCGCCGAGAGCACGCTGACGGCGGTCATGGCCCGGATGTCGGCCTACACGGGGAAGGAAGTGAGCTGGGAGTTCGCGCTGAACGAGTCTCAGCTCAACCTGATGCGCGAGGTGACCGAGTTCGGCGACATGCCGGTGGACCCGGTGGCCATCCCGGGCAAGACCGAGCTGATCTGAAGCAGGGCCAGGCAAGAATCCACGGCCCGAGCACGAAGCACGGGCCGGCTCAGGCGTCGCGCTGGGGCTTCCTCTGTCTCCGCCTGCGGCCCGGTGGCGGCCAGCGCGGCTCCACCATCTCCGACTCCCACTGGGCGAGGGCCTCGGTGAGCTGCCTGACGACCTTCGGATTGGCCACGGCGAGGTCGTTGGTCTCGCCGATGTCCGCCGCCAGGTCGTATAGCTCCGCCGGATTGTCGCCGCGCCGGACCAGCTTCCACTTGCCCCTGCGGGCGGCATAGTTGGACCCGGAACGCCAGAACAGCTCCCTGTGAGGCACGGCGTCTCTGCGGCCCGTGATGTGGGGCAAGAGGTTCACCCCGTCAATGCCGTCCTGTCGGGTCAACTGGCCACCGGCGGCGGCCACGGCCGTGGGCAGGATGTCGAGCGCGATGACCGGCGGGTCGTAGACCCTCCCCGCGGCAATGCGGCCCGGCCACTGAACCATGAAGGGGACGCGGATGCCCCCCTCGTACATGGTGCCCTTGCCGGCGCGCAGCGGGTCGTTGATGGAGGCGTTGGAGTTCTCGGGGCCGCCGTTGTCGTCAACGAAGAACAGCAGCGTGTTGTCCTCCAGCCCGTGCTCGCGGAGCTTGCCCAGCACGGCACCGATGCCGTCGTCCATGGCGCTGAGCATGGCGGCATAGGTGCGGCGCTTCTGGTCCTCGATGTCGGGGAAGCGGTCCAGGTACTTCTGCGGCGCCTGCATGGGCGTATGGACGGCGTTGTAGGACAGGTAGAGGAAAAACCGCTCGTCGCGGTGTCGGTCTATGAAGGCCACGGCCTCGCGAGTGAAGGCGTCGGTGAGGTACTCCTGCTCGTCCACGGGCTCCTCGCCCCTGAGCACGGGGTTGAAGGTGCCCAGGCCGGGATCGGTGTAGGAGTGGCCCCCGTGCAGGAAGCCGAAGAACTCGTCGAAGCCGCGCTTGAGCGGGTGGAAGTGGGAGGCGATGCCCTGGTGCCACTTGCCGACGGCGCCGGTGGTGTAGCCGGCGGCCTTCAGCCTATCGGCGATGGTGGTCTCGGTGAGCGGCAGCCCGACGTGCTCCTCCAAGCCCTGGGGCGGCGGGCCGGTGTTGAACTCGTGGCCGAACCGCTGCTGGTAGCGCCCGGTCATCAGG
>JBHIEF010000322.1:0-3670 GCA_046760465.1 Armatimonadota bacterium | reverse complement strand
TGGACCGCTGACTAATCGCTCAACTCGCGACCTGACTATTCTGCTTTGACCTGACCCGAACGCATGAGACGCGTCGACCCCCGGCTGTGACCCCGAGGGCGGTCAGCCTTCCTTAAGGAGGATACCCACATCTGCGAGGAGCCAAACGCTCATGGCTGTGTGCCTAAGTCCTGCCGCCCTGCCGTGCCTGCAAGCGGAGCCCGGTCACTCCGTCCTCCGCTCCACGACCTCCCTGCCCTGGCGCAGCTTGACGATGGAGTTGGGGGGCAGATACCCGCGCACCGAGGAGCAGGGGTAGATGAGCGTGTTCTTGCCCACCAGGGTGCCCGGGTTGCAGACGCAGTTGCAGCCCGTCTCGGCGTGGTCGCCGATGATGGCGCCGAACTTCAGCAGGCCGGTGTCGTAGTCCCGGCCCTCCACGTTCACCACCACGTTGGTCCAGGTGACCTTGAGGTTGGACAGGATGCTGCCCGCGCCCAGGTTGATCTGCGCGCCCAGGACGCTGTCGCCCACGTAGTTGAAGTGCGGCGCCGCGGCCTTGTTCAGCATCACCGAGTTCTTGATCTCGCTGGTGTGCCCCAGCACCGCCCCGTCGCCGAGTATCGCGTTCTCGCGCACGTAGGCCCCCGAGCGTATCTCACAGCCCTCGCCGATGAGGGCCGGGCCCTTGATCATAGCACCGGGCTCGACCACCGTGCCCTTGCCGATGTAGACCTGCTCGCTCACCCACGCCCCGTCCATGATCTCGCCGTCGCAGCCGGGCTTGAGGTGCTCCTCGATGTACCCCTCGATCTTGGGCAGCACCTCCCACACGTATTCGAGGCCCTCGAACAGCGCTGCGTGGCGAAACTCCGAGAGATCGAAGAAGTCCTGTGGCGAAAGCACTGTGCTCCTCCTTTGGTGCTGTTGCCTGCTGCCGGTCCTTTGCCGTGGTAGTCGCAGGTCTTTCGGCCGGCGGTGGCGTGCTGAGCCTGCGGAGGTGGCGGAGGGTGGCGTCGTTGCCCCCCCACAGCTGGCCCACCCCCGCGGGCTGAAGCCCGCGACTACCCACCGCCCAGCCAGCCCACCCCTCACACACCCAACTTCGCGATCTCCGCCAGCGCCTGGTGGTGGAGCTGCTCGTTGGCCGAGCAGACCACGGCGAAGTTCTTGTTCAGGTCCTCCTCGAAGGCCACCTGCCGGCCATCGAAGGTGGTCACCACCGCGCCCGCGCGCTCGGCGATGGGCATGCCGGTGAAGACCTCCACGGCCGCCTCCTGCACGGCCACGTAGACGTCCACCTTGCCCTTGGCCACGTCGGCGAACCCGCAGGGGCCGCCGTTGGGCAGGATGAACTTGCCCTGCTGGAACAGGGGCTCGAACTTGCTGGCCGTCGGGTACATATACGGCGGCTTCATCATGTAGGATTCGAAGAACGCCTCGGAAAGCTCCGTGACGTCGGAGGGCTCGACCTCCTTGACTGCATACAGGCTGCCGTCCGAGTAGGTGGCCGTGTAGGCGCCCTGTTGGTTGGCGAAGTCCACCGTGCGCTGGAGCACGTCCACCACCACGGAGCAGAGCGGCTGCTTGCCCATGTCGTAGATGGCCAGGCAGGTGTACCAGAAGGCGGGAATCTGCCGGCGGTAGAGCATGCTGCCGTCGAAGGGGTCAATGATGCAGTAGACGGGCTCGGTCAGGTCGCCCGCCTTGGCCGGGTCGCCGGGCAGCTCGATGCGGCCGGCCTCCTCCGACAGCACGGTCACCTGCGCGCCGCTGCCCCGCAGGCCCTCGATGATGGTGTCCTCGGCCTTCTTATCCACGCCGATGACCTCGGGGTCGAACTCCCGGTAGCCCGGCGGCCGCCCCTCCACCACCTCCGTCCCCTTGCCCCCGAGCGACTCGATGGCTTCCAGCGAGGTCTCAGCCAGCGCCAGCCCGAAGGCCGTCCACTTCCCGAATTCGGCGAATTCGGCCATTAGGTAGTCACCTCTATCAATGGCGGGTGCGGCACCGATGGGCGGCAGGCGCCTGTTCGTCGGAGCGGGCCAAGCCTCCTGCCTACCCGCCCGTCATCCTGGTCCTCACCGGCTTGCCGGTGGCCGCCGACTCATTGGCGGCCAGGGTGGCGTCGAGGGTCAGCAGGGCGTCGCGGTAGGAGGACAGGATCTTGGACTGGTCCTTCGTGCGCACCGCGTCCACGAACACCTCGTCAATGCTGGGCCTGGGCTGCGGCTCGAACTCCAGCTCCGGCACGGGCGGGTGGGCCTCGATGGCCTGCGTGCCCCAGCTCAGCGACTGATTCTCCAGCAGGAACACGGTGTCGCCCTTGCCGCCGCCCTCGCTGCACATGGGCGAGGTGGAAAGCGTGCACAGCGTGCCCGCCTCGAACTCGAAGATGACCACCTGCGAGTCGGGGATGGTGAAGTTGGGTAGATCCCCCATCACCAGCGTGGCGTACTTGGCGTAGGCCTCCACGATGTCGCCGATCATGTAGCGCATGATGTCCACCTGGTGGGTGGTCTGCTCCACGAGCTGCCCGCCGGACTCCTCCATCACCCGCCACCACGGGGTCCCGGGCAGGCCGCCCCAGCGGTGGGAGGAGATCAGCGCCACCTGCTTGCCCGCCAGGTAGGACTTCAGCCGCTGAGTGGCCTCGGTGTAGCGAAGCTGATACCCCACGCAGGACAGCACGCCATTGCTCTCGATTGCGTCCAGAATGCTCAGGCCCAGGTCCATGTCCAGGCACACCGGCTTCTCCACGAAGAGGTGCACGCCCTTCTGCGCGGCCAGGATCTCGGCGTCCGAATGCGCGAAGGGCGGCACGCTGATGTAGAGCGCGTCCATCTCCTCCTGGTCGAGCAAGGGATGGTGATCGGTGTAGACGTTGCCGCCGAACTGGTCCGCCGCCTGCTTGGCCCGGTCCTTTTCAACATCACAGACGCCTACGAAGCTCACTCCCTCGATCTGGCTGAGCCGCTGCATGTGGCCGGTGTTGTTGCCGCCGGCGCCGATAACGCCGATCTTGACCTCGGACATGCCTCTGCCTCCCTGCTGGTCGAGTTTGCCCATAGGTTCTGCCTCGGGCCGGATCAACCTGCTCGCCGGTCGCCGTAGGTCGGGCTTTCCAGCCCGGCCACTTGGCTCAGGTTGTGCGCACTTAGCGCGGGGCGGCCGGGCACCCGGCCGCAGCGCGGTGGTGCGAGTGCGCAGCTCTGCCGACTCCCCAGACCCCCGTCTCGTGCTGCGCAGCGAAGCCACTTCGCAGAGCAGTACCAGCGCTAAGTCGGCACAATCTGTTCGGGAGCGAGGCCGGCCAGGAATGGCCGACCCACTGGCGAGGAATGGAGGGACGCGCGTCGAATAGGCGTCTTACCATTCCCCGCGGCAAGAAAGGAAGGACACCCAAGCATGGAATGCGTACAGCTCGAGGCGAACAAGGCAGGCTGCACCTGCACCTACATGGCCTGCGACAAGCGAGGCAACTGCTGCGAGTGTATTCGGTCCCATCTGTCCCGCAACGAGTTGCCGGGCTGCTGCTTCCCGCCCGAGGTGGAGAAGACCTATGACCGCTCCTTCGCGCGTTTTGCGCAGATCTACTCCCGGCCCTAGCTGGGGGCGTTGTGGGTAGTCGCAGGCTTTAGCCTGCGGCGGTGGCCAGAGGTGGTACGGGCTTGCTGGCTGACCACCCCCT
>JBHIEF010000321.1:0-3721 GCA_046760465.1 Armatimonadota bacterium | reverse complement strand
CGGCGCCGCCTCACGCAATGTGCACGCAGGAGCGGGGCCCTGCTACCACTTGCCCCCGGCGCTCACTGTCTCGCGAACTTGATGTAGTCCACCCACACCTCGACGTCGGGCTGGTTGCAGGGGTCGAAGCGCAGGTTGGTGACCACGCCGCGCCAGGTCGGGTTCTCGTGCACCGGGACGCGGTAGTCGTGCCACTGGCCGTCGCCGGTGACTTCGAAGCGCATGCTCTGAGCCTCGCTTATGCCGCCGGCAGTGGTGCTCCAGAAGAGCTGGGCGGTGTCCCTGCTTCGCGCGTCCGCGCTACGCAGGGCAGGCATCGTCAGCTTCATGCGGATGGCGACGAAGGGGTGGTCAGCCGCGCGCACGCGGGTGCCCGGGCCGAAGAAGGCGGGGTCGCTGCTGACCGTGGTGGCCGCCAGGCTTCCGGCCTCGGCGCGCAGGTCGCGCATGCCCATGGCGCCGGTCCAGCCCTGCTGCCCGTCGTCGAAGGTCCACTCGCTGAGGGCCTTGGGCTTCTCGCAGTCGTAGGGGCCCAGGCCCACGTCGGCGGGGATGACGTCCTGGTGCCGATCAGGAGCGTTGGTGAAGACGCGGCGCAGGGCGTCCAGATAGCCGAAGCCGAACTGGCGGTGGGGCTCGACGTAGCTGCCCTCGCCGAACTCGTTCCAGGCCTCCAGGAAGCACATCTTCAGCTTGGGCTCCTGCTCGCGCTCGTCCAGCAGGCGCTTGGCGTCGCGGCAGTGTGCCTCGAAGTTGGTGGGGTCCAGGCCGTAGCGGACCAGGGCCTTCTCGTGGTGCCAGGGGCGCGAGTCCCAGCCGCCGGAGAGGACGGGAATCTCCTTGATGAGGTCCACGTCGAGCGTACTGGTCCAGTGGGTCAGGTAGCCCTCGAGCATGCTGTCCACGTGCGCGAACTTGCTGGCGCCGGCACCCAGGCCGGGGTAGTTGTAGCCCGAGACCGCGTCGTAGCCCTCGTCCACGAGCGCCTGGAGGCCGGGCTGGTCGTGGCTGTAGGTGCAGGCGACGATGTATAGGCCCGGCAAGCCCGCGTCGCGGCATATCTGCCTCATGCGGTCGAAGGCGGTGCTGACGTTCTCGTGGCCGAGGTCGTCGGTCAGGCGGCGGGTGGAGAAGATGACGACGACGGGCTTGCCCTCGATGGTGAGGTGCTCGGGGCGCTGGAAGTAGTTGTCCACCCAGAAGCGCGTAACGGCCTCGCAGTCCTCGAGGGAGGAGGAGCCCTTGGGGTTGTGGTTGGCCCACAGCAGGCAGAACTTGAACCTATCGCGGTAGCGGGCCTGGAAGAACCCGTCGTGCAGGGCATGCTCGAGCTGGCGCGCGCCACGGTCCCAGTACCAGTCGTAGATGAAGAAGCTGATGCCGTGCTCCAGGGCCCACTTGATGTGCCAGTCGGCCACCTCGGGGAGGCCCTCCTGGTACCAGCCGAGGACGGGCCTGCGCGCGGGGAAGTCCATGATGGGCAGCCAGCGGCCGTAGTTCCACCAGCCGGGGAAGTAGTAGATGCCCACCTGGTAGTCGGTCTCCACCGGCTGAGGCTCGGGGACGTAGTTCGTCTGCGGCAGCCTGATCCGAGGAGTGAAGGCGATGCTGGTCTGTTCGCTCACTGTAGGGAAGCCGTCCCCGCTGACCTGGACGCTCACGCTGCGGCCAATGGCCCGGGGGGACCGCACGGGGCAGGCGACGGTGACGGGGTCGCGATAGACCAGGGAGTCAATGGTCTGGGTGGTGGGGCCCAGCGGCGTCAGGCCGCGCGGCAGGCCGAACTTCACCTGGACGGGGCCAGTCGGCGTGGCTCCCAGGTTCTCGATGCGCGCCTCGACGGCGGTGTCGGCGCCGGCGCGGGGGATGGCGTCGCGGCAGCCCAGCCAGGTGATGACCACGTCCGGGCGGCCACCGGGCTCGGGCGCCATCTTGAGCGAGGCCAGGCGCACAGAATCCGCCCCCAGGGGCGGGCGGAACGCGAGCTGGACGATGCGGCCGCGCCACTCGGGGAACTGGCTCATGGGGAGGTTGTAGGTGTGGAACTGGCCGTCGGCACGCGGGTAGAAGCGCGCCGCGTGCTGGCCGTTGGCGCCGCTGGAGGCGAAGAGCAGCTCCGCTGCGTTTCCGCCGTGTTCCAGTGCCCGGCCGACACTGATGCGCACGACGGCGAAGCGGCTGGCCTGGGCATCTGCATCCAGCGGCGGGCTGACGAGGAGGTCTGAATCGGACTTGGCGCGGACGGTCAGCCCGTCTTGGCCTGGCTCGACCTGGACGCTTCCGCGAGCGCTCCAGCCGGAGGGGCCGCGGGAGAAGTCGAAGTCGGCGGGCACCGGCTCCGGTAGATCAGCCGGCTCGACGACGCGGATGTAGTCCACCGCATACTCGCCCTCACCCGCCGGGAAGTCCAGGCGCAGGATGATGATCTTGCGCTCGGCCTGCCAGTAGGGGTAGATGCGGTATACGTGATACTGGCCGTCGCCCTGGAGCCCGAAGCGCGTCTCCTTGCCGGGCGTGAAGGGGCCATATTCGCCCTGCATGGTGTTGCTCCAGAAGAACTCGGCCGTGCCCGTCTCGGTGGAGCGAATCCGCGTCTCGATCCACTGCCAGGGAGTGGCCTGGATCTCGAACTGCGGCCCGACGACGATGGGGTCCCAGTCGGTGGCGCGGCCCATCAGGGCACCCTCGGCCACGCGCACGTCGGCCATGTGGCCGGACTGCTGCCAACCCTCGCGGTCGCCCGCTCGGTCGAAGGTCCACTCGATGAGGGTCTTGGTCTGTTGGGCCGAGGCGGCCACAATGAAGCAAGCGGCCAGGGCGGAGCACAATATGCGGGACCATTGCATGGCGGACGAGCCTCCTGGGGTCGGCGGAGTACGGATTCCCGTTCGCCACGCATGACGTGCTTACCTCGCGCCAGGTGCAGGAGGTGAGAGAGCGGGTTCCCGAGAAGCCAGTCGGCACAGACGGGCGCCCGGCAGGTTCGGGCGCCTATCGCAGCGCGGCCCCCAGCGCCAGTGGAGGGAACCGGTGATCGGGAAGATAATGGCCGCCGTGGCGGCCTTCGTGATGGGCGTGATTGACGCGCTCGGCTACGGGGGCATCGTGGTGCTGATGGCCATCGAATCGGCCAACATCCCGCTGCCCTCGGAGATCATCATGCCCTTCTCGGGCTTCCTGTGCTCGGGGGAGGACCCGCGCTTCAACGTGTGGCTGGCGGGTCTGGCCGGGGGCCTGGGCTGCATGCTGGGCTCGTGGGTGAGCTACTACATCGGCTACTACGGCGGCCGGCCCTTCATCGTCAAGTACGGCAAGTACGTGCTGTTTAGCCGGCGCGACCTGGAGCTGGCGGACCGGTGGTTTGAGAGGTACGGGGACGCCACCGCCTTCTGGTCGCGGCTGATGCCGGTGGTGCGCACCTTCATCTCCCTGCCGGCGGGCATCGCCCGGGCCAACCTGCCCCGGTTCCTGGTCTACAGCTTCGTGGGGTCGGTCATCTGGAGCACGGGGTTGGCCTACATCGGGATGGTGATGGGCGAGAACTGGGAGGCCATCAAGACGTACTTTCACGGCTTCGACACGGTGATCGGGCTGGCCATCCTCGCCGGCATCGTGTTCTGGGTCTGGCGCCACGTCAAGCACGTGCGCGAGGAGGGGGAGGAGGACGGGCAGGAGTTGGAGGAGACCCAGAGATGGGTCAGGCACTAAGTGCAACTTTTGG
>JBHIEF010000320.1:0-3755 GCA_046760465.1 Armatimonadota bacterium | reverse complement strand
GGATGAGAGGGAGTGCCTGCATGCCCAGGCCTCGAGTGTTGCACGTCATAGAGAGCCTCCGCCCGTACGGGGCGGAACACGGGGTGCTGAACCTCTGTGTGGCGCTAGCGGACAGGTATGACGCACACGTAGTCAGCGTCTACGGCGGGGCTCTCGTGGGTCGCTTCATCGCTCGTGGCATTCCGGTACACACGTTAGCCGACGAGTCGGCCACGGGTCATCGCAGACTTGCCATAGCGGCTCATTTCTGGCGGGCCATTAGACGTGTAAGGCCCGATCTCGTCCACACCCACCTTGGCTACGCGAACACGCTCGGCCGATTGGTGGCCCACATGCACGGAATCCCTACAGTGGCGCATATCCGCGGACGCGACGGACAGTGGGGTACGTGGCCACACCGCCTCGCGTACCGCCTTGCCGCACACGGGCGCACCGTGGTGCTGGCAGTCAGCAGGGGCATGGCGGAGGACTTCCTCCGGGCGACAGGGATGACTGCAGAGGTCGTGTATAACGCCGTGGACGATTCGGAGTTCGCATCTCGGCGCCCGCGCGACGCGGACCTGCGCAAGGACCTGGGCCTCTCGCGAGGTACGCCGCTGGTCGGCACGGTTGCGCGGTTCAGCCATCAGAAGAACTACCCGCTGTTCCTGCGCGCCGCGAGCCTCGTATGCGCCAGACGACCGGCCGTCCGGTTTCTGGCAGTGGGCGGCGGCCCGCTCTTCGCGCGAGCGGCGACATTGAGGGACAAGCTTGGCCTACGTGGACGTGTACATCTGCTGGGCGAGAGGCAGGATGTTCCCACTCTCTTACCACAGCTAACTGTGTTCCTCCTGACCTCGCGCTGGGAGGGACTGCCGCGGGCGGTCTTGGAGGCATCCCATTCTGGTCTGCCGATCGTGGCAACGGACGTCATGGGCACGAACGAAGCGGTGCTGGACGGCATCACCGGCTTTCTGGTCCCGCCGGACGATGCTCGCGGCATCGCTTGTCGCGTACTCGAGCTATTGGCCGATGCGGGGCTCCGCAGAGAGATGGGAGGCCGCGGGCGCGAGTTCGTGAGGTCGGAGTTTGGGCTTGGCCGGCTCGCAGAGCAGCTTGACGCTGTCTACCGTGCGTTGCTGGAAGGCGGTCCCGACCGACGCGGCGTGGCAGGTGACCCCGACGGATCGCGGGCCAAGAGATGAGAACGGACGGGCAAGAACCGGCGACGCGCACAGAACTCCGCAGGATCGCCAAGGGGGGCGCGCTTGCCCTGACCGGTCGCCTGCTCGACCAAGCGATCGGCATTGCTGTGGGGCCAGTATACGCTCGCTGCCTCGGCGTGGCCGGCTACGGCCTGTATGCACTCGCCCGATCGGTCTGCGAGGCGCTGCGGGACTCGCTAACGCTGGGGATGCCGTGGAGTGTCGCGCGGTTCGTGGCGATCAGCGACGGCCGGGAGGAGCACGGCGGAGCGAAGAGCGCGCTGGTTTCCGGGCTTCGGCTGTCAGTAGCGGGGACCGCGTCCGCCGCCGCGCTCCTGTTCATCCTCGCGCATAGGGTAGCCTCGGGCGTCTTCCACTCGCGCGGGCTTGCACGCCTGCTGCGGGTGATGGCGCCCGCACTGCCCTTCACAGGGGCGGCACTCGTATTTGCCTCTGCCGGCTTGGGGAGGCGGGTCGTTACACCCAAGGTGGTAGGCGCGCTGGCGAACAGGGTCGCGTCTCTTGCCGTGTTCTTGGTGCTGTGGCGGCGCGGTCTCGGTGCGGAGGCAGCAGCGTGGGCAGTAGTGGTAGGCGGACTCGTGTGGCTGCTTGCCTCTGCAATTCTAACGAGCAGGATCTTCCCTGAGCTTCGCGAGACTGGAGTCGGGTTCGCGTCGCGGGCTTCCTCGCTGCTGGCGTTTGGGCTCCCTTTGGCCGCGGGGGGGCTGGCCTCGTTCGGCCTCGCGCGGGCCAACGTGCTCGTGTTGGGAGCCCGGTGCACGACTGCGGAAGCAGGCATCTACAACGCCGCACTGCTCGTCTGCACAATTGGCATCTTCGTCCCAGATGCTCTGTATCAGGTGTTCGGTCCCATCGTAGCCGACCTCCATGCGCAGGGCGAGACAGAGCGGCTGCAGCAGTTGTTCCAGACAGTGAGTAGGTGGGCCATTGCCGGTGCTCTGCCGTTGATGCTGTTTGCCGTCGCGCAGAGACAAGGCGTTCTCGGCATCCTCGGTGCCGAGTTCACTGCAGGCACTGGCGCGCTGGCCCTCATGTGTGCGGGGGCGATGGCGCAGGTGGCAACTGGGAGTGGCGGCTGGCTGCTCCTAATGTCGGGCCACCAATGGCTTCACCTCGCTAACGACCTCGCCTTTGCCGCACTCAACATTGGCGCTTGCTGGTTGGTGGCGCCACGGTACGGGGCCGTCGGTGCAGCCGCTGCTGCCGCCGGGGTGATGGGCTTGGGGGGCCTTGCGCGGCTGGGCCAGGTCTGTGTGCTGCTCAGGGTCCAGCCGTATGGACTGCGAGTCCTGAAGCCAGTCGCCGTGGCCGTGCTCGGGAGCCTACCGTTCTTCCTGTGGGAGGCCAGTGGCTTCGTCGCTGTGCTAGTGACCGCGGTGGCATACGCGGCTCTGGTGATGTGCGGTTACTGGCTAGCTTGTCTGGACGTGGAGGAGCGCGACATCCTGTGCGCAGCGCGCGACCGGGCCCTGGGCATCTGAAGACGCCGACGCGGCGCTGGGGTATCCTGCTGACGTGCGGCATGGGTGGGGCTTTAGTGCCCGGGAAGCGGCCCGGGATGCTAGGCCTGCAACCTCTTGGGCGCTGCCAGAATCCGGCTTGATTGCGCCCCGCGGGCCCAAAGGTGCGGGAGAGGCCTCTTGGCGTGCAGTGCCGCATCAAGCAGAACGAAGGGTGACGGGGGGTGGGCGCCAATAGCACCCGCCAGTAGGACGGCTGGAACGGCTCAGGGGCCAAGATGGGGAGCCTTCGCGCCCTCCCGGAGGCTCACACACCCCTCCTCTTCAGGCTCTCGGGTCTCCCACAACGCAAGGTGCGGTGTGAGGAGCGCGAGGCCACTGGGCCTGGTATGGGGGGCGCTGCGATGAGCCCGCTGCGCCCTCTCCACGGCGAGCAGCTGAACTCCCGCTCGGGCCCGGTCTCCCTGGACGGCCTTCCAGCAGACGGATGCGTGAGCCCCTTCCCCGGGTCGGGGGCTCCGCGGCCGGGGTCTGCGCAGGGCGCGCCGAGGCCGCGAAGCTCAGACTACGTGTGGCCAACCATCGCATCACCCCGTAACACGCGGGCATGTGGGCACACACACATTGTCCATCACGTCGCACGACGGACGAGCGCACGCAGCCGCGGTTTGCGTCCGTTGGCCGTGGGCTTCGAGAGCGGGCTTTCTCCTCTCCCGCGGGCCTTCGCGGTCGAGAACTCCCGCGTTCTGACCGTGGAAGTCGACGCCGTATGTGCACGCCAGTCCGCAAGCGCCAGGGGCTTACTGAGCCGCGTCGCCGATGGCGTCCGCCTCTTGGGCACGGAGGCAAGGCGCGTGCCCTTTGCGCATCGGTCAGTAGACCCGGCACGCTGCGTCGGTGCCACCCGGAGTGCCTTCCCCAACCCGGGCGTCCTTGCGTCATCTGCACGCTTCTGTACCCGGGGAAGTACCCTCCCGGGTCTTTCACGCGCTCGGGCGGCAACGGGCGGGTCGCCCAGAGGTGCTCCGCAGCCTCAGCAAGCGGCACGCGAGGTCACTCGCGGCGGCGTGGCGGGAGGCCCTTGCGTATG